>NZ_VJWO01000001.1:0-306479 GCF_014889455.1 Pseudomonas sp. K8
CTGTATGTGCGTTATTTGCATGATCTGTCATTTGGCCTTCATGCAGAATGCCTGTATTTTCCAAGACCTCGATGCAAACGCCTGAGCCGTCATGAACCCCGAAAAACTCGAACTGCTGATCACCCGCGAAATGCCCTTCGGCAAGTACAAGGGACGGATCATCGCCGACCTGCCCGGCCCCTACCTGAACTGGTTCGCCCGCGAAGGTTTCCCCCACGGTGAGCTGGGCGGGTTGCTGGCATTGATGCAGGAAATCGACCACAACGGCCTGTCTGAACTGCTGGAACCACTGCGCGCCAAGCACGGCAAACCCGCGCCTCGTCACTAGGAACCCGCACCATGCCATGCAATGCAGCCAACGAAGCGCACTGGCAGGCCATCGCCGACCGCTATGCACTGGAGCCAGGCCCGATCAACCTGGAAAACGGCTACTTCGGGCGCATGAGCCGCGTGGTGCAAGCGCAGTACCTCGAGCACGTCGCGTTTATCAACCGCAGTAACGCGGTGCATGTGCGCCAGCGTTTCGAGCAGGGCGAAAACGTCGAGATCCGCCGCCAACTGGCCGAACTGATCGACGCCGACCCCGAATCGGTCGCCTTCACCCGCAACGCCACCGAAGCCTTGCAGTCGCTGATCCGCAACTACAACCTGTTTACCACTACCCGCAGTGGAGCGGCGTTCGGCACCTGTATCCGGGTGACACCGGGGTTGGCGACATCAACCGCAGATATCCATGCACTGATCAACGCCATCACCGCACTCAGCGCGGACTGAAAAATGTGGGAGGGGGCTTGCTCCCGATTGCAGAGTGTCAGTCAGCGAAAATATCGGCTGATACACCGTTATCGGGAGCAAGCTCCCTCCCACATTTGAAGATGTGTGGGTCTCAAGGTTTTGCGCAGGCAAAAAAAAGCGGTCCGCCGACCAAGCGCACCGCAAAAATGCCGTTAAGCACAGCAACAACGATTCGATGAATCAGCTCAGTCCAGCAGCGCCAGTGCCTCGGCGGTGACTTCCTGGATACGCGCCCAGTCGCCGTTCTTGACCCATTCCGGGTCGAGCATCCAGCTACCGCCCACGCACATCACGTTTTTCAACGCCATGTAGCTCTTGATATTGGCCGGGCCGACGCCGCCGGTCGGGCAGAATTTCACTTCGCCAAACGGGCCGCCCAGGGCTTTGATGGCTGCGACGCCGCCGCTGACTTCGGCCGGGAACAGTTTGAAGCGGCGATAACCCAGGCTATAGCCTTCCATGATTCCGGAGGCATTGCTGATGCCCGGCAGCAGTGGGATCGGGCTGTGGACCGAAGCTTCAAGCAGGTCGCGGGTAATGCCGGGGGTGACGATAAATTGCGAGCCGGCAACCTCCGCGGCTTCGAGCATATGCCGATCGAGCACGGTGCCGGCGCCGGTACACAACTCCGGGCGTTGCTCGCGCAGGACCTGAATGGCCTTGAGGCCGAACTCGGAACGCAGGGTCACTTCCAATGCGGTCAAACCACCGGCTGCCAGGGCGTCGGCCAGTGGCAGGATGTCTTGTTCACGGGCGATGGTGATCACCGGCAGGATCCGCGCCTTGGCGCAGAGGCTGTCGATCAGGGCAACTTTATCCGCCATGGACACGGTCGATTGAGGGCTTTTCATAGCGGCTGATCCTTGGCTCATGGGCACCAGTAAATCTCTAATGTAGGTTGCAAAAATGCGCGAATCGGCATGGCAGCAACGTCGTTGCTGGCCAGCGCGGCGCTCAACGTGGTCAATTTCGAACTGCCGGAGATCGACAGTACGGTGTAGTTCGCCGTAGCCAGCAGCGCGCGACTCATGGTCAGGCGCTGGCGTGGCACGGTCGGCGCGAGCATCGGCCAGCAACGGCGGGTACCGTCGGCCTGCAGGGCTTCGCTCAGGTTCGGACTGTTGGGGAACAACGACGCGGTGTGGCCGTCGTCGCCCATGCCCAGTACCAGCACATCAATGGCTGGCAGTTCGGCCAGCAGGCGATCGGCCTGCTCGGCGGCATCTTCAAGATTGGCGGCGGCGCTGTACAGGCTGAGGAACTTGGCCTTGGCTGCCGGGCCTTGCAACAGGTACTTCTTCAACAGGCCGGCATTGCTGTCGACGTGCTCCACCGGCACCCAGCGCTCATCGGCCAGGCTGACGGTGACCTTGGACCAGTCCAGACCCTGCTTGGCCAGGTTCTGGAAAAACGCCACGGGGCTGCGGCCGCCGGACACCACCAGGGTCGCTTCGCCACGGGCACTGATGGCCGCGCGCAGTTGTTCGGCCACGTCGTTGGCCAGGCCATCGGCCAGCAACGCCGGCGAACGGTACTCATGGGCAGTGACGCCCTGAGGCAGTTTCAATTCAGATATCGCCATACCACGACCTCCCATCCCGCGTGATCAGTGCAATCGAGCTCATCGGCCCCCAGGAACCCGCCGCATACGGCTTGGGCGCATCACCGGATTTTTTCCACCCGGCGATCAACTGGTCACACCACTTCCACGCGGCTTCGATTTCATCTTTGCGAACAAACAGATTCTGATTGCCGCGCATCACTTCCAGCAACAACCGCTCGTAGGCATCGGGAATCCGCGCGCTGCGATAGGTGTCGGAAAAATTCAGTTGCAGCGGACCGCTGCGCAGTTGCATGCCCTTGTCCAGGCCCTGCTCCTTGGTCATCACGCGCAAGGAAATACCTTCGTCCGGTTGCAGGCGGATAATCAGTTTGTTGCTGATCTGCAAGCGCTGCTCGGGGGCGAAGATGTAGTGGGACGGTTCCTTGAAGTGGATGACGATCTGCGACAGCTTTTGCGGCATGCGCTTGCCGGTGCGCAGGTAGAACGGCACCCCAGCCCAGCGCCAGTTGCGGATATCGGCGCGCAGGGCGACGAAGGTTTCGGTATCGCTCTGGGTGTTGGAATTCTCTTCTTCCAGGTAACCCGGCACCGGCTTGCCGGCGCTGTAGCCGGCGATGTACTGGCCGCGTACCACCTGGGTGGTCAGGCCGTCCGGAGTGATCGGCGCCAGGGCCTTGAGCACCTTGACCTTCTCGTCGCGGATGCTGTCGGCGGACAGGTCGGCCGGCGGGTCCATGGCGATCAGGCACAGCAGCTGCAGCAGGTGATTCTGGATCATGTCCCGCAGTTGCCCGGCCTTGTCGAAGTAACCCCAGCGGCCTTCGATGCCGACCTGCTCGGCCACGGTGATTTCCACGTGGGAAATGTAGTTCTGGTTCCACTGGGTCTCGAACAGGCTGTTGGCGAAACGCAGGGCGATCAGGTTCTGAACGGTTTCTTTGCCCAGGTAATGGTCGATGCGGTACGTGCGGTTTTCCGGGAAAAACTGTGCGACAGCGTCGTTGACCTTGCGCGAAGATTCCAGGTCCGAGCCGATGGGTTTTTCCAGCACCACGCGGGTATTGTCCGCCAGGCCGACCTTGGACAGGTTTTCGCAGATCGCCCCGTACACCGCCGCAGGCGTGGCGAAGTAGGCGATCAGGCGCTGCCCGGTGCCGGCTTTTTCAGCCAGGACCACGTAGTCATCGGCGTTCATGAAATCGACGTGAACATACGTCAGGCGCGCCAGGAAACGCTGGGCGATGGCTTCGTCCAGTTCCTTGCCGACGTATTTGCGCAGTTCTGTTTCAATATGCGCCAGGTGCTGTTGCTCGGAACCGGCTTCGCGGGCCAGGGCCAGGATGCGCGTGTCGTCGTGCAAGAGCCCGGCACCATCGAGTTGATAGAGGGCAGGAAATAACTTGCGCAGCGCCAGATCACCCAACGCGCCAAACAGGGCAAAGGTGCAGGGTTCTACCGTTATCGAAGGCATGATGTTTGTTCTTTTATCAAGTTAAGCTACAAATACCTTTTTTCAAGGCATCACTCAAGGAAAAATGTAGTAATAACCACAACATTTTCCCGAAATACGCATTCCGAGTGGTGGTGTTCAGCTACCCTAAGTAGGATAGGCCACCGCAAAGGGCCACTCGTCGATTGGT
This sequence comes from Pseudomonas sp. K8, assembly GCF_014889455.1. Lineage (NCBI taxonomy): Bacteria > Pseudomonadati > Pseudomonadota > Gammaproteobacteria > Pseudomonadales > Pseudomonadaceae > Pseudomonas > Pseudomonas sp. K8. Next base: position 4,000 of record NZ_VJWO01000001.1, read on the forward strand.
GACCACCCTTTATTTGCATCGTCGCCCCAAGGAAACACTGTATGGACCGCGTGCGAAATCTTCTGGAACAGATCCGGAACCGCCTCGAAGAATTGAACAAGGCCGAGAAAAAAGTCGCCGAGGTCATCCTGCTCAACCCACAGCAGGCGACCCGCTTCTCGATCGCAGCCCTCGCCCAAGCCGCCTCGGTCAGTGAACCGACGGTCAACCGTTTCTGCCGTTCGTTCGGCGTCAGCGGTTACCCTGAACTCAAATTGCAACTGGCGCAAAGCCTGGCCAGCGGCGCGGCGTATGTCAGCCGTGCGGTGGAGGCCGATGATGACCCCGAGGCCTACACCCAAAAGATCTTCGGCAGCGCCATTGCCTCTCTGGACAGCGCCTGCCAGGCCCTCGACCCGAACCTGATCAGCAAGGCCGTGGACCTGTTGATCCAGGCGCGCCAGATCCACTTCTTCGGCCTCGGCGCGTCCGCCCCGGTGGCCATGGATGCGTTGCACAAGTTTTTCCGCTTCAACCTGTCGGTGACCGCCCATGCCGACGTGCTGATGCAGCGCATGATTGCTTCGGTGGCGCACACCGGCGAGCTGTTCGTGATCATCTCCTACACCGGGCGTACCCGCGAGCTGGTGGAAGTGGCGCGGATTGCCCGGGAAAACGGCGCATCGGTGCTGGGTGTGACCGCCGAGAACTCGCCGCTGGCCAAGGTCAGCACCGTGAGCCTGAACATTCCGCTGCCGGAAGACACCGACATCTATATGCCGATGACCTCGCGGATCATCCAACTGACGGTGCTGGATGTACTGGCAACCGGCATGACCTTGCGCCGTGGCGTGGACTTCCAGCCGCACCTGCGCAAGATCAAAGAGAGCTTGAATGACAGCCGGTATCCGGTTGGCGACGAGTTCAACTGAGGCAGACAATGCCTCCAGCAGTCCCGGCCTCTTCGCGAGCCAGCCCGCGCCCACATTTTGACGAGTCCTACCTTGGAATACGCTTCAAATGTGGGAGCGGGCTGGCTCGCGAAGACGGTATCAGCAACAGCGCTAAACCCCAGCCCTGGCCTGCAAACTCAGATGCGCCCGCTCCCCCGGCGCCAGGCTGGCCCCGGCCATCGCCGACTCCACGCATACAAACCCCGACGCCTCATTAAAACTGACGCCCAACAGCGGCCGGCTGCCCGGGTGCCACACCACGGTGTCGGCGCTGTCGCCGGTGTCGATGCACAATTCGCGCTGCCAGGCGTGGTCCTTGAGGTGTAGCTCGCCCTCATGCTGGAACACGCGCTGACACCCGCCTTCCACGCGCAACTCGCCTTCCTGCTGGCAAGCCTGGCGATTGAGCTGGTCATAACCTTGCGCCCCGTCGAGCCCAGACAGCGCTATCTCACCGACATTGCCAATCCGCCAGTAAGCGTGCAACGCATGGCTCAGTTGGCACGGCAGCTCATCCTGATGCTCGGTACACAAGCGCAACTCCAGGGTTTCGCCCAGGTGCGCGTGCAAGTCCACCTGCCAGTCGCACAACTGCAACTGCCAGTGCAGGCGCACGCCGTCGTCGTCGGTGTTGCTGTCGAGCAGTTTCCAATCGATCAGCCGCGCCCAGCCATGGGACGGCCACGCATTCTCGCTGGGATGCCGGCCATACCACGGCCAGCACACCGGCACGCCGCCGCGAATGGCACCGACTTGTGGCCATTTGGCTGCGCACCACAACCAGGGTTTCTGCCCACGGGGCTGAAAATGCAGCAATTGCGCGCCCTGGCGGCTGAATACCGCCTGGCACAACGGATGGTCGATCACCAACACATCGCGCGTCTGGAAGCGCTCCCAGGCGAACACCGGACGCTCGCGCAGGGATTTGAAAAAGCGTTGCAGCGGATGCTCATGCATGTGCCACGGTCCTGAATATCTTCACAGTGCAACCCAAAAAAAAGCGGATAGCCATGGCTACCCGCAAATGCGCACAGAGAGAAGGAGCTTATCGCAACAGCGTTAGAACACCGACTGAATTTTCAGACCGGCCACCAGCGCGTTGTCGACTTTATCCACGCCGCCCGGGTGGACGACGTATTGCAGGTTGGGACGCACGGTCAGCCAGTTGGTGACGTGGAAACCGTAGTTGATTTCGTAGTTGTACTCGGTGCTGCGCAGCGGTGCGTACAGTGGGTTGTCGTAGTCGCTCACGCCATTGGCAACGTTGAGCAGCTCGGCGTTTTTCTTCACGTCATCGTTGACGTGCAGACGAGCGGCACCAATCCCCACATCGTCTTTTGGACGTGCGTCGAAAGGCCCTTTGTACACCAACATGATCGACTGGTAGTTATCGACGGTGTTGGTGTCCTTGTCGTGGAACGTGGCGTTGGCCGCGATGTTCAGACCACGGGACGCGTCGCCGTTATGGGTAGTGAGTTGCTGTTGTGCAACGAACCAATAGCCTTTTTTGCTGCTGTGGGTACGGTAGGCCGCGCCGGTGGTGGCAGCATCGTTGCCGTTGACGTCTTCACGGACGTCGCTGGCGTCGGCGGCGCTCTTGTAGTAACCCACACGGTATTCGCCCGGCAGGTTATTGACCTTCGGCGACCAGACCAATTCCACCGGGATCACGGTGCCCTTGGTGCCACTGCCGCTGAGTTTGAAGCCGTTGCCGTGCTCCAACTGCGACGGGTTCTGGTTGTACGCACCGATCTGCGCATACAGCTCAGGCGTGATGTGGTACTTCACGCGGATCGCGGCCTGGGCGACCGGCCAGTTGTACCAGGTGCTGACGTAGTTGCCGACCTGGGAGCCGCAGAACGACAGGTTCTGGAAGTCGCACGGGAAGGTGTTGAAGTCTTCGCCTTCACCGAAGTAACCGAGCTTCACGTCCAGCTTGTTGTCGAACATCTGGTGCTGAATCCAGAACTGGGTCAGACGCACCATGTGGCCACGGCCGTACACTTCTTGAGACGAGCTCAAGGTGCCGGCACGCGGATCACCGATACGGTCGTTGGAGATGTTCTGGCCGTTACGGTTGGTCAGCTGGATCTTGGCCTGGGTGTTATCCCAGCCCCACAACTTTTGCAGATCCAATGCCACGCCCAGACCGAACTGGTCAGCGTAACGCGCCGTTTTGTCGTTGTTGTAGCCGCCGCTCAGGTTGCCACCGACTTCGCCGACGTAGTCAGCCTTGATATCGATACCTTGCTCGATCAGCTTGGTCCGCTCGCCGCCCCAATCGCCGGTCATCCATTTGGAATCGGCGCTGAACGCGTCGTCCGCCATCGCATTGGCGGACAGGACCAGGGCTGCCACTGCTGACAATTGGCAGATCAGCCGGGTGTTGTTGTGTTGCTTTTTCATCCCTACATCCTCGTCTTTATTGTTATTAAACTGTTTTTATCTAACGCGGGTTACATTTTTTTTAATAAAAACAACAACTTACCTAATTCAGCGACCCTTGAACTGGGCCACGTTGTCGGCACGATCCTGTGCCGGCAGCGACGCAGCGGTGCCCAGGCGCTCGCCGGTCTTGGCATCGAACAGCAACACTTTGGCCGGATCGAATTGCAGGGTCAGGGTCTCGCCCACCTGCGGCGCCACATCGGGCGCCAGGCGGCAGCAGACCTTGGTGTCATTGAGCTGCACGAACACCAGGGTGTCCGGGCCGGTCGGCTCGGTGACCTGGACTTCGGCACGAATACTCGACGAACCGTTGCCCTCCCCCGTCGCCAGCACGATTTGCTCCGGGCGCAGGCCGAGGATCACGTCACGGTCTTCCAGGCCGGCGTTGCTCATGCTCAGCGGCAGCTCGCAACGCGCCTGGCCGCTGTCGAGCAGCGCTACCAGGCCGCCGTCCTTGCGCTGCAGGCGTAGAGGAATGAAGTTCATCGGCGGCGAACCGATAAAGCTCGCCACGAACAGGTGGGCCGGATCGTTGTAGATCTCTTTCGGCGTGCCGAACTGCTGGATGATGCCGTCCTTCATCACCGCCACTTTGTCGCCCAGGGTCATCGCTTCGATCTGGTCGTGGGTGACGTAGACGGTGGTGGTTTTCAGACGCTGGTGCATCAGTTTCATTTCGGTACGCATCTCGACGCGCAGCTTGGCGTCGAGGTTGGACAGCGGTTCGTCGAACAGGTAGATCTTCGGCCGACGCGCCAGGGCCCGGCCCATGGCCACGCGCTGTTGCTGGCCGCCGGAGAGTTGGCCCGGCTTGCGGTTGAGCAGGTGTTCGATCTGCAGCAGCTTGGCCACCCGCGCCACTTCGGCGTCGATATCGGCCTGGGGCATCTTGCGAATCTTCAGGCCGAACTCGATGTTTTCACGCACGCTCATGGTCGGGTACAGCGCGTAGGACTGGAACACCATGGCGATGTCACGATCCTTGGGGCTCATGCCGCTGACGTCCTGGTCGCCGATCATGATCGCGCCGCCGGTGATGGTCTCAAGGCCCGCGATGCAGTTCATCAGCGTGGACTTGCCGCACCCCGACGGGCCGACCAGGATCAGGAACTCGCCTTCCTTGATCGACAGTTCGATGTTCTTCAAGGTGTCGGGCAGGCCGGCGCCATAGGTCTTGTTTACATTGCGAAGTTCAAGCGTAGCCATGATTACCCCTTGACCGCGCCGGCCGTGAGGCCGCGCACGAAATACTTGCCTGCGATCACATAGACCAGCAGGGTCGGCAGCCCGGCGATCATCGCCGCCGCCATATCCACGTTATATTCCTTGGCCCCGGTGCTGGTGTTGACCAGGTTGTTCAGCGCCACCGTGATGGGCTGCGAGTCGCCGCTGGAGAACACCACGCCGAACAGGAAGTCGTTCCAGATCTGAGTGAACTGCCAGATCAGGCAGACCATGATGATCGGGGTCGACATCGGCAGGATGATCAGACGGAAGATGGTGAAGAAACCTGCACCGTCCAGGCGCGCCGCCTTGATCAACGCATCCGGAATGCTCACGTAGTAGTTACGGAAAAACAGCGTAGTGAACGCCAGGCCGTAGACCACATGGATAAACACCAGGCCGGTGGTGGTGCTGGCCAGGCCCATCTTGCCGAGGGTGAACGACGCGGGCAGCAGCACGGTCTGGAACGGCAGGAAGCAGCCGAACAGCAACAGGCCGAAGAACAACTGCGAACCACGGAAGCGCCAGAACGACAGCACATAGCCGTTCAACGCACCGATGGCGGTGGAAATCAGCACGGCCGGCACGGTGATCTTGATCGAGTTCCAGAAGTAGCCATCCACCGTGGCCCAGGCCTTGACCCAGCCGATGCCGGTGACCACGGTCGGCCAGCTCAACAGGTTGCCGGTGCTGATGTCTTCCGGGGTCTTGAAGCTGGTGAGCAACATCACCACCAGCGGCACCAGGTACAGCAGCACCGCTAAGATCAGCACCGCGTAGATCGCGATGCGGCTCAGGCTGATGGCAGGTTTTGCGGCAAGACTAGTCATTACGCTTGGTCCTCAGCTCGGAGTACAGGTACGGCACGATGATCGCGAGGATCGCACCGAGCATCAGGATTGCACTGGCCGAACCCATGCCCATCTGGCCGCGACTGAAGGTGAACGAGTACATGAACATCGCCGGCAGGTCGGACGAGTAGCCCGGTCCGCCAGCGGTCATCGCCGCCACCAGGTCGAAGCTCTTGATCGCGATGTGCGCCAGGATCATCACCGCACTGAAGAACACCGGGCGCAGGCTCGGCAGCACCACGCTCCAGTAGATGCGCGGCAGGCTTGCGCCGTCGATCTGCGCGGCACGGATGATCGATTGATCGACGCCACGCAGGCCGGCCAGGAACATCGCCATGATGAAACCGGAGGCTTGCCACACGGCAGCGATCACCAGGCAATAGACCACGCGGTCCGGGTCGATCAGCCAGTCGAGACGGAAGCCTTGCCAGCCCCAGTCCCGCAGAAGTTTGTCCAGGCCCATGCCCGGGTTGAGCAGCCATTTCCAGGCCGTACCGGTGACGATCATCGAGAGCGCCATCGGGTACAGGTAAATGGTGCGGATAAAGCCTTCACGACGGATTTTCTGGTCGAGGAAAATCGCCAGCGTCACACCGATCACCAGGGTGATACCGATGAACATCCCGCCGAACAGCGCCAGGTTCTTGCTCGCGACCCACCAGCGATCGTTGTCGAACAACCGCTCGTACTGCGCAAGGCCCGCCCATTTGTAGCTCGGCAGGAACGTCGACGTGGTGAACGACAGCACAAACGTCCACAGGATGTAACCGTAGAAGCCCACCAACACGATGAACATGCTTGGCGCCAGCACCAGTTTGGGTAGCCAGCGCTGCAGGGCATCGAACGGCGAGGCTTTGCTGAACACAGCAACAGAGCTCATGGGAAAATCCAATACAGAGGAAAAGGACTACAGGAACGTGCCGGATGGGGGCCAGGGCTCCCCCATCCGGTCAACCGTTACTTGGCCGACTTGATCGCAGCGCCGAGTTTCTTGGCGGTGTCGGCCGGATCGGCTTTCGGGTCGTTGATGTAGTTGGTCACGACGTCAAAGAACGCACCTTGCACGGCCAGCGTGGTGGCCATGTTGTGCGCCATGCTTGGCTGCAGGCCGCCGCTCTTGGCGTCAGCCAGGAAGTCTTTGGCCGCGGTCTGGGCGCAGGAGTCGAAACCGTAGGATTCCATTTTGTTCAGCATGTCGTTGCGCACAGGGATCGAACCCTTGTTGATGCTGAACACTTTCTGGAAGTTTTCACCCAGCACGACTCTGGCGATGTCCTGCTGACCGGCTGCAGTGCCTTTGTCTTTCTGCTTGAACACCGCCAGGGAGTCGATGTTGTAGGTGAAGGCTTTGTCGGTGCCCGGGAAGGCTACGCACTCGTAGTCTTTGCCGGCGACTTTCTTCGCGGCGGTCCACTCGGACTTGGCCCAGTCACCCATGATCTGCATACCGGCCTTGCCGTTGATGACTTTGCCGGCTTCGAGGTTCCAGTCCTGGCCTTTGCCGTCGACGTCCATGTAGGTCGCGACTTTCTTCAGCTCGGTCAGCGCCTTGACCATTTGCGGGCCAGTCAGCGCGCCGTTGTCCAGGTCAACCAGGGCTTTCTTGTAGCCATCGGCGCCCATCACCGACAGAACGACCGCTTCGAACACGGTGCTGTCCTGCCAAGGCTGGCCACCATGGGCGAGCGCGATGAAGCCAGCGGCCTTGAGCTTGTCGCCGGCGGCGTAGAATTCTTCGAGGGTGGTCGGGTTCTTGGTGATACCGGCTTTCTTGAAGACTTCCGGGTTGATCCACAGCCAGTTCACGCGGTGGATATTCACCGGAACGGCAACGTAGTCACCGTCGTACTTCACGGTATCGGAGACTTTCTTGTCGAGCAGGGAGTCCCATTTTTCTTCTTTGGCCACGTCTTTGAGGACGTCGGTGTCGAGCAAGCCGGTGGATGCCCATTCCTGGATGTCCGGGCCTTTGATCTGGGCTACGCCGGGTGGGTTGCCGGCGACCGCGCGGCTTTTCAGCACGGTCATGGCCGTGGCGCCACCGCCACCTGCGACAGCACCGTCTTTCCAGGTGAAGCCGTCTTTTTCAACTTGGGCCTTCAGGACATCTACAGCCGCTTTTTCACCGCCCGAGGTCCACCAATGCACAACTTCAACCGTCCCTTTCGAGTCGGCGGCAAATGCACTGAGGGGAAACAACGAGGCAATGGAAATAGCGACGGCGAGGCGATTAATCGCGTTCATCTGAGTACCTTTTCTTGTTGTTATGCATGCAAGTCTGGAGCTTGCGCTGCACGGAGTTTAAACAGGGAATTTTTAAGCGCAGGTAACAAAGGGATGCACAAATGTCACCACTTGGTGACATAGCACCCGGAACCCAACGCACTGGCCATGCTCGGCGCCAACGGCAGCGCCGGCAGCAGGACCGCTTGCCAGGCATGGTACAGGTCCGGTTTGCCGCCCCAGATCTTGCTGCTGGGCTGGTTGTGCGGACTGAGTTCGTGGTGCCAGCTGCCGTGGGTACGGTCGATGAAATGGCTGTCGCAAAACTCCCAGAAGCGCCGGTACCAGGTTTCGTAATGCGGCTCGAAGGTGCGTTTGAGCAAGGCCTGCGCGGCGGCGCTGGCTTCGGCGTGGGTCCAGTGCAGGCGTTCGCGCACTACCGGGCGCTGGTTCCAGTCCAGGGTGTAGACGATGCCGGGGGCGCCATCCACGGCCCAGGCGCTGTCGCAGGCGCTGGCGAACAGGCCTTTGGCGTCGGTCACCAGCCAGTCCGGCGTGGCCAGCCCGGCCCGCAGGCGCGCAGCCTCCAGGTGCAATAGCAGCCGCGCCCACTCGAAGCCGTGGCCGGGGGTCACGCCATAGGGGCGGAAGCCGTCGGCGGGGTTGTCTTCGTTGTAACCGCGCAAGGGTGTCCACTGGGCGTCGAAGTGCTCGATCACCATGAACTGGTTGCCGGCGGCGTGGGTGTGGATCACGCGCTCGACGATGCGCAGCGCGCGGTCCAGCCAGCGTGTGTCGGCGGTGACGTCGGCCAGGGCGAGGAACGCTTCCGTCGCGTGCATGTTGCTGTTGGCGCCGCGATAGGCTTCGACGCCGCTCCAGTCCTGGGCAAAGGATTCGAGCATGACGCCCTCCTCCTCGCTCCAGAAAAACTGCTCGATGATCTGGATCGCGTCGTTCAACAGGGCTTGTGCGCCGGGTGCGCCCGCGACCAGCGCAGAACTGGCGGCCAGGGCGACAAAAGCGTGCAGGTAGGCAGCCTTGCCGGTATTGCCATCCACAGCGTGGGGCGCGGCGAACCAGCCACCGTGCGCGTTATCGCGCAGCGCGCCGCTGAGGGCGGCCACCCCATGCTCGACCAGCCCGGCATAACCGGGCAACCCCATCGCGTGAGCCATGGCGAAGCTATGGGTCATGCGCGCGGTGTTCATGGTCTCGGCAACGGCATCGGCCGGCAACTGGCCTTTATCGTCCAGGTTGCCGAACCCGTCGGGCAGGCGCGAAGCCTTGGCGAATGACAGCAGGCGCTGGCCTTCGCTGGCGAGCCAGGCGTGGTGGGCAGGTGCGTTCAGCCAACTGCTGGCAGGCAGTGGTTGGGTGGTCATGGGGAGCCCTTATTATTGTTTGTGGGATGACCGGAGTCTAAACAAGGGCGAGGTGAGCACATGTAACGAAGGACCAGGGAAATGTCACCAGATAGTGACATTTGCCCAAACCCTTTACTGACCGATCGGCGTGACCGCGGCCGGCGCATTGAGGCGCTGGTTCAGGTTCTGCATCTGGCTCTGCAAGGTGGTGATATTGCGGGTGGTCTGGATGCGAAACACATCGAACTCTTTATTGGTCGGCGCGTCGCTATTGCCCGGCTGGTTGTCCTGCGCGCTCTTTAGCACCACCAGGTCTTGTTCAAGACGGGCGATGGCTGCACTCGGGTTGCCCTGTTTCTTCAGGGCCGCCACGTCGGCGACCAGTTCCCTGATCTCGGCATCGCGCTTGGCGGCCTCACCTTGTGCCGCCTTGAGGCTGGCCACGGCGTCGGTCAACGCCTGCACCTGGCCTTGCAGCTTGGCGTTGGCGTTGGACAGGTCGGTGGTGCTGGCGGTCATCTGGGCCAGGCGCTTATCCAGTTCGGTGGCCTGGCCGGCCACGCCGACTTGCTGCTTGCCCTGCTCCAGCAACTGGGTTTCCAGCTGCTTGATCTGCAGTTTCAGCGCTTCGCTGCCGTTGTTCACGCTGGCCTCACTGGCCACGAACTTGCCGGAAATATCCTGCAGGCGCCCCGCCGCTTCTTCGCTGATGCGTGCAAAACTTTCCTGGGTGGCAACCAGTTGCTGGCCCATCAGGGAGATCTGCTGGAAGCTCCACCAGGCCAGGCCGGCAAAGGCGATCAGCAGCGCGCCGACCAAGGCCCACAGCGGCCCGGTACTGGCGCTCTTGACCTTGACCACAGGGGTATTGCGCGAACGCACGGAGGTGGCGGCGGTCGGCACGAAATCATCATCGTCCAAGGAGTCGGCCCGCAGGCTGGGAACATTGTCGAAATCGTCGTTGGCATCGTTACGCATGAATCAACCCTGAATCGGTGAGATAGCTATCTGAAAAGCCGAGCGGCGGCAGTATAAACCGCTGTCCTACCGCACTGATCGACCTGGAACCCTGAATTCGGTTCCCGATGTGTTGCTGCTTGTGAGCTTACTTCAGCCCCGGTTCCTGGGCCTTCCACCAGCTGCAGAACTCGTCGAGCGCGGTCCACAGGCTGACCTTGGGGTCATAGTCTAGATAATGCCTTGCGCGGCTGATGTCGAGGGTGAAATCTTTGTTCATCACCTGCATGCCCAGGCGCGACAACGCCGGCTCCGGGCGCCCGGGCCACAGCGCGCAGAATGCCTCGTTCAACGCGGCGATACTGTAGGACAAACCGTAGGACCGATACCGCGTCACCTGGGGCAAGTCCATCTGGCGCATCACGTAGTTCACCACATCCCACACCGGCACCGGGGTGCCGTTGCTGATGTTGTAGGCTTTGCCCAGCGCCGAGCCGGTGGCGAGCAGACTGCTGAGCAGCGCTTCGTTGAGGTTGTGGACGCTGGTGAAGTCGACCTTGTTCAGGCCGTCGCCGACGATGGCCAGGCGGTTCTTGCGCTGCATTTTCAGCAGACGCGGGAAGATGCTCATGTCGCCGGCGCCGGTGACAAAACGCGGGCGCAGGGCCAGGACTTCGAGGCCGAATTCCTGGGCACCGAACACCTTTTGCTCGGCCAGGTACTTGGTGGCGGCATAAGGATGCTTGAAGCGCTTGGGCACTTGGTCCTCGGTCAGCCCCAGGTGGTCGCGGCCGTCGAAATAGATCGACGGCGACGACAAGTGAACCAGGCGCCCGACCCGTTGCTTGAGGCAGGCTTCGACAACGTTCTCGGTCACCAGCACATTGCCTCGATGGAAATCCTGAGCGCGCGCCCACAGCCCGACAGCGCCGGCGCAATGCACCACGGCTTCGACATCGCGGCACAGTTCGCGCACCAGGTCGGCATCATTCAAATCACCCTGGATAAACTCGGCACCGCGCCGTACCAGGTGTTCCACACCTTCGGCGCGCCGCCCGTTGACCCGCACGTCCAGGCCCTGCTCCAGGGCGAAACGCGCAAAGCGCCCGCCGATGAAGCCGCTTGCGCCGGTGACCAGAATCTTCATGTATTACTCCGTGTTCTTTCGTTTTTCATCGCTGTTGCCTTGACGCCCGCCATCAGTCCAACGGCACCAACCATTGACCACAGGCCTGGGCCAGATGGTCGGTCAACAAACCCAACAGTTGCCCGCCACTGCGCCAATGATGCCAGTACAGCGGCACATCGATGGGCTTATCTGGCAATAACTCGACCAATACGCCTCTTTGCAGCTGGTCGCCGACCTGCAGTTCGGGCACCAGGCCCCAACCGAGCCCAGCTTCCGCCAAGCGGATAAACCCTTCGGACGACGGGCACAAATGGTGCTCGAAACCGCCGTCCACCCCGAGCGCGGCCAGGTAGCGGTGTTGCAGGAAATCGTCCGGGCCGAATACCAAGGCCGGCGTGCGCGCCAGTTGATCGGCGCGCACACCGTTGGGGAAGTACCGTGCGATAAACGCCGGACTCGCCAGCGCCCGATAGCGCATGGCGCCCAGCAACAGGCTGCGCGCCCCGGCCACCGGGCGTTCACTGGCGCAGATACAGGCCGCCACTTCACCGGCGCGCATGCGCTTGAGGCCGACGGTCTGGTCTTCCACCACCAGGTCCAGCAGCAAATGCTGCTCGGCGCAAAAGTCGCTGACGGCCTCGGCCCACCAGGTGGCGAGGCTGTCGGCATTCAACGCGATGCGCAGGCGTTCGGGCATGCCTTCTTCATCCAGCGCCGGCACCTGGCTTTGCAAGTCGCGCTCCAGCAGCCGTACCTGTTGCACATGGTTGAGCAGGCGCCGGCCGATATCGGTCGGCGTCGGCGGTGTGGCCCGCACCAGCACCGGCTGGCCGATCCGTGCTTCCAGCAGCTTGATACGCTGGGAGATCGCCGATTGCGACAACCCCAGCACCTGGGCACCGCGCTCGAAGCCGGCTTGTTCCACCACCGCCGCCAGGGCGGAGAGCAATTTATAGTCGAACATCAGTTTCTCTAATGAGCGATCAGCAATATTGGTTTTTCTTATACAGCTATGCCAGGGAAGATAGCCAGCATCGTTTCGGCTTGAGCAAGGATCTTCAACTATGTGGCAAAGCTATATGAACGGCCTGCTGGTCGCGTTGGGGCTGATCATGGCCATCGGCAGCCAGAACGCCTTTGTGCTCGCGCAAAGCCTGCGTCGTGAACACCACCTGCCGGTGGCGGCCCTGTGTGTGGTCTGCGATGCGCTGCTGGTGGCCGCCGGGGTATTCGGCCTGGCGACGATACTGGCGCAAAGCCCGATCCTGCTGGGGATTGCCCGCTGGGGCGGTGCCGCGTTCCTGCTGTGGTACGGCGCCTGCGCGCTGCGGCGGGCCTGTTCGAAACAGAGCCTCGACCAAGGCGACGCCCTCAAGGTGCGCTCATTGCGCGCCGTGTTGCTCAGCGCGTTGGCGGTGACGTTGCTCAACCCCCACGTTTACTTGGACACCGTGCTGCTGATTGGCTCGCTGGGCGCCCAGCAGACCGAACCCGGCGCCTATGTGGCCGGCGCGGCCAGCGCTTCGTTCCTGTGGTTCGCCACGCTGGCGCTCGGCGCCGCCTGGTTGGCCCCGTGGCTAGCACGTCCGGCGACGTGGCGTCTGCTCGACCTTCTGGTGGCGGGGATGATGTTCAGCGTGGCCTATCAATTGATCAGTGCATGATGAATATTCCAAAACGCTCTGGAACCTCTATCCCACACAGTTGTTGCGTGGTTTTGCCACACCCCGAGTGCTATGATCCGGACCCGGCGCCGCAAAGAGTACAAACTCCCCGGCGCTTGTTTGGCCGCCCGTGATCGGCCTTGCGCTCACCGCAACTGACCTGATTAGGAGAATCATCATGGCTTTCGAATTGCCGCCGCTGCCCTACGCACACGATGCCCTGCAGCCGCACATTTCCAAGGAAACCTTGGAATACCACCACGACAAGCACCACAACACCTATGTCGTGAACCTGAACAACCTGGTGCCTGGCACCGAGTTCGAAGGCAAGACCCTGGAAGAAATCGTCAAGTCTTCTTCGGGCGGCATCTTCAACAACGCCGCTCAGGTCTGGAACCACACCTTCTACTGGAACTGCCTGGCGCCAAACGCCGGCGGTCAACCGACCGGCGCACTGGCTGAGGCCATCAACGCTGCGTTCGGCTCGTTCGACAAGTTCAAAGAAGAATTCACCAAGACCTCCGTCGGCACCTTCGGTTCCGGTTGGGGCTGGCTGGTGAAAAAGGCTGACGGTTCCCTGGCCCTGGCCAGCACCATCGGCGCCGGCAACCCGCTGACCAGCGGCGACACCCCGCTGCTGACCTGCGACGTCTGGGAACACGCTTACTACATCGACTACCGCAACGCCCGTCCAAAATATGTGGAAGCGTTCTGGAACCTGGTCAACTGGAAGTTCGTGGCTGAGCAGTTCGAAGGCAAGGCCTTCACTGCCTAAGCACCCCTTGCAGTAAAAAGAGCCCGGCGATTGCCGGGCTTTTTTTGTGCGTTCGACGGCGGCGCCAGCCGGGCATGACGGAACCAACTGCGCGGAAATTGCCACCCAGGCAGTGAGAGGAATGTCCCTTTCATTCAATGTCGGAGAATTAACTTATGATCGCAGGCGCAGCAGGATTAGGAGCAGCAGCCTCCGCAGCCGCAGCACTCGCCCCCGTGCTAATGCCGTTGGCTGAACAGGCCGCCGGTATGGCCATGAATGTCGCAAAAGACCTTCTGAAAAACGCAACGAGTGCTGCCGGCAGCGCAACGAATCAACAGCAGCAAATCAAATTCTGATTGGGAAAGCGTGAACGGTGGCGGAGCAAAATCAGTCCGCCATCACTTGAATTCCCCCCTCGCCTGACGACCCCGCCTGCAACAGACCGGCCCACCATGGCGTCATGGAGCATCGCGCCGCAATGTTCCTTTGACTGCCATCACCAGATTGCCAATACTCATGGCATATTGAAGGCCACCCGCATGAGACAAGGAATGCCCCTTTGAAGCTGGAACTCAAAAACAGCTTGTCGGTGAAGTTGCTACGGGTTGTGCTGCTGTCGGCATTGATCGTGGGCGTGGCGCTGAGCGTGGCGCAGATCGTTTTCGATGCCTACAAGACGCGCCAGGCCGTGGCCGATGATGCCCAGCGCATCCTCGACATGTTTCGCGACCCCTCGACCCAGGCCGTCTACAGCCTGGACCGCGAGATGGGCATGCAGGTGATCGAAGGTCTGTTTCAGGACGACGCGGTCCGCATGGCCTCCATCGGCCATCCCAACGAAACCATGCTCGCGGAAAAAAACCGCGCCTTGCAGCAATCCTCCAGCCGCTGGTTGACCGACCTGATTCTCGGCCAGGAGCGCACGTTCACCACCGCCCTGGTCGGCAAAGGCCCCTATAGCGAGTATTACGGCGACCTGAGCATCACGCTCGACACGGCCACCTACGGCAAGGGTTTCATTGTCAGCTCGGTGATCATTTTTATTTCCGGGGTGCTGCGCGCACTGGCCATGGGCCTGGTGCTGTACCTGGTGTATCACTGGCTGCTGACCAAGCCGCTGTCGCGGATTATCGAGCACCTGACCTCGATCAACCCCGACCGCCCCAGCGAACACAAGATCCCCCAGCTCAAGGGCCACGAACGCAATGAACTGGGGCTGTGGATCAATACGGCCAACCAGTTGCTCGAATCCATCGAACGCAACACCCACCTGCGCCATGAAGCGGAATCCAGCCTGCTGCGCATGGCCCAGTACGACTTTCTCACCGGCCTGCCGAACCGCCAGAAACTGCAGGAGCAACTGGACAAGATCTTGATCGACGCCGGCCGTCGGCAGCGCCGCGTCGCCGTGTTGTGCGTGGGCCTGGATGACTTCAAAAGCGTCAACGAGCAGTTCACCTACCAGGCCGGCGACAAACTGCTGCTGGCCCTGGCCGATCGCCTGCGCGCCCACAGCGGCCGCCTCGGCGCCCTCGCCCGCCTCGGCGGCGACCAGTTCGCCCTGGTGCAGGCCGATATCGACCAGCCCTACGAAGCCGCCGAGCTGGCGCAAAGCATCCTCGATGACCTGGAAGCGGAGTTTGCCCTCGACAGCGAGCAGATTCGCCTGCGCGCCACCATCGGCATCACCTTGTTCCCGGAAGACGGCGACAGCACCGAGAAACTGCTGCAAAAAGCCGAACAGACCATGACCCTGGCCAAGAGCCGCTCGCGCAACCGCTATCAGTTCTATATCGCCAGTGTCGACAGTGAAATGCGCCGACGCCGCGAACTGGAGAAAGACCTGCGCGACGCCTTGAGCCGCAACCAGTTTTACCTGGTGTACCAACCGCAGATCAGCTACCGCGACCACCGTGTGGTCGGCGTCGAAGCGTTGATCCGTTGGCAGCACCCGGAACACGGCCTGGTGCCGCCAGACTTGTTCATCCCCCTGGCGGAACAGAACGGCACGATTATCGCGATCGGTGAATGGGTGCTCGACCAGGCCTGTCGACAATTGCGCGAATGGCACGACCAAGGCTTCACCGAGCTGCGCATGGCGGTCAACCTGTCCACCGTGCAACTGCACCACACCGAATTGCCACGGGTGGTGAATAACCTGATGCAGATCTATCGCTTGCCACCGCGCAGCCTGGAACTGGAAGTGACCGAGACCGGCCTGATGGAAGACATCAGCACCGCCGCCCAGCACCTGCTGAGCCTGCGCCGCTCCGGTGCGCTGATCGCCATCGATGACTTCGGCACCGGCTATTCATCCTTGAGCTATCTGAAAAGCCTGCCACTGGACAAGATCAAGATCGACAAGAGCTTCGTGCAGGACCTGCTCGACGATGACGACGACGCCACCATCGTGCGCGCGATTATCCAATTGGGTAAAAGCCTGGGCATGCAGGTGATCGCCGAAGGCGTGGAAACCGCGGAACAGGAGGCTTACATCATCTCCGAGGGCTGCCATGAAGGTCAGGGCTACCACTACAGCAAACCGTTGCCGGCACGGGAATTGGCGGCGTATTTGAAGCAGGCCGAACGCAATAACGCAGCCATTCTCTGACACGACCAAACGATAGTTGAGATTTCCCTCGTATAACCCTTTACAGAAAATGCAAATCTTTCGCATTATGTTGCAGTTTTGCGCGGCCCCCGCGCGCCCTATCAACGACCGATGCAGGATGTTCGCCATGATTCGTATGCCCCTGGCCACCGCCAGTCTGTTGGCCATTGCCATTTCGCTCGCCGGTTGCGGCGAAGGTAAAGACAAGGCCGCCGCGCCCCAGGCGCCGACCCCGGCCACCAGCACTGCCGCTCCGGCGGCTGCCACCCCTGCCGGCCAGGTCGACGAAACCGCCGCCAAGGCCGTGGTCGCGCATTACGCTGACATGGTGTTCGCGGTGTACAGCGATGCCGAGTCCACCGCGAAAACCCTGCAAACCGCGATCGACACCTTCCTCGCCAACCCGAACGACGAGACCCTCAAAGCCGCCCGTACCGCCTGGGTCGCCGCGCGCGTGCCGTACCTGCAGAGCGAAGTGTTCCGCTTCGGCAACACCATCATCGACGACTGGGAAGGCCAAGTGAACGCCTGGCCCCTGGACGAAGGCCTGATCGACTACACCGACAAATCCTACGAGCACGCGCTAGGCAACCCTGGCGCCACGGCCAACATCATCGCCAACACCGAGATCCAGGTCGGCGAAGACAAGGTCGACGTCAAGGACATCACCGCGGAAAAACTCGCCAGCCTCAATGAGCTGGGCGGTTCCGAAGCCAACGTCGCCACCGGCTACCACGCCATCGAATTTCTGCTGTGGGGCCAGGACCTGAACGGCACTGGCCCGGGCGCCGGCAACCGTCCTGCGTCGGACTACATGACCGGCGACGGTGCCACCGGTGGCCACAACGAGCGCCGCCGCACGTACCTGCGCGCCGTGACGCAGTTGCTGGTCAGCGACCTGGAAGAAATGGTCGGCAACTGGAAACCCAACGTCGAAGACAACTACCGCGCCACCCTGGAGGCCGAACCGGCCACCGACGGCCTGCGCAAAATGCTGTTCGGCATGGGCAGCCTGTCGCTCGGCGAACTGGCCGGTGAGCGCATGAAGGTGTCCCTGGAAGCCAACTCGCCGGAAGACGAGCAGGACTGTTTCAGCGACAACACCCACAACTCGCACTTCTACGACGCCAAGGGCATCCGCAACGTCTACCTGGGCGAATACACCCGCACTGACGGCAGCAAAATGACCGGCGCCAGCCTGTCATCCCTGGTGGCCAAGGCCGACCCGGCCGCCGACGCCGCGTTGAAAGCGGACCTGGCGGCGACCGAAGCGAAGATCCAGGTCATGGTTGACCACGCCAACAAGGGTGAGCACTACGACCAGTTGATCGCTGCGGGTAACGACGCGGGCAACCAGGTCGTGCGGGACGCCATCGCCGCACTGGTCAAGCAGACCGGCTCGATCGAAGCGGCTGCCGGCAAGCTGGGGATCAGTGACCTGAACCCGGATAGCGCTGATCACGAGTTCTGATCACTGCCGACGCCTAAGTGCCATAAAGAATGCCCCGACTCGCTCGGGGCATTTTTTTACGCCCGCAGTCGAAGGCATTACACCCGAATGATAAAAATCTGCGGCGACGCGATGGGCGTCGTCAGTTGGATGCCGCCGATCAGCGGTACCAGGTTATGACTGGCCTCAGCCTGGGCGACCAGGGTTCGCGTCGGCTCATCCATCAAGCTGCGGTAGGGCGCAACCTGCGCGTCGGCGGCAATCCGCTCACCGACCACACGCCGCGTTCTCAACCAATACAGCCTGACATCCCCCGCACGCCGGAACAGCAGCTCGCCGGCAACGTCATAGCCGCCAAGCACGCCGTAGCGACAGCGGCTCACCACCTCGCTCATCAAGCTCCGCAACCAGCCGGCCGAGCCGGGCGGGAGCGCGTTGAACAGCGGCACCGCGACGGGCTCCGGACGAAAGTCCAGGCGGCGGTAATGCCCGGGCGCGGTCGGTAACAGCCAACTGCCGTCGCTGAGCGTGTGGGTGGGCGGCAGCAACGAAAACGGATCGGCCAACCGCCCCTGCGCCGTGGGCAGCCAGAACTGCCAGTCCCGCAGGGTGCGTATCAGCGAGCGTAGGCCCAGTTGGGTCAAGCCCCCCGGGTTGGCCCGATTGAACAGGATCTGGGCGAGTTCGACTTGGCTGCGGGTGGTCAACAGCGCAAACGCCTCGCGCACATAGGCGGTGACCAGTTTTTTCAAGGGCACGCCACTGGCGACGACCCACAGCCCGTCACCGGTGGCAAACTTCACCTGTCGGGGCTGATTGTAAATGCCGGAGAGCAGCAGGTTTTCCAGATCCAGGAAATGCATGGCCGGCCGCCTCGGGTCACGAATCAATACGTCGTTGGGCGCGCTGGGGTCGCGGGGCAAAATCGCGAAATAGCGCTGGTCCATCTTGATGTATTCCTGCCCCAGCCACTGCGGATCACCGGCAACCCGCCGATAGATGCCCCGCGTCGCATCCACCACCTCGAGTTCGGCCACGTCGAGGGTTCTGCCCCACTCGATGAATTGTTCGTTTGCAGGACGCACCACCGTGGCCTCGGGCGCCGCGACACGGGTACTGGCGCGTGGTGGCGTCGGTAGGCTCGGTGGCAGCTCGGCGGGCGGCGGATGGCGGGTCGCCACCACCGGTAGGTCTGGCAGATCAATCCCGTCCAGACGCCACTGAAACCGCAGAAGCGGTACGTTCAGATAGGTCTCGAAGGCCGCCGTGGAGAGCCTCAGCCGCAGGTTTTCGACCAGGGCCAGCCGATATTCGATTTCGCGCCCCGCCGGGAAGTTGAACGACTCAAACACGCGTCTGGCCTGCACCTCATCCAGCCGAGGGTAAAGGTCCCTGAGGGCACGCTCCGGCGCGTTGCCGCCCTTGAGTCCGGCTAGCGGATGGGAACCTATTTCCCACTGCCCCGACGCATTCCGCCGAATCGGCGCGTAGTGATATTGCGTCAGCTTGCGTGCGTCCCTGAGCCGCCAGGCGGCTTTGTCGCCGTCATCGAGGATCGAGTACCAACGCCCACCGTCATTGAGGAAGTAGTGCTGGGCACCCGCGGCGTTCGAGGGCGCGTGATACACGCCCTGGCCTTCCCATCCGGCCAACGGCGCCACGCCGTCGGGCTTTTTCCCCAGCGCCATCTCCGCCGGCAACGCCCTTGGCCGGGAGCCCGCCACCGGTGCGCGGGCGCCGACCGCGCCGTCCACCAGCGCACCGACCAGCTCGCCCAGCGAGCGCACGAACGACTGTGCGGCACCGGCGCGGTCGCCCAGGTCCAGCGCCTCGACAGCGTTGAACACCGAAAACAGGCTGCGCGCCAAGCCGATCGGCAACATGATCCTGACCGGCAGCACCATGGACAGCACGTCGAAGGCCACGGTGGCGACGTTCAGGCCGGTTTCGATGTCGACTTGCCGGGTGCTCTTCGCTTGCGCCGCGGCGTCGTTGATCACGCAGTTCGCTTCAGCCTCATAAGCCTCCTCGAAGAAGTCGTCGGCAATCCGGCTCAGGCTCACCATCGACACGTCGCCGCGGCCCCTGAGCACGGCGCGGACGTGAGGCTCGAAGGCCCGCTCCACGCGCCCCAGCAGGTAGGCGCGCCAGCTGCTGTTGATGATGAAGTCGCTCATCAGGCGGTCTTTGGCGTACTCGTGGAACACGCGACCGTCAGGCGCCTGCGGGGTGTACACCACGATCGAGCCGACCCCGGCGGCGGCCGTGCCGAACAGCAGTACCCCGCGCACGCGCTGACCGCGCAGTTTCAAGTGCTGCACGAGAATCCGATGCCCGTCGACGCGCTCGCGCCGATCACTGTCGACGGGGGCATCGAGCACCGCCCGCACCCAATTGAAGCCACGGGCCAGACGGTCCGGGAGGAAGTCGCCGTGGATCTTGGCCTCGATGGCGTCGAGACGCAGTTGCCGCCGCATGACTTGGCCATACGTGTGTTTTTGCGCGAGCGCAGCCGGCGAGGTGATAAGGCGGTCCTTCAGAAAGGCGTCGTAGCCTTGTCCGACATTGACCGCGCGCACCAGATCCTTGACCTGTTGCAGGGTCAGCCCGTCATAGGCCGGGGCCGCTTCCAGATCTTCGGGGAGCAGTGCTTCATCAGGCTTTTTGCGCGTGTTTTCACTGAGCCTGGAAAAGTGCGTGAAGTTGAAATCCAGCCCGCCGAGATTCTCCAGGGCCAGTTCGGTCAGCGTGCGGCTTCGCTGCCGGAACAACGCTGTACCGGGCTCGCGCGGCGCCGGAGCAGGCGCGCCCGGAACCACGACAGTCGCCGGCACGAACGGTTCTTTGGTGTGTACGCGGACAGTGTCGGGGTCGATGTCCAGTGCATAGTCAGCCTTGAGGCGAATGCGCAGCTGTTGGTTGGCGTATGCCAGCAGCGTCGGTTTATCACTGAATTGCGCCAGCGACGGCAAGCCCTCGGCGTCCGGCAGACGCGACAGCAGCTCGTAATAATCGGCCATCGCGGCGCGCCACGCCTGTTTATCGGCGGGGGATGCGTCGTGCAGAAAGGTTCGGAGCTGCGCCTGCCCGCGCTTGATTTCGCGGCCCCACAACACCCCGCCGGCACTGAAAAGGCGAGCGGGGTCCGTGACCCGGTCCAGCACCTGCGGCAGCTCGGCCACTTCGATGGCGTCGACCGGTGACGGGTAGCGCGACAGGGTTGAGGTGAAGTTGTCGAGCATCAACCGGCATTGCGCCTCGACACTCTCAACGAACGGCGACTCGAGCTGTTCATGGTAGACCACCTGCCCCGTGGCCTTGAGCTGACGATGCAGGGCCAAGCCTTGCGCCTGGTCCGCCACCGCCAGGCCAGCGAGCACCGCGGCGAATTCGACGGGGTGGTTCAAACGCCGATGCAGCTCCCGATCCAGGCTGGCCAGGGAGTCAAACGCTTCAAGCCCGGAGTCCGGCAGAAACAGCAGCAGCGTGCCGACGTTCATGCTTGGGTCCACGGGGCGCACCCGAGCCGGCTCGACCGCCTCCTGCGCCCTCACCACGGCTTGTTCCGGGTCTCTGGAGGTCAGCACAAAGGCGCCGCGCAAGGTCAGGTCCGCAGCGCCGGGAGCTCCCTTGAGGGCAACCGCGTAGACACACGGCCGGTCAGCGCGCAGCGCCTGTCGTGCCTGGGCGTGCGGGTGACGCAGCACCAGGGCGAACAGGTCCTGGTCGGCAGGGCTGAGCAGGCGGTCGGCAGCCAGTAGCGCCACTTCGGTTTTCAGCAGTTCGATACGGTTTTGCACCAACCATTGTTTCTGCGTGCGCGCATCGGTCAGGCTGCGCGCGCGCGTCCAGAAGGCTTGCACGAAAGCGCTGTAAGAAGCGCTCAGCCCGGCGGCCAGGCGGTCGAGGAATTTATCCAGCCCGGCCGGAGTGATACCGCTCAAGGGCAGCAGCGCTTCGCCCGTCGCCGGCAGCCGATGCAGGGTCGCCATGCGCCCCGCATAACTCGCTGGCTGGCCAGCGGTGATACGTTGCACCACCGCATCGAACAGCGTGGGCAGCAACTCGGCCTCGGTGGGCGGTTGCGCCTCTGACGTCGCTGGCGGGATGGGCGTCTCCGGCAGTCGGATGAAGGCGTGGCGCACATCGAGGCTGGGCGTCAAGGTCGGGAATGCTTGCTCGAACGCATGCTGCACAAATGAATGGAACGTCGGTGGCGACTGAAACTGCTCGGCGATCTGGCGGTCGAGCGCCATTAACTGTTCGCGCAACGCAACCTGTTGCGGTGCGTCCTTGACAGTTGGCGGTGCAGATAACAATAAATCAGACGGCATGGTGGCCTCTCGAATAGGAAACATACCGACCCATCGTGCCTAAGCCCCCCCTGAACCATGCGCTACATAGCTACGCGCCGCCGATCGGCGGCCAAGGTTTACATGCCCTGCACCCCAGGTAGAATGGCGCCCTTCCCCTGTCACCCGAGCAGACTTCATGGCGTTGCCGACCCTTCGCATCATTGGCTTCATCATCGGCATCTTCCTGATCACCCTCGCGATCGCCATGGTCGTTCCGATGGTCATCCTGGTGATCTTCGAACGCACCAGCGACCTGCCGTCGTTCCTGTGGGCCAGCCTGATTACCTTTATCGCCGGCCTGGCCCTGGTGATTCCCGGTCGCCCGGAACATATCCACCTGCGTCCCAGGGACATGTACCTGCTGACGGTGAGCAGTTGGGTGGTGGTGTGCATCTTCGCCGCGCTGCCGTTTTTCCTGACGCAGAACATCAGCTACACCGACTCGTTTTTTGAAAGCATGTCCGGCATCACCGCCACCGGTTCCACGGTGTTGAGCGGGCTGGACACCATGTCGCCCGGCATTTTGATGTGGCGTTCGCTGCTGCACTGGCTCGGCGGGATCGGCTTTATCGGCATGGCGGTGGCGATCCTGCCGCTGCTGCGCATCGGTGGCATGCGCCTGTTCCAGACCGAGTCCTCGGACCGCTCGGAAAAGGTCATGCCGCGTTCGCACATGGTGGCGCGGCTGATCGTGGCGGCGTATGTGGGCATCACCATCCTCGGCAGCCTGGCGTTCTGGTGGGCCGGGATGGGCTTGTTCGATGCGATCAACCATGCGATGTCGGCGATTTCCACCGGCGGGTTTTCCACCTCCGATGAGTCCCTGGCGCACTGGAAACAACCGGCGGTGCATTGGGTAGCGGTGGTGGTGATGATCCTCGGCAGCCTGCCGTTCACCCTGTACGTCGCCACGTTGCGCGGCAACCGTCGGGCGTTGATCAAGGATCAGCAGGTGCAGGGTTTGCTCGCCTTGCTGTTGATGACCTGGCTGGTGCTCGGCACCTGGTACTGGTGGACCACCAACCTGCACTGGCTGGATGCGCTGCGCCATGTGGCCCTGAACGTGACGTCGGTGGTGACGACGACCGGTTTTGCACTGGGGGACTACAGCCTGTGGGGCAATTTCTCACTGATGCTGTTTTTCTACCTGGGTTTTATCGGCGGTTGCTCGGGGTCAACGGCGGGCGGGATCAAGATCTTCCGCTTCCAAGTCGCCTATATCCTGCTCAAGGCCAACTTGAACCAGTTGATTCACCCGCGCGCGGTGATCAAGCAGAAGTACAACGGCCACCGCCTCGACGAAGAGATCGTGCGTTCGATCCTGACCTTCTCGTTTTTCTTCGCCATCACCATTTGCATGATCGCCCTGGCCTTGTCGCTGCTCGGCCTGGACTGGATGACCGCGCTGACCGGCGCCGCCAGCACGGTGTCCGGGGTCGGCCCGGGCCTGGGCGAAACCATCGGCCCGGCCGGCAACTTCGCCAGCCTGCCGGACGCGGCCAAGTGGATCCTGGCGCTGGGCATGCTGCTCGGCCGGCTGGAAATCATTACAGTCTTTGTTCTGTGCATCCCGGCGTTCTGGCGTCACTGACCGTCGACGTATCCAGCAACCGCGCGCGGTACTCGCCGGGCGTGGCGTCGAACCAGCGGCGGAAGGCGCGGAAGAAGTTGCTCGGGTCGGCAAAGCCCAGCAGGTAGGCGATCTCCAGCAGGGTCATGCTCGGCTGCGCCAGGTATTGCTCGGCCAGTTCGCGGCGGGTGTCGTCCAGCAGGGTCTGGAAACTGGTGCCCTCTTCCTGCAGACGCCGCTGCAACGTGCGTTGGGACAGGTGCAGGGTCTGGGCCACCACTTCGCGCTTGGGTTCGCCCTGGGGCAACAGGCGGCACAGCACCTGCCGCGCCTTGTGGGTCACGCGGCTTTCGGAGAAGCGCGCCAGGTATTCACCGGCAAACCGGTCGTGCAGCAGCGCCATTGCCTCATTGGCGGTGGGCAGCGGCGCCTCCATGTCGGCGCGCTCGAAAATCAGCGCGTCATAGGCCGCGTTGAATTCCAGGGGCGCATGGAACGCCTGTTTGTAGGGCGCGAGGTCGGCGGGTTGCTCACCTTGCAGCAGCACCTTGCGCGGTTGCAGGGTACGCCCGGTCAACCAGCCGCACAGCGCCAGCGCACAGGCCAGCGAGGCTTCGGCGCTTTGCCGGGTGGGCGGCAGGTGATCGCCATGTACTGTCAGAATCAGCGCATAGCCTTCGGGTAATAATTGGAAACTCAGGTCAGCGCTTTCGGCGATGATCCGCTGGTAGCGCACCAGGCGCATAAAGCCTTCCGCCAATGTGTTGCTGGACATCAGCGCGTAACCGGTCACGTGAAACGACGCCGGGCGCACCACTTTGCCCATGTTCAGGCCAATCGCGGGGTTGCCCGACAATTCCACGGCACGCTGCCACAGCCGCGTCATGGAGTCTTGCGGAAAGCGCGCATCGGGGTCGTTGAGGGCGGCATAGTCCAGGCCCAATTGTTTGAACAACACCTGGCAATCCAGGCCGTCCATTTCCAGTGCCTTGACTATCCCCATCGCCCAGCTTGCAGAAGTTGTTCGTTCGCTCATGGCGTCTTCTTAATAAAGCAGGCTGAAACCGCAGCCAGGAAGGCAAGGATACTAAAGTGGCATCTAATGTCACTGGCTGTTACCACTGATCACTCTAGACTTAAATAAGCTCCCCGCCGAACAACTGTTCGACGGCATAACAATCAGAGGGCCGACCACCGTGGGAAATACCAAGCAATTCAATAGCTTCGCCGAGTTTTACCCGTATTACCTGAAAGAACACGGCAACAGCACCTGCCGGCGCCTGCACTTTATCGGCACCACGCTGGTGATTGGGCTTCTGGCGTATGTGCTGGGCAAAGGCGCCCTCGGCCTGCTGATTGCGGTGCCCATCGCCGGCTACGGCTTCGCCTGGGTGGGCCACTTCTTCTTCGAAAAGAACCGCCCGGCGACCTTCCAGCATCCGTTCTACAGCCTGCTCGGGGATTTCGTGATGTACCGCGACATGATCCTGGGCAAAGTGCCGTTCTAGCCGTGCGACGTCTGGTCACTTGTGCTTTAACGATGACGCTTTGTCCGTCCGTCGATATAAAAGTCTTTTTGTCATTTACAGTGCTGTATCCTGCCAAGGCTTTTTGAGAGCGCGGAATCACCTGCGATTGAAAAAACAGACTTTGCGAGGAGCGACGACGATGCACGAGATACCTAATCTCCCCTTCCCAAGCCTGCACCCAACAGAGCAGCCAACACCGCAGCAGGCCGGCGACAAGCAGCCTGAGGCCAAAGAAGCAAAACCAGTCGACCGCGAAAGCCAGGACTGACGCCGTACCAGACCGTGTGGAAAGCGCACCTTTGAGCGCTTTCCACACTGCCTGAAATTCCCGAGATACCCGCCATGACCGACAACCACTCCGATAGCCCCAACGCCGCCATACTCGACACTGCCCTGCAGATGGTCGACGTATGGAACCGTCTCAACGCGGACAAACAGGCCCTGCTGCTCAAGCGCTTCGGCACCCAGGAAAACGCCTTGGCCGCCCTGGTCACCACGCAATTGCTCGCCCCTGCCCGGTCCTGACGCGGTTTAGACCGACGTTTTGGCTTTTTACTGCCCTGCGCGGGCCAAAGCATCGGTATCATTAGCAGCCTATCTTTACCTGCTGCGACAGTGGACCCTTCCCATGCCAGATACCCAGCGCCCCATGGCGGTCACGCTGCAAGTTGTTTCCATCGTGTTGTTCACCTTTATCGGCTACCTGAATATCGGCATTCCCCTGGCCGTGTTGCCGGGCTATGTCCACAGTGAGCTGGGCTTTGGCGCGGTGATCGCCGGGCTGGTGATCAGTGTGCAATACCTCGCCACCCTGCTGAGCCGGCCGTATGCCGGGCGCGTCATCGATAACCTGGGCAGCAAGCGCGCTGTGCTGATCGGCCTGGCGGGCTGCGGCCTGAGCGGCGTGTTCATGTTGCTCGCGGCGTGGTTTTCCAGCCTGCCGGCGCTGAGCCTGGGCAGCCTGCTCATCGGCCGCCTGGTGCTGGGCAGTGCCGAAAGCCTGGTAGGTTCGGGCGCCATCGGCTGGGGCATTGGCCGGGTGGGGGCGGCGAACACGGCGAAGGTCATCTCGTGGAACGGCATCGCCAGCTATGGCGCCCTGGCGGTCGGCGCGCCGTTGGGGGTGCTGCTGGTGCGTCACCTCGGCTTGTGGAGCATGGGCGTGAGTATCCTGCTGCTGGCGGCGGTGGGCCTGCTGCTGGCGTGGCGCAAAGAGCCGGCACCAATTGTCGCCGGGGTGCGCCTGCCTTTCATGAATGTGCTGGGCCGGGTATTGCCCCACGGTTGCGCACTGGCGCTGGGCTCCATCGGCTTTGGCACCATCGCCACCTTCATCACCTTGTATTACACCACCCAGCA
This sequence comes from Pseudomonas sp. K8, assembly GCF_014889455.1. NCBI lineage: Bacteria > Pseudomonadati > Pseudomonadota > Gammaproteobacteria > Pseudomonadales > Pseudomonadaceae > Pseudomonas > Pseudomonas sp. K8. Next base: position 30,426 of record NZ_VJWO01000001.1, read on the forward strand.
TTGGGATAACGCGGTGTGGGCACTGAGCCTGTTCGGCGCCAGTTTTATCGGCGCGCGCCTGTTGTTCGGCAATTTGATCAACCGCATCGGCGGCTTTCGCGTGGCGATCGCCTGCCTGTCGGTGGAGGTGCTGGGCTTGCTGTTGCTGTGGCTGGCGCCGGATGCGCCGTGGGCACTGGCGGGCGCGGCGTTGAGCGGCTTCGGTTTTTCTTTGGTGTTTCCGGCGCTGGGAGTGGAGGCGGTCAATCTGGTGCCTGCGTCCAGCCGGGGTTCGGCGGTGGGCGCGTACTCGCTGTTCATCGACCTGTCGCTGGGGATCACCGGCCCGCTGGCCGGGGCCGTGGCGGCCGGCTTTGGCTTTGCGTCGATCTTCCTGTTCGCCGCCCTCGCCGCTTTGGTCGGGTTGCTGCTGAGTGTCTACCTGTACCGGCAAGCCCCCAAGGCCCGCGAGGCGCGCGACGCCTAGAAGTCGACCTTGCCGCGCCCGGCCTTGATGCTGCCGCGCTTGGTCTTGGATTCGAGGCGGCGTTTCTTCGAGCCCAGGGTCGGTTTGGTCGGGCGGCGTTTCTTCTCCACCTTGGTGGCGCTGAGGATCAACTCCACCAGGCGCTCCAGCGCATCGGCGCGGTTCTGTTCCTGGGTGCGGTATTGCTGGGCCTTGAGCACCAGCACGCCGTCGCTGGTAATCCGACTGTCGCGCAGTGCCAGCAAGCGCTCCTTATAGAATTCCGGCAACGACGAGGCCGGAATATCAAAGCGCAGATGCACCGCGCTCGACACCTTGTTGACGTTCTGCCCGCCGGCGCCCTGGGCGCGAATGGCGGTCAGCTCGATCTCGGCGTCGGGCAAGTGGACGTTGTTGGAAATCACCAGCATGAGCAACGGGTTCCTCTAAGGGGAGCCCAAGGATACGCGAATGCGCCCCGCCCATCCCTTCAAACGACAAACCCGGCACGCGGCCGGGTTTGCTCAACAGCATCGAAGGGTTACTCCAGCGCGGCCATCGCCAGACGCTGATCCGCGCGGCGCTTGTTCTTGATCCAGTAACACAGCCCCATGAACGCCACCCACACCGGGATCGCATACACCGAGACCTGAATCCCCGGAATCATCAGCATGATCACCAGGATAAACACCACGAACGCCAGGCACAGGTAATTACCATACGGATACCACAGCGCCTTGAACAACGGCACCTGGCCGGTGCGGTTCATGTGCTGGCGGAACTTGAAGTGGGAGAAGCTGATCATCGCCCAGTTGATCACCAGCGTGGCCACCACCAGCGACATCAGCAGTTCCAGCGCGTGTTGCGGGATCAGGTAATTCATCAGCACCGCCACCAGGGTGATCGCCGCCGAGGCGAGGATCGAGCGCACCGGCACACCGCGCTTGTCGATCTTCGCCAACACCCGCGGCGCGTCGCCCTGCTCGGCCATGCCCAGCAGCATGCGGCTGTTGCAGTAGGTGCCGCTGTTGTACACCGACAGCGCGGCGGTCAGCACCACAAAGTTGAGGATATGCGCGGCAGTGTTGCTGCCGAGCATCGAGAACACCTGCACGAATGGGCTGCCGCTATAGGCATCGCCGGACGCATTGAGGGTCGCCAGCAGGCTGTCCCACGGCGTCAGCGACAACAGCACCACCAGGGCGCCGATGTAGAAGATCAGGATGCGGTAGATCACCTGATTGATCGCCTTGGGGATCACGGTGCGTGGCTGGTCGGCTTCGGCCGCGGTAAAGCCGAGCATTTCCAGGCCGCCGAAAGAGAACATGATGAGCGCCATGGCCATCACCAACCCACCGACACCATGGGGGAAGAAGCCGCCGTGTTCCCACAGATTACTCACCGAGGCTTGCGGGCCGCCGCTGCCGCTGACCAGCAGGTAGCTGCCCAGGGCGATCATGCCGACGATGGCCACCACCTTGATGATGGCGAACCAGAACTCAGCCTCGCCGAAGACTTTGACGTTGGCCAGGTTGATCAGGTTGATCAACACGAAAAACGCCGCCGCCGACACCCAGGTCGGAATCTCCGGCCACCAGTAATGCACATATTTGCCGACAGCCGTCAGCTCCGACATACCCACCAGGATGTACAGAATCCAGCAGTTCCAGCCCGACAGGAAGCCAGCGAAACCGCCCCAGTATTTGTGGGCAAAGTGGCTGAAGGAGCCGGCTACCGGCTCTTCGACGATCATTTCGCCGAGTTGGCGCATGATCATGAAGGCAATGAAGCCGCAGATGGCATAGCCCAGGATCATCGACGGGCCGGCGGATTTGAGCACCCCGGCCGAGCCCAGGAACAGGCCGGTGCCGATGGCGCCACCGAGGGCGATCAACTGGATATGACGGTTTTTCAGGCCACGTTTCAGTTCGCCTGAAGAGGAATCGGGTCCACTCATGAAAAGGCTCTCACGCAAGGTTTGATGATGTTGAATGCAGGTTGCTGCCTTGTTGTTCGACTCAAGCAGCGCCGCTCAAACCCCAGCGCAGGCACCAGGAATACAGCGTCGTTCTATCGGTCATGCGTCACCTGTTTGTTTTTATCTGTGACGAAATCGAACCCGTCTGGCTCGTGGCCAGGCGGAGTGATCAGGGTGGATTAACCCTGAGGTCTTGGCCTTTTGCGCGGTTACGCAAGGGGGTCACAGTAAAACGCGGCGCATTGTACACCGCTCGACCGCTTGCGGACGGCCCTCGCGAGCCTCCGCGACAATCTGTCAGGTATTCCTTACAGCACGGTGCTGGCCCGATACCGCAGGCCTTTTGCGTAAATCAATCGTTACAACGCGGAAAATCGGCGTTACACCCAGCCAGTATCTGTCAGTTCACAAAAAATTGGCGGTAGGACATATCCGAACACTCGCCTGCCCCAGTGCGCTGTTTTGCATGGGGAAAAAATGGCGCGCTAAAAACAGAACAAAAAATCCAAATGAGACCGTGTCAATAAAATTTTTGCATTCCGAAACACTCTCACCTAGGTTCTTTCACTTGCCCAGCGAAGCCCGCGGGTAAGCCGTTCTCAAACAACGTCCTCTAGGAGATACACCATGCAAGCACTGGAAAACGACCTGGAAACCGAACTGCAACTCGACGATTGGTTTGAAGCGCCGACCCATGAGGCCGCCGTTGAAATGATGCAAGCCGATGCCGTGGTGCCTTTTGGCACCGCGATATGGCCGTTCTAACCCCCGGCAGGCATCCGGCAGGCGCAGTGCGCTGCGCCTGCCCCCTTACCCAAGGCACACAAGGACACCCGTCATGGACAAGGCCCGCGCCGTCGAACACTTTCTCTACTACCTCGCCCACCATCCGGCCCTCAGCGGCTTGAGCCGGCCGACTGTGCTGCTGGGCCATACCGAACGCTACGAGGCGATTGCCCAGGCGATCAGCCTCGGCAGCGCCGCCCGCTTCAACTTCCAGGTGCAGCGCCTGGACCTGGCCGCCAGCGACACCCTGGCCGAAGCCATCGAAACCTGCGACCTGTACCTGTTTTTCTACGACGCCTCGACCCTGCCCAACCCCCGCGCCGAAGGCCCGGACTTTATCCGCGCCTTGCATGGCGTAATGGCCGAGCACTGGAAAAAATCCCTGCTGTTCAAGGACTACGGCGACTACTTCTACGACACCTTCAGCGTCGAGCCGCAACGCATCGCCGACCTCAACGCCACGCTGATCCGGAGCATGTCCCAGGCCTCGGTGCTGAGCTTCAGCGATCGGCACGGCTCACGCCTGCGAGCACCGCTGAGCAGCATCAAGAAGTGGACCAATATCAACGGCATCGGCAACCACGACCTGGCCCCCGGCGAGATCGCCACCCACAGCGAAGCCATCAACGGCCAGGTGCGGTTTGTCGGCACCTTCCTCAGCACGATCCCCTTCGCCCGTAAATATGGCGTGCTGCAATCACCGCTGGAGCTGTGGATCGAAAACTCGACCATCTGCAGTGTCGCCAGCGACGTCCCGGGGCTGGCGGACGATTTCAACAAGTACCTGAACGCCAACCCATCGAACCGCCGCGTGGAGGAACTGGGGATCGGTACCAATGAAGGGGTCAAGGATCTGTATGCGCGCAACGCCGGGTTCGAAGAGCGTCACTGCGGCCTGCACCTTGGGTTGGGTGGCGGGCAGAAAGGCAGTCATCACCTGGATTTGATCTTCGCCAGCGGGGTGTTGGCGCTGGATGACAAGCCGGTGTTCGATGGTACCTTTGCGTTCTGATCAGATCCAACTGTGGGAGGGGCTTGCTCCCTCCCACAGTTGATGGCATTGCAAATGCAGATCCAAAAAAAACGCCAACCCGAGGGTTGGCGTTTTTATGCAGCCGTTACATCACTGCGGTTTCTTGCGACCAAAACCCGGGCGTTGACCGGAACCGGCCGGCGCGCCACGGCGCTTGCCCGAGGGCTCGTCCGCCACCAGTTTCAGGCCTGGGCGCTTGTTCGGCGCGGGCTTGGCTGGGCGCTTGGTGCTGGCGTTGTCGGCCGGGCGACCTGCGGGCGCACCGCGACCGGCTTCACCGCGATTACCGCGACCACCGCTTGGCGCTTCGCCACGGCCGGCAGGACGCGGCGTGCGTGGCGCACGTTCGCCTTCCTGACGCGATGGCGCGGTTGGACGACGCTCGCCTTCAATGTGCGGCTCACGGGAAATCCGCCCGCCGGTAGCCGGTGCATCCAGCGCTGGGCGCAGGGTGCGGGCAACGCGTTCGGTGCGGGCCACCGGGCGCGACGATTTACGCTGCATGCGTTCGAGCTTGTCTTTGCTCTTGGCGTTCATCTGCGGCATCGCGACCGGCGTCAGGCCGACTTCGGCGCTGAGGATGTCGACTTCGTACTGGCTCATTTCGCGCCAGCGGCCCATCGGCAGGTCGGAGTTGAGAAACACCGGACCGAAGCGCACGCGCTTCAGGCGGCTGACCACCAGGCCCTGGGATTCCCACAGGCGACGCACTTCACGGTTGCGACCTTCCATCACCACGCAGTGGTACCAGTGGTTGAAACCTTCGCCGCCGGGTGCTTGCTTGATGTCGGTGAACTTGGCCGGGCCGTCTTCGAGGACGACGCCCGCTTTCAAGCGTTCGATCATCTCGTCATCGACTTCACCACGCACACGCACGGCGTATTCGCGGTCCATCTCGTAGGACGGGTGCATCAGGCGGTTGGCCAGCTCACCGTCGGTGGTGAACATCAGCAAGCCGGTGGTGTTGATGTCGAGACGGCCGATGTTGATCCAACGGCCTTCTTTGGGCTTTGGCATCTTGTCGAACACGGTCGGACGGCCTTCCGGGTCGTCACGGGTGCAGATCTCGCCATCGGGCTTGTTGTACATGATCACGCGGCGCACCGATTCGGCGGCCTCTTCACGCTTGATGACCTTGCCATCAATGGTGATTGCATCGTGCAGGTCGACGCGCTGGCCAAGGGTGGCCTCGACGCCGTTGACCTTGATGCGCTTCTGGGTGATCCAGGCTTCGACGTCGCGGCGCGAGCCCACGCCGATACGCGCCAGCACCTTTTGCAGTTTTTCGCCTGCTGGGCCGATTTCCTGGCTGTCGTTCTGGTCTTTATCGTTCATCTTAAGCACCTCCCGGTGGGTCGATTCAGGCGTGGCCTGAAGAGTGTTGAAAGCGGGGCTTTGGCCGAATACATCGGCAAAGGGTCGCGAATCATACGCGCATGGCGCGCGTTGCGCATCAGAGGCTAGTCGATAAGTGCCGAGTCGGTGGTTTTTCCGCCGACCGGTGGTGCCCACCGGCTGTAGGAGCGAGCTTGCTCGCGAAAATCGTCAACGATAACGCGGGGAATCTGGTTGTCGGCGGTGCTCTTGGTTTTTTCGCGAGCAAGCTCGCTCCTACAAGGTGGGCGTCAGTCGTCGAGCTGACGGCGCTCGGCCTCGATCGCTTCGGCCAGGGCACGGGCTTCGTCCTCTTCGTCGCTCAGCGGCGGCTGTTCGAGGGCGGCGACGGCAGCCAGGAGTTTTTCGCGGGCTTGGGCGACGCCGAGAATGTCTTCCTCAGGTTCCGCTTCGGGCTCTGGCTCGACTTCAACATTCACCTGGCTTTCGGGCTCGGCCGCGCCATCACGCAGCAAGTCATCGAAGTCGGTCTTGATCCCCTGCTCCATGTCGTCCAGTTCCAGCAACAAGGTATGGAAACTGGTTTCGTCCTTCGGTTCTTCCGGCTCGGCCGTGGCATCGGCCAGTTCCTGCAGGCTCGCCGGGACCGGGGCGTCGTCGAAGTCGAGTTCCGGCTCGGTTTCCATCTCGCGCAATTCGGCCAAGGGCGGCAGGTCGTCGAGGTTTTTCAGGTTGAAGTGGTCGAGGAACACCTTGGTGGTGGCGAACATCGCCGGTTTGCCGGGCACGTCGCGGTAACCGACGATGCGAATCCACTCGCGCTCCAGCAACGTCTTGACGATATGGCTGTTGACCGCCACGCCGCGCACGTCCTCGATTTCACCGCGAGTGATCGGCTGGCGATAGGCGATCAGTGCCATGGTTTCCAGCATCGCCCGGGAATAACGCTGCGGGCGTTCTTCCCACAAGCGGCCGACCCATGGGGAAAACTTCTCACGTATCTGCAGGCGATAACCCGACGCCACTTCGCGCAGTTCAAAGGCGCGGCCGTCGCAGGACTTGCGCAGGATCTCCAGGGCTTTCTTGAAGACCGGCGGTTCAGGACGTTCGGCCTCTTCAAAGAGTTCGAACAGGCGCTCCAGGGATTGCGGCTTACCCGAGGCCAGAAGAAAGGCCTCCAGCAGCGGGGCCAGTTCGCGGGGTTCAGTCAGATTCATCGATTCAGCTCGTTATTCGGCTCGCGCCCGCACGTGGATAGCCGCAAAAGGCTCATTCTGGACCAGCTCGACCAAGGATTCCTTGACCAGCTCAAGGATCGCCATAAAGGTCACCACCACCCCCAGGCGCCCCTCTTCGGCGGTGAACAGCTCGACAAACGGCACAAAACCGCCGCCTTTGAGGCGTTCGAGCACATCGCTCATGCGCTCGCGAGTCGACAACGCCTCGCGGCTGACCTGGTGGTGTTCAAACATGTCGCCACGGCGCAGTACCTCGGCCATCGACATCAGCAACTCTTCCAGGCTCACGTCCGGCAACAGCTTGCGCGCCCGGGCTTCCGGCGCATCGAGCTTGGGCACCACCACATCGCGGCCCACGCGGCTGAGGCCGTCGATGCCTTCGGCGGCGGCCTTGAAGCGTTCGTACTCCTGCAGGCGTCGGATCAGTTCGGCGCGCGGGTCGTCCTCTTCGGCCTCGATCGTCTCCGAGCGCGGCAACAGCATGCGCGACTTGATCTCGGCGAGCATCGCGGCCATCACCAGGTACTCGGCGGCCAGTTCCAGGCGCACCGACTGCATCAGCTCGACATAGCCCATGTACTGGCGGGTGATTTCCGCCCCCGGGGTGTCAAGGATGTTGATGTTCTGCTTGCGGATCAGGTACAGCAGCAAGTCCAGCGGGCCTTCGAAGGCCTCGAGGAACACTTCAAGGGCATCCGGCGGGATGTACAGGTCCAGCGGCATTTCCATGACCGCCTGGCCATACACCATGGCAAACGGCAGTTCCTGCTGGGCGCCGGCCTGGCTGTCGACGGTTTCCACGGCCGACATTCAGGCCTCGGCCATAAACGGCGCAGGGTCGCCGCAGCCGACGCGGATCACTTCGGGGTCGCCGTCGGCCAGGTTGATCACGGTGGATGCCTTGCCGCCGCCGAAACCACCGTCGATGATCAGGTCGACGTGTTTTTCCAACAGTTGGCGCATTTCGTAAGGGTCTTCCAGCGGTTCGGTGGCGCCGGGCATGATCAGCGACACGCTCATCAGCGGCTCGCCCAACTCGGCCAGCAGCGCCAGGGCAATCGGGTGTTCCGGCACGCGCAGGCCGATGGTGCGCTTCTTCGGATGCAGCAGCAGGCGCGGCACTTCGCGGGTGGCGTTGAGAATAAAGGTGTACGGCCCCGGCGTGTGGGCCTTGAGCAGGCGGAAGGTGCCGGTGTCGACCTTGGCGAACAGGCCCAGTTGGGACAGGTCGCTGCAGATCAGCGCGAAGTTGTGCTTGTCGTCCAACTGACGCAGGCGTCTGACACGCTCGACTGCGTTTTTGTCGCCGATCTGACAACCGATGGCGTAGGACGAATCCGTTGGATAGATCACCACGCCACCGGCGCGAATGATCTCCACGGCCTGTTTGATCAGGCGTGGCTGAGGGTTTTCCGGATGAATCTGGAAGAATTGACTCACGTGCTCTACCTGTTCAGACGGTGGCAATAATGGGGTCATGCTTGAATCGCCCCCACAAAAGCGGCAAGTCTTCCGGGACCGGGCGATATTCGCCGATCTCGGACCAGCCGCCTGGGCCATGAAAGTCACTGCCGGCGCTGACCAGCAGACCAAATTCACGGGCAAGAATCGCCAGGCTGCCGACCTGTTCGGCGGGTTGATGCCCGTTGACCACTTCAATTGCGTGGCCGCCCGCACCAATATAGTCGCCAATCAGCTTGCGACGCTTGCTGCGGGTGAAATCGTAATGCCAGGGATGTGCCAGGCTGACCCAGGCCCCGGAGGCCCGCAGGGTCTCGACGGTGTCGTCCAAGGTCGGCCAGTGCTGCTTGACGTCGCCCAGCTTGCCGGCGCCCAGCCATTTGCGAAAGGCTTCGGCGCGGTCCCGGACAAACCCTTCGCGCACCATCCAATCGGCGAAATGCGGCCGGGCCGGTGCGTTGCCGCTGTCGCCCAGTTCCTGCTGGATGGCCCGGGCGCCGTCGAGGGCGTTGGACATGCCTTTGAGGCCGAGCTTGCGGCTTATTTCTTCGGAGCGCAGCCAGCGGCCATCGCGCAATTGGGCGACGGCCTCCACCAGCGGCGGGGCTTTTTGGTCGAAACCGTAGCCAAGCACATGAATGGTGGCGCCACCCCAGGTGCAGGACAATTCCACGCCGTTGACCAGTTGCATACCCAGGGCCTGGGCGGCTTCGCGCGCTTCGTCGAGGCCTTCGAGGGTATCGTGGTCGGTCAACGACAGGACTCGCACGCCTTTTTCAAACGCACGCGCAACCAGCACCGCGGGCGCCAGGGCGCCATCGGAGGCCGTGCTGTGGCAGTGCAAATCAACATTCACGGAAGTGTGTAACCTCAAGTCAGGTGGCGCTTTCGCTACCAAGGATGTTTGTTATTATGCCGCCACATCCAGCTTCTGGCTCTTACTGTGAAACAATTCATCGACTTCATCCCGCTGTTGCTGTTTTTCATCGTTTACAAACTCGACCCCAGGGTCATCGATCTCGCCGGCCATGAACTGACCTTCGGAGGCATCTACAGCGCCACCGCCGTGCTGATCATCAGCTCCATCGTGGTCTACGGCGCCATCTTCATCTCCCAGCGCAAACTCGAAAAAAGCCAATGGCTGACCCTGGTCGCCTGCCTGGTCTTCGGCAGCCTGACCCTGGCTTTCCACAGCGAAACCTTCCTTAAATGGAAAGCCCCGGTGGTGAACTGGCTGTTCGCCCTGGCATTTATCGGCAGCCACTTCATTGGCGACCGCCTGTTGATCAAGCGGATCATGGGCCACGCCCTGACCCTGCCGGAGCCGGTATGGACCCGCCTGAACATGGCCTGGATCGTGTTTTTCCTGTTCTGCGGCGCCGCCAACCTGTTCGTGGCCTTCACCTTCCAGGACTACTGGGTCGACTTCAAGGTGTTCGGCAGTCTGGGCATGACCTTATTGTTCCTGGTCGGCCAAGGCATCTACCTGTCGCGCCACCTGCATGACACCGAACCCACTTCGCCGAAAACCGAGGACTGACATGCTCTACGCCATCATTGCCACCGACGTTGCCAACTCGCTGGAAAAACGCCTCTCCGCGCGCCCGGCCCACGTCGAGCGCCTGAAAGTACTGCAGGCCGAAGGCCGCATCGTGTTGGCCGGCCCGCTCCCGGCGATCGACAGCAACGACCCGGGCGACGCCGGTTTCACCGGTAGCCTGATCGTTGCCGAGTTCGCGTCCCTGGCCGATGCCCAGGCCTGGGCCAAGGCCGATCCGTATGTAGCGGCCGGCGTCTACGCGGACGTGGTGATCAAACCGTTCAAGCAAGTCCTGCCTTGACCCCGGTTGCGCCGAACCAATTCGGTTCGGCGCACTCCTAATTGCTCATTATTCTGGGTAACCTGCCGACAACGTTCTGAATATTCGTGTGGAATCAGGAGTTCCGATGCGCTTACGTCAGTTGTGTCTGTTGGCAGTGTTAATGATCGGGGCTACGGCCCACGCTGAAGAAACCTCAAGCACCGGCAGTTCTACGCCCCTGTCCTTGAGCGCCGGCAGCCAGATCACCGAATTGCAGCAACGCTTGAAAGAAAGCGAACGGCTGCGTGAAGAACTGAGCAAGCAACTGCAAACCACGGATTCTGCGCGTGAAAGTGCCCAGTTGAGTCGCTTGCGCCAAGAGAACCAACGCCTGGCCCAGCAACTCAAAGAGGCACAGGGCGGCGGCTTGACCCGATGGCTGACCGAGCAGCAGCAGTGGTTTGTCACCGGCGCGGCCGTCGCGCTGATCGCCTTGCTGTGCGGGATCTTCGCCAGCGGTGGGCACCGTCGCCGTCGACAATGGCTAAATTGAGTGAGTCATGAGCGAGCTGTTACTGATAGATGATGACCAGGAGCTCTGCGAGCTGCTGACCAGTTGGTTGGGCCAGGAAGGCTTCCAGGTGCGCGCCTGCCACGACGGCTTGAGCGCCCGCAAAGCCTTGGCCGACAGCGCCCCGGCGGCCGTGGTGCTCGACGTGATGTTGCCCGACGGCAGCGGCCTGGAGCTGCTCAAGCAATTGCGCAACGACCATCCGGAGTTGCCGGTGCTGATGCTGTCGGCCCGGGGCGAGCCGCTGGACCGCATCCTCGGCCTGGAACTGGGCGCCGACGATTACCTGGCCAAGCCCTGTGACCCGCGGGAACTGACTGCCCGCCTGCGCGCGGTGCTGCGTCGCAGCCACCCGGCTGCCGTGTCGACCCAGCTGGAACTGGGCGACCTGTGCTTCAGCCCGGTGCGCGGCGTGGTCAGCATCGACAATCAGGAATTCACCCTCACCGTCTCCGAAAGCCGCCTGCTCGAAGCCTTGCTGCGCCAGCCCGGCGAACCGCTGGATAAACAGGAACTGGCGCAGATCGCCCTCGGCCGCAAGTTGACCCTCTACGATCGCAGCCTCGACATGCACGTCAGCAACCTGCGCAAGAAGATCGGCCCGCACCCGGATGGCCGGCCACGGATCGTGGCGCTGCGCAGCCGCGGCTACTACTACAGCCTCTGAACCCCGCGCCACACTGATCCCACCGTTGATCTGCTCGTTTCCAAGGGTTTTGTCAGCCGCCGCCAAAACCCTCTTTACCCAAGCTTTACCCACACCTGACCGCCGCTGACCTTGATCTCCGTAATCTACTCACATCCGGACTCACCGGAATAGAGACAGGAGAATCACCATGCGCAAGACCCTAATCGCTCTGATGTTCGCCGCTGCCCTGCCCACCGTTGCCATGGCGGCAATGCCCGAAGGCCCAGGCCCGATGGGCGGCCCAGAAGGCCACATGATGATGGGTGGCCCAGGCCACGGCGGTGAACACGGTCCGCGTGGCAAAGGTGGCCCGCTCAGCCAGCTGGACTTGAGCAAGGAACAGCGCGAGCAAATTGGCAAGCTGATGGGTGGCCAATGGCAGGCTCGCAAAGACCTGGTCAAAAAGTATCTGGACAAACTCCCGGCTGCTGACCAGAAAGCCATGCAAGATGAAATCGCCGCCGGCAAGCAGAAAACCCAGGCCGATATCCGTGCCGTACTCAAGCCTGACCAGCAGAAGAAATTCGACGAGATCGTCAAGAAACAGGAACAACGCCGCGCCGAATGGAAGGAATTCCAGGCCTGGAAAGCGCAGCAGCCGCAAAAAGCGCAATAATGCGTTAGCTTCACTGCCCCAGCCCAGCGGTTCGCGCCGCTGGGCTTTTCCTGTTTGAGGGTTTCCTGTGCGTTCATTGTTCTGGCGCATCCTGGCCAGTTTCTGGCTGGCTATCGCCTTGGTTGCCGGGCTGTCGATCCTGCTTGGGCATATGCTCAACCAGGACGCCTGGATTCTCAGCCGCCACCCCGGTCTCAATAACCTGGCCGAAGAGTGGACCCAACTCTACGAAACCCAGGGCGAGGACGCCGCCCAAGACTTGCTGCAACAGCGCAAGCGTCAGTATCACATTGACGTGCAAGTACTCAACGAAAGCGGCGAGCCCGTGGTACGCGGCACCTTTCCGCGCCGCGCCGCCGCCTTCGAAGCCCGGCAGAACGACAGCAAGGACGGCCACCTGCCCTGGCGGCGCCTGACCGCCGAGTACACCAGCGAAAAGACCGGCGACACCTACCTGCTGATCTATCGCATCCCCCACCCGGAGCTGGACGCCTGGCACCGCAGCAGCCTGATGTGGCCGTTGAGCGCATTGGCGATTGCCCTGGTGGTGCTGACCCTGTTCAGCCTGCTGGTGACACTGTCCATCACCCGCCCCTTAAGCCGCCTGCGTGGCGCGGTACACGACCTCGGCCAGGCCACCTACCAGCAGAACAGCCTGGCGCAACTGGCCAACCGCCGCGATGAGTTCGGCGTACTCGCCACCGACTTCAACCGCATGGGCGCACGCTTGCAGAGCCTGATCGGCAGCCAGCGCCAGCTGCTGCGAGACGTGTCCCACGAACTGCGCTCGCCCCTGGCCCGCCTGCGTATCGCCCTGGCCCTGGCCGAGCGGGCCGGCCCCGAGGAACGGGAAAGACTCTGGCCGCGCCTGACCCGCGAGTGCGACCGCCTGGAAGCACTGATCAGCGAAATCCTGGTGCTGGCCCGGGTCGATGCCGACAACGCCAGTGCCGAAGACGTCGACCTCATCCCGCTGCTCAAGACCCTGCAAAAGGACGCTCAGCTCAGCGCGCCGGACCAAGTGGTGCAACTGAGCGCCGATCCCGACCTGCGCCTCAAAGGCTGGCCGACCATGATCGAACGCGCCGTGGATAACCTGTTGCGCAATGCCCAGCGCTTCAACCCGCCCGGCCAACCGATCGAGTTGCAGGCGCGCCGCCTGGGCGAACGCATTCTGATCAGCGTACGCGACCACGGCCCCGGCGTCGAAGCCGAGCACCTGAGCCAACTGGGCGAGCCGTTCTACCGCGCCCCCGGCCAAACGGCGCAGGGCCACGGCCTGGGCCTGGCGATTGCACGGCGCGCAGCGGAACGGCATGGCGGCAACCTGATCCTGGCCAATCATCCCGATGGCGGTTTCAGCGCCAGTATCGAGCTGCCATTGACGCCGGGAGTTGTCACACCGGTGTGATGATCTTCTATAGTGGCCCTTCTCTTATGGAGGGCCTTCGATGACTGACCTGCTGACTCCCATCCAAGCCGCACTCGATCTACCGCGCACCCCGCTGACCTCGACCGGGGCCGGCGCCCTGCCGTCGATCTTCGCCGTGAGCGACCTGGCCTGCGCCAGCATCGGCGCCGCCGGCCAGGCAGTTGCCCAACTCATCCTGCAACAGACCGGGCGCTTGCCCAGCGTGAGCGTGGACCGACGCCTCGCGTCTTTCTGGTTCTCGTCTTCGATCCGCCCCACAGGCTGGCAAGTACCGCCACTGTGGGACCCGGTGGCCGGCGACTATGCCAGCGCCGACGGCTGGATTCGCTTGCACACCAACGCGCCGCATCACCGTGCTGCTGCCGAGCGGGTGCTGGGCCACGTCGCTGACCGTGCCGGGATGGCGAGCAAGGTCGTCGCGTGGAACGCTGCCGAGCTGGAGCAGGCGATTGTCGATGCCGGCGGTTGTGCCGCGCAGATGCGGTCGTGGCAGGCCTGGCAGCAACATCCCCAAGGCTTGGCGGTGAATGCCGAGCACCTGGTTCAGCGCCAAACCTTTGAACCCACCGCCAACAGGCTCTGGCGCGGCTCGGCGGCTCGCCCGCTGGCCGGCCTCAAAGTGCTGGACCTGACCCGCGTGCTGGCCGGCCCCGTGGCCAGTCGTTTTCTCGCCGGGTTGGGCGCGGACGTGTTGCGCATCGACTCGCCGACCTGGAACGAGCCGGGCGTAGTGCCGGAAATGACCCTGGGCAAACGCTGTGCGCGCCTGGACCTGAAAACCGCCGCAGACCGCCAGGTTTTCGAAGGGTTGCTCAAAGACACCGACATCCTGTTCCACGGTTACCGCGCCGATGCCCTCGAGCAATTGGGCTACACCGCCCACGCATTGCAACAGCTCGCCCCCGGCCTGATCGACGTGAGCCTCAACGCCTATGGCTGGAGCGGCCCGTGGCGCAATCGCCGGGGCTTCGACAGCCTGGTGCAGATGAGCTGCGGCATCGCCGACGCGGGCATGGCCTGGAAACACACGGATAAACCTGTGCCGCTGCCGTTGCAGGCGCTGGATCACGCCACCGGCTACTTGATGGCGGCCAGCGCGATCCAGGCCCTGCGCGAGCGCTTGGCGTCCGGCCGTGGCGGCTCGGCGCGATTATCGTTGGCGCGCACGGCAAAATGCTTGATGGAGGCCGGGCCGGTTCCGGAGCAACCGGCATTGCGGGCCGAAGCCCTCGAAGACCAGGGGCTGGTGGTGGAGCAAACCGCCTGGGGACCGGCGCACCGATTGCTCGCGCCGCTGACCATCAGCGGCACACCGTTGCAGTGGGATTTGCCGGCAGGGGAATTGGGGTCGCACCGGCCTCGCTGGTGACCTGAGACCGCCATCGCGGGCGTGCCCGCGATGAGGCCCACACGATCAAGCCACCCGGCTCATAACGACAACACTCCGCTATACAGCCCATACGCCGCCAACCCCGCGCCCGCAATCACACAGGCGAAAATGCCTTTTTCCACATGGGTAAACAACGGCAGGCCCTGCTCGCGCTTGGCCAGGGCAAACAGCACCACGCCCGGCGCATACAGCAACGCCGACAGCAGCAAGTACTTCAGGCCCCCGGCGTACAGCAGCCACACCGCGTAGCCCAATGCAATCAAGCCCACCAGCAGATCTTTCAGACGCTGGCGCTGGGCACCTTCGTAGGTTTCCCCGCGCCCGCTCAACAACACCGCGTAGGCTGCCGACCACAGGTAAGGCACCAGGATCATGGATGAAGCCAGGTAAATCAGGGTGGTGTAGGTGCTTTCGGAAAACAGCGTGATCACCAGGAATATCTGGATCATCACATTGGTCAGCCACAGCGCATTGACCGGCACCTGATTGGCGTTTTCCTTTTTCAGGAAGGCCGGCATGGTCTTGTCATGGGCCGTGGCGTAGAGGATTTCCGCGCAGAGCAGCGCCCATGACAACAACGCGCCCAGCAGCGATACCGCCAAACCGATACTGATCAGCAGCGCGCCCCAGGGACCGACGATGTGCTCCAGCACGCCGGCCAGGGACGGGTTCTGCAATTGCGCCAGTTCCGCCTGGCTCATGATCCCCAGGGACAGCAGATTCACCAGCACCAGCAGCGCCAGCACACCGAGAAACCCGATCACCGTGGCCCGGCCCACGTCCGAGCGTTTCTGCGCCCGCGCCGAGTACACGCTGGCGCCCTCGATGCCGATGAATACGAACACCGTGACCAGCATCATGTTGCGCACCTGATTCATCACACTGCCGAAATGCGGCTTGCCCAGGCCCCAGATGTCGGCGGTGAAGACATCGGCCTTGAACGCCACGCCGGCGATGACCACGAACATCAACAGCGGCACGAGCTTGGCCACGGTGGTGATCTGGTTGATGAACGCCGCCTCCTTGATCCCGCGCATCACCAGAAAATGCACGGCCCACAGCAACACCGAGGCGCAGCCGATGGCCACTGGCGTATTGCCCTCACCGAATACCGGGAAAAAATAGCCAAGGGTGCTGAACAGCAACACGAAGTAGCCGACGTTGCCCATCCACGCACTGATCCAGTAACCCCAGGCAGACGAGAAGCCCATGTAGTCGCCAAAACCGGCCTTGGCGTAGGCATACACCCCGGAATCCAGCTCGGGTTTGCGGTTGGCCAGGGTCTGGAACACAAATGCCAGGGTCAGCATGCCCACGGCGGTGATCGCCCAGCCGATCAATACCGCGCCGACTTCCGCGCGCGCGGCCATGTTTTGTGGCAGGGAAAAAATCCCGCCGCCGATCATGGAGCCCACCACCAGGGCGATCAAGGCGCTGAGTCGAAGCTTTTCAGACGATTGCGACATGAATTCTCCAGAATTAAAAGAACCACCGTGTACTCAACTAATTTACGCAGGCGCGTTAGCGTTTATCAGATATCGCGAATAAAACGCAGGCTCTAATAACCCAAAGGCATGTCAAACAACAGAGTTTAGTCAAATTTATAAATTAAATAAGTATTGAACTTTAAGGTTTTGAGCGTCTTGCCAAGCCGGCCCGGAAAAAGTTTGCACATTCACCAAAAGGGACTAGCTTGAAACGTCCCGGCAATTGGGAAACCTTAATAATAAAAAAGCGCATAGAGGCTCTACGACGAGCGCCTTGGCGGCACTATCGCGCGCACGGAATTTTCACTCTAAGTCATTAATTCACAATGGAATGTGCCAATGATGTGATCTAAGTCAGCTGTTTGATTAGCGCACGGAATTATTCTGTGGTCTCTCTTCTCCTGCATTGGAGTCATGCAATGTCTGAATCTGCCGGAAAACTTCGACTTGGCGCACTGGTTGCACTTGTCGTGGGTTCAATGATTGGCGGCGGGATCTTCTCTCTGCCGCAAAACATGGCGGCCAGCGCCGATGTCGGCGCCGTCCTGATTGGCTGGGTGATTACGGCTGTAGGCATGTTGACCCTGGCGTTTGTGTTCCAGACCCTGGCTAACCGCAAACCCGATCTCGACGGCGGCGTATATGCCTACGCCAAGGCCGGCTTCGGCGACTACATGGGCTTCTCGTCCGCCTGGGGTTACTGGATCAGCGCCTGGCTGGGCAACGTCGGCTACTTCGTGCTCTTGTTCAGCACCCTCGGCTACTTCTTCCCGATCTTTGGCGAGGGCAACACCCCGGCCGCGGTGATTGGCGCTTCGGTGCTGCTGTGGGCCGTGCATTTCCTGGTATTGCGCGGGATCAAGGAAGCGGCGTTCATCAACCTGGTGACCACCGTCGCCAAGGTCGTGCCGCTGGTGCTGTTCGTGCTGATCGCCGTATTCGCGTTCAAGCTGGATATCTTCACCGCTGACATCTGGGGCCTGAAAAACCCGGACCTGGGCAGCGTGATGAACCAAGTGCGCAACATGATGCTGGTCACCGTGTGGGTGTTCATCGGCATCGAAGGCGCAAGCATCTTCTCGGCGCGGGCCGAAAAACGCAGCGACGTGGGCAAGGCCACTGTGATCGGCTTTATCACCGTGTTGCTGTTCCTGATGCTGGTTAACGTGCTGTCCCTGGGCATCATGACCCAACCGGAACTGGCCAAGCTGCAGAACCCGTCGATGGCTGCCGTGCTGGAGCACGTCGTGGGCCACTGGGGCGCCGTGTTGATCAGCGTCGGCCTGGTCATCTCGCTGCTCGGCGCGCTGCTGTCGTGGGTGTTGCTGTGTGCGGAGATCATGTTCGCCGCCGCCAAGGACCACACCATGCCGGAGTTCCTGCGCCGCGAGAACGCCAACCACGTGCCGGCCAATGCCCTGTGGCTGACCAACGCTCTGGTCCAGGTGTTCCTGGTGATTACCCTGTTTTCCGCCAGCACGTACCTGTCGCTGATCTACCTCGCCACCTCGATGATCCTGGTGCCTTACCTGTGGTCGGCAGCTTATGCGCTGCTGCTGGCGGTACGTGGCGAGACCTACGAAAACGCCCCGGCCGAGCGCAGAAAGGACCTGATCATCGGCGCGATCGCGCTGATCTATGCGGTCTGGCTGCTCTACGCCGGCGGTACCAAATACCTGCTGCTCTCCGCCCTGCTCTATGCCCCTGGCGCGATTCTGTTCGCCAAGGCCAAGCATGAACTGGGCAAACCGATTTTCACCAACGTCGAGAAGCTGATTTTCGCTGCGGTGGTCGTTGGCGCCCTGGTGGCTGCCTATGGCCTCTACGCCGGCTTCCTGACTATGTAATTGTTGCTCACTGGAGGATCTGTAATGACCACGGAAAAAGTGAAGTACGGCGTACATTCCGAAGCCGGCAAACTGCGTAAAGTCATGGTGTGCTCCCCAGGTTTGGCCCACCAGCGGCTGACCCCCAACAACTGCGATGAACTGCTGTTCGATGATGTGCTGTGGGTGGCCCAGGCCAAGCGCGACCATTTCGACTTTGTCACCAAGATGCGCGAACGGGACATTGATGTGCTGGAAATGCACAACCTGTTGACCGATATCGTCGCCATCCCCGAAGCCCTGGACTGGATTCTGGAACGCAAGATCACCGCCAACCAGGTCGGCCTCGGCCTGATCAACGAAGTCGGCTCGTGGCTGCGCAGCCTGGAGCCGCGCAAAATCGCCGAGTTCCTGATCGGTGGCGTGTCGGCCGATGACCTGCCGGACAGCTTCGGTGGCAAGACCATCGAGATGTTCCGCGATTTCCTCGGCCACTCCAGCTTCATCCTGCCGCCGCTGCCGAACACCCAGTTCACCCGCGACACCACCTGCTGGATCTTTGGCGGCGTGACGCTGAACCCGATGTACTGGCCGGCGCGACGCCAGGAAACCCTGCTGGCCAGCGCCATCTACAAATTCCACCCCGAGTTCACCAACGCCGACTTCCAGATCTGGTACGGCGACCCGGACCAGGACCATGGCAACGCCACCCTCGAGGGCGGTGACGTCATGCCACTCGGCAACGGCGTGGTGTTGATCGGCATGGGCGAGCGTTCGTCGCGCCAGGCCATCGGCCAACTGGCGCTGAACCTGTTCAAGCACAAAGCCGTCGAGCGCGTCATCGTCGCCGGCCTGCCGAAATCCCGCGCCGCGATGCACTTGGATACCGTGTTCAGCTTCTGCGACCGCGACCTGGTCACCATCTTCCCCGAAGTGGTCAGCCAGATCGTCGCCTTCAGCCTGCGCCCGGACGACAGCAAGCCCGGTGGCATCGATGTGCGCCGTGAAGACGCAAGCTTCCTCGACGTGGTCGCCACCGCCCTCAAGCTCAAAACCCTGCGTGTGGTCGAAACCGGCGGCAACAGCTTCGCCGCCGAGCGCGAGCAGTGGGACGACGGCAACAACGTCGTGGCCCTGGAGCCTGGCGTAGTGATCGGCTACGACCGCAACACCTACACCAACACCCTGCTGCGCAAGTCCGGCGTGGAAGTCATCACCATCAGTGCCGGTGAACTCGGCCGTGGCCGTGGCGGCGGCCACTGCATGACCTGCCCGATCATCCGCGACCCTATCGACTATTAATTTCCAGGCCTTGGCCGCCGCCCACAAGGCGTCGGCCAAGGGGATAACCTGAACACAAGGAGATCCACCATGGCTTTCAATATGCGCAACCGCAGCCTGCTGTCGCTGATGCACCACACCAACCGCGAGCTGCACTACCTGCTGGACCTGTCCCGCGACCTCAAACGCGCCAAATACACCGGCACCGAGCGCGCGCACCTCAAGGGCAAGAACATCGCGCTGATCTTCGAAAAAACCTCGACCCGCACCCGCTGCGCCTTCGAAGTCGCGGCCCACGACCAGGGTGCCCACGTCACCTACATCGACCCGGTGTCGTCGCAGATCGGCCACAAAGAAAGCATGAAAGACACCGCCCGCGTCCTCGGTCGGATGTTCGACGCCATTGAATACCGTGGCTTCGAGCAGGAAATCGTCGAAGAACTGGCCAAGTTCGCCGGTGTGCCGGTGTTCAACGGCCTGACCGCCGAATTCCACCCGACCCAAATGATCGCCGACACCCTGACCATGCGCGAACACAGCGACAAGCCGCTGCATGACATCAGCTACGCCTACCTGGGCGACGCGCGCTACAACATGGGCAACTCGCTGCTGATGATCGGCGCCAAGCTGGGCATGGACGTGCGTATCGGCGCGCCGAAAGCCCTGTGGCCCCACGAAGACTTCATCAAACAGTGCCAGGCCTTTGCCGAAGAAAGCGGCGCGCGCATCACCATCACCGCAGACCCTCTTGAAGCGGTGAAGGGCGTGGACTTCATCCACACCGATATCTGGGTGTCCATGGGTGAGCCAGTGGAAGCGTGGGACGAGCGTATCGAGCAACTGCTGCCGTACCAGGTCAACGCCAAGATGATGAAAGCCTCGGGCAACCCCCGGGTGAAGTTCATGCACTGCCTGCCGGCGTTCCATAACAGCGAAACCAAGGTCGGCAAGGACATCGCCACGCGTTATCCGAACCTGGCCAATGGCGTGGAAGTGACCGAAGAGGTGTTTGAATCCCCGGCCAACATTGCCTTTGAACAGGCGGAAAACCGCATGCATACCATCAAGGCGATCCTGGTGTCGGCGTTGGCGGATATCTGATTTCGACACAACGCCTACTGTAGGAACACGGTCAAAATGTGGGAGGGGCGGTGCGACGATTCGACTTGCCCCCGATAGCGGTGTATCAGTCGACACAAGTATTGAATGTTAGCCCGCCATCGGGAGCAAGCGCCCTCCCACACTTAGTCCTGTGTTCACACGCTGAACTCTAGAAGGATTGCATTATGCGTATCGTCGTTGCACTGGGCGGTAACGCCCTGCTCCGCCGTGGTGAACCCATGACAGCGGACAACCAACGCGCCAATATCCGAATCGCCACCGAACAGATCGCCAAAATCCATTCCGGCAACGAACTGGTGATCGCCCACGGCAATGGCCCGCAAGTCGGCCTGCTGTCGTTGCAGGCAGCGGCCTACACCAGCGTCTCGCCGTACCCGCTGGACGTGCTCGGTGCCGAAACCGAAGGCATGATCGGTTACATCATCGAACAGGAACTGGGCAACCTGCTGGACTTCGAAGTCCCGTTTGCCACCCTGCTCACCCAGGTCGAAGTGGACGCCAACGACCCGGCCTTCAAAAAACCCAGCAAACCGATCGGCCCGGTGTACTCCCAGGCCGAAGCCGAGAAACTCGCCGCGGAGAAAGGCTGGACCATTGCCCCGGATGGCGATAAATACCGCCGCGTGGTGGCCAGCCCGCGGCCGAAACGCATCTTTGAAATTCGCCCGATCCAATGGCTGCTGGAGAAAGGCAGCATCGTGATCTGCGCCGGCGGTGGCGGTATCCCGACGATGTATGGCGAAGACGGCAAACTGCGCGGCATTGAAGCGGTCATCGACAAAGACCTGTGCTCATCGCTGCTGGCTTCGCAACTGGAAGCCGATTTGCTGGTGATCGCCACCGACGTCAACGCGGCGTTTATCGACTACGGCAAACCCACCCAGAAGGCTATCAGCCAGGCCCACCCGGACGACATGGAAAAACTCGGTTTCGCCGCCGGTTCCATGGGGCCCAAGGTCCAAGCGGCCTGCGAGTTCGCCCGCCAGACTGGCAAAACCGCAGTGATCGGTTCACTCTCGGACATCGAAGCCATCGTCCAGGGCACCGCCGGCACCCGTGTCAGCACAGCGACCCCTGGCATCCGTTATCTGTGAAGTTGAGGAGAAATGCCTATGGCTACCTTTGAACCCGGGCACTTGCACATCGAACGTCACGCGCTGAACGACAGCGACTACAGCTACAACCTGTGCATCGACTATGAAATCAGCCAGCACCCCAAGGAAGGCCAGGGGATGCTGTTCACCCTGCATGGTTCTGTGGAGGGCAAGGACCTCAAGGAAGAATTCTTCCTGCCCAAGGACCAGGCCTTCGACTTTGCCCGGCACGCGATGAATATCGCGCAGAAGTACGGGATGCCGAAGATCGCGACACTCAATGGCGAGATGCACAAGCAGTACGACTTGATGTTCGAAGATGTGCGGCATCAGTTGAATGTGAAGCCCGGCGACCCCGTCAACCCCGAACACCTTGCATAACTCGGTCCAAATGTGGGAGGGGCAAGTCGAATCGTCGCACCGCCCCTCCCCCATTTTTGATCTCCCCCCCTGTCTGGCATACTTGCCGCCTCTCGCTCCCCAGAATTGTCAGCCGCCCCATGCGTATCCACGTCAGCTTCATCGACCGCGTCGGCATTACCCAGGAAGTCCTGGCCTTGCTCGGTGGGCGCAATCTCAACCTGGACGCGGTCGAGATGGTGCCGCCCAACGTCTACATCGACGCGCCGACCCTGAGCGCCGAAGTCCTCGAAGAGCTGCGGGACGCGCTGTTCAGCGTCAACGGTGTGCAGGCAGTGACCGTGGTGGACATCCTCCCCGGCCAACGCCGCCACCTGCAACTCGACGCCCTGCTGGCGGCCATGACCGACCCGGTGCTGGCCCTGGACAGCGCGGGCAAGATCCTGCTGGCCAACCCGGCGTTGATCGCCTTGTACGGTCGCGAACCGGCCGGAGAAAGCATCAGCGAACTGTTCAACGATCCGGCCTTGCTCGACACCTTGCTGGAGCAAGGCTTTCGCTTGCCTCTGCGCGAGATCAGCGTCAACGGCCAGACCTTGCTGCTGGAGGCGACACCGATCACCGATGCCGGTGCCCTGCTCAGCCTCTACCAGCCCAACCGCATCGGCGAACAATTGTCGGCGCTGCACCACGACCATGCCGAAGGTTTCGATGCGCTGCTCGGCGAGTCGCCGGCGATCCGCACCCTCAAGGCGCGCGCGCAGCGTGTCGCGGTACTCGATGCGCCGCTGTTGATCCAGGGCGAGACCGGCACCGGCAAAGAGCTGGTGGCGCGGGCCTGCCACGCCATCAGCGCACGCTGCAGTGCGCCGTTCCTGGCGTTGAACTGCGCGGCGCTGCCGGAAAACCTCGCCGAAAGCGAACTGTTCGGCTACGCCCCCGGCGCCTTTACCGGGGCCCAGCGCGGCGGTAAGCCGGGGCTGATGGAACTGGCCAACCAGGGCACGGTGTTCCTCGATGAGATCGGCGAAATGTCGCCGTACCTGCAGGCCAAGCTGCTGCGCTTTCTCAACGACGGCAGCTTTCGCCGGGTAGGCGGCGACCGCGAAGTGAAGGTGAACGTGCGTATCCTCAGCGCCACCCACCGCGACCTGGAGAAGATGGTCGCCGAGGGCACCTTTCGCGAAGACCTGTTCTACCGCCTCAACGTCCTCAATGTCGAAGTGCCGCCCCTGCGCGAGCGCGGCCAGGACATCCTGCTGCTGGCGCGCTACTTCATGCAGCAGGCCTGCGCGCAGATCCAGCGCCCGGTCTGCCGCCTGGCCCCCGGCACTTACCCGGCCTTGCTCGGCAACCGCTGGCCGGGCAACGTGCGACAGTTGCAGAACGTGATCTTCCGCGCCGCCGCCATCTGCGAAAGCAGCCTGGTGGACATCGGCGACCTGGACATCGCCGGCACCTCGGTCGCACGTCAGAGCGACAGCGAAATCACCAGCCTGGAACAGGCCGTGGAAGACTTCGAACGCAGCCTGCTGGAGAAGCTCTACGCCAGCTACCCCTCGACCCGCCAGTTGGCAAGCCGCCTGCAAACCTCCCACACCGCTATCGCCCATCGCCTGCGCAAATACGGCATCCCCAACAAACCCTGATCTGGGCGCTGTCCACTGTAGGAGCGAGCTTGCTCGCGAAAAACCCAAGGGCACCGCGTTCATCCAGGCTTCCCACATCATCGTTGACGATCTTCGCGAGCAAGCTCGCGCCTACAGGGCTCGCATTCCCAATTGGGTCTGAGAACGACATCAACTGTACTGAAAGCGCTACAGCGTAACGATATCGCTACAACCCTGCTTTTTGCGCGCCATGCAAGGCTTTGATCCACATAGGCTTTTTTTCAAGCACCGAACTGTAGCGAAATCGCTACAGCTTCAGCCGACAACGTCCACCAGACGAATCTGGCCCCGAGGAGTTTCCATGAGCGAGTTGCGTTTCACTGAAGATCACGAATGGCTGCGCGCCGAAGCTGACGGCAGCGTCACCGTGGGTATCACCGCATTCGCGCAAAATGCGCTGGGTGATGTGGTTTTCGTGCAACTGCCAGAGTTGCAGGCTTACGAAAAAGGCGCCGAGGCGTCCACCGTCGAGTCAGTCAAAGCCGCCAGCGGCGTGTACATGCCCCTGGACGGTGAAGTGCTCGAAGTGAACGCCGAGCTGGAGGGCCGCCCGGAACTGGTCAACGAAGACCCGATGGGCGAAGGCTGGTTCTTCCGCTTTAAACCCGCCGATGCCGACGCAGTGACTACGCTGTTGGATCAGGATGCGTATGACCGCCTGATCAAAGCCAACGCCGAAGCCTGAGGAGCGCGCCATGACGATCAACTTGAGCACCGCCAACGAATTCATCGCCCGCCACATCGGCCCGCGCCAGGAAGATGAGCAGCAGATGCTCGCCAGCCTGGGCTTCGACTCCCTGGAAGCCCTGAGCGCCAGTGTGATCCCGGAAAGCATCAAGGGCACCAGCGTGCTCGGCCTGGAAGATGGCTTGAGCGAAGCCGAGGCCCTGGCCAGGATCAAGGCCATCGCCAGCCAGAACCAACTGTTCAAGACCTACATCGGCCAGGGCTACTACAACTGCCACACGCCGTCGCCGATCCTGCGCAACCTCCTCGAAAACCCGGCCTGGTACACCGCCTACACGCCGTACCAACCGGAAATTTCCCAGGGCCGCCTGGAAGCGCTGCTGAATTTCCAGACCCTGATCAGCGACCTCACCGGCCTGCCGATCGCCAACGCCTCGCTGCTCGACGAAGCCACCGCCGCCGCCGAAGCCATGACCTTCTGCAAGCGCCTGAGCAAGAACAAGGCCAGCACTGCCTTCTTCGCCTCGATCCACAGCCACCCGCAGACCCTCGACGTGCTGCGCACCCGTGCCGAGCCGCTGGGTATCGACGTGGTGGTGGGCGATGAACGCGAACTGAGTGATGTCAGCCCGTTCTTCGGCGCCCTGCTGCAATACCCGGCCAGCAACGGCGACGTGTTCGACTATCGCGAGCTGACCGAACGCTTCCACGCCGCCAACGCCCTGGTGGCCGTGGCCGCCGACCTGCTGGCCCTGACCGTGCTGACCCCACCGGGTGAGTTCGGCGCCGACGTGGCCATCGGCAGCGCGCAACGCTTCGGCGTCCCGCTGGGCTTCGGCGGCCCGCACGCGGCGTACTTCTCCACCAGGGATGCGTTCAAGCGCGACATGCCGGGCCGCCTGGTCGGTGTTTCGGTCGACCGCTTCGGCAAGCCGGCCTTGCGCCTGGCCATGCAGACCCGCGAGCAACATATCCGCCGCGAGAAAGCCACCAGCAACATCTGCACCGCCCAGGTCCTGCTCGCCAACATCGCCAGCATGTACGCCGTGTACCACGGCCCCAAAGGCCTGACCCAGATCGCCCAGCGCATTCACCAGTTGACCGCGATCCTGGCCAACGGCCTGCGCGCCCTGGGCCTGAAAGTCGAGCAAGAACACTTCTTCGACACGCTGACCCTCAACACCGGCGCCCGCACCGCCGCCCTGCACGACCAGGCCCGCGCCCAGCGCATCAACCTGCGTGTGGTCGACGCCGAACGTCTCGGCCTGTCGGTCGACGAAACCACCACCCAGGCCGATATCGAAACCTTGTGGGCACTGTTTGCCGACGGTAAAGCCCTGCCGGACTTCGCCGCCAAGGTCGAAGGCAGCCTGCCGGCCGCGCTGCTGCGTCAGTCGCCGATCCTGACCCACCCGGTGTTCAACCGTTATCACTCGGAAACCGAGCTGATGCGCTACCTGCGCAAGCTGGCCGACAAGGACCTGGCGCTGGACCGCACCATGATCCCGCTGGGCTCCTGCACCATGAAGCTCAACGCCGCCAGCGAAATGATCCCGGTGACCTGGGCCGAATTCGGTGCCCTGCACCCATTCGCCCCAGCCGAACAAAGTGCCGGCTACCTGCAATTGACCTCCGACCTGGAAGCCATGCTCTGCGCGGCCACCGGCTATGACGCCATCTCGCTGCAACCGAACGCCGGTTCCCAGGGCGAATACGCGGGCTTGTTGGCGATTCGCGCCTATCACCAGAGCCGTGGCGATCAGCACCGCGACATCTGCCTGATCCCGTCGTCGGCCCACGGCACCAACCCGGCCACCGCCCACATGGCCGGCATGCGCGTGGTGGTGACCGCTTGCGACGCGCGCGGCAACGTCGACATCGAAGACCTGCGCGCCAAAGCCATCGAGCACCGCGACCACCTCGCCGCGCTGATGATCACCTACCCGTCGACCCACGGCGTGTTCGAAGAAGGTATCCGCGAGATCTGCGGGATCATTCACGACAACGGCGGCCAGGTGTACATCGACGGCGCCAACATGAACGCCATGGTCGGCCTGTGCGCGCCGGGCAAGTTCGGCGGCGACGTCTCGCACCTGAACCTGCACAAGACCTTCTGCATCCCCCACGGCGGCGGCGGCCCGGGCGTTGGCCCGATCGGCGTCAAATCCCACCTGGCCCCATTCCTGCCCGGCCACGCGGCCATGGCACGCAAGGACGGCGCGGTGTGCGCGGCGCCGTTCGGCAGCGCGAGCATCCTGCCGATCACCTGGATGTACATCAGCATGATGGGCGGCGCGGGCCTCAAGCGCGCTTCGCAGTTGGCGATCCTGAATGCCAACTACATTTCCCGTCGCCTGGAAGAGCACTACCCAGTGCTCTACACCGGCAGCAACGGCCTGGTGGCGCATGAATGCATCCTGGACTTGCGCCCGTTGAAAGACAGCAGCGGCATCAGCGTGGATGACGTGGCCAAGCGCCTGATCGACTTCGGCTTCCACGCGCCGACCATGTCGTTCCCGGTGGCCGGCACCTTGATGATCGAGCCGACCGAAAGCGAATCCAGGGAAGAACTGGACCGCTTCTGCGACGCGATGATCGCTATCCGCGAAGAAATCCGCGCGGTGGAAAACGGCACCTTGGACAAGGACGACAACCCGCTGAAAAACGCCCCGCACACTGCGGCGGAACTGGTGGGCGAATGGAGCCACCCTTACAGCCGTGAACAAGCGGTGTACCCGCTGGCGTCGTTGATCGACGGCAAGTACTGGCCGCCGGTCGGCCGGGTCGACAACGTGTTCGGCGATCGCAACCTCGTGTGCGCCTGCCCTTCGATCGAGAGCTACGCATAACCTGGTCAAGAATGTGGGAGGGGGCTTGCTCCCGATGGCAGAGTGTCAGTTGATAAATCTGGTGACTGACACCCCCTCATCGGGGGCAAGTCGAATCGTCGCACCGCCCCTCCCACACTTGACCGCGTATGACCTCAAGAATAATAAGAACCTGGAGAACAACTCATGTCGTTAAGCGTGTTCGACCTGTTCAAGATTGGCATCGGCCCCTCCAGCTCCCACACCGTCGGCCCGATGCGCGCCGCCGCGCGCTTTGTCGAGGGCTTGCGCCGTGACGACCTGCTGAGCGCCACCACCTGCGTCAAGGTGGAACTCTACGGCTCACTCGGCGCCACCGGCAAAGGCCACGGCAGCGACAAGGCCGTGTTGCTCGGCCTGGAAGGCGAACACCCGGACACCGTGAACACAGAAACCGTCGCCACGCGCCTGGCACAGATGCGCAGCGCCGGCCGTTTGAACCTGCTCGGCGAACACAGCATTGTGTTCAACGAGAAAGAACACCTGGCGATGATTCGCAAACCCCTCGCCTATCACCCCAACGGCATGATCTTCCGTGCCTTCGACGCCGCCGGCATCCAGATCCGCAGCCGCGAGTACTACTCGGTGGGCGGTGGCTTTGTGGTAGATGAAGACGCTGCCGGCGCCGACCGGATCGTCGAAGACGCCACGCCGCTGACCTTCCCGTTCAAGAGCGCCAAGGACTTGCTCGGTCATTGCGCCACCTACGGGCTGTCCATCAGCCAGGTGATGCTGACCAATGAAAGTGCCTGGCGCCCCGAAGCCGAAACCCGCAACGGCCTGCTGAAGATCTGGCAGGTGATGCAGGACTGTGTGGACGCTGGCTGTCGCAATGAAGGGATCTTGCCGGGCGGCTTGAAGGTCAAGCGTCGTGCCGCCGCCCTGCATCGCCAGCTGTGCAAGAACCCGGAGTCGGCCCTGCGCGACCCGTTGTCGGTACTCGATTGGGTCAACCTGTACGCGTTGGCGGTCAACGAAGAAAACGCCAACGGCGGGCGCGTGGTCACCGCGCCCACCAACGGTGCGGCCGGGATTGTGCCGGCGGTGCTGCATTACTACATGCGTTTTATCCCCGGCGCGAGTGAAGACGGCGTAGTGCGCTTTCTGCTCACCGCCGCCGCGATCGGGATTCTGTACAAGGAAAACGCGTCGATCTCCGGTGCCGAGGTTGGCTGCCAGGGTGAAGTCGGCGTGGCCTGCTCGATGGCCGCCGGTGCGCTGTGCGAAGTGTTGGGCGGCAGCGTGTCCCAGGTCGAAAACGCCGCCGAGATCGGCATGGAACACAACCTCGGCCTGACGTGCGACCCGATCGGCGGCCTGGTGCAAGTGCCCTGCATCGAGCGCAATGCCATGGGCTCGGTCAAAGCCATCAACGCAGTGCGTATGGCCTTGCGCGGCGATGGGCAGCATTTTGTATCCCTCGACAAGGTCATCCGCACCATGCGCCAGACCGGCGCTGACATGAAAAGCAAATACAAGGAAACCGCCCGTGGCGGTTTGGCGGTCAACATTATCGAGTGCTGACGCTTAGAAGCGCGTCCGCACGTTTTTCAGGAGCTGAATATGTCCACCGAAACCCTGTTGAAAACCCCGTTGCACGCGCTGCATATCGAACTCGGCGCGCGCATGGTGCCCTTCGCCGGCTACGACATGCCGGTGCAATACCCATTGGGCGTGATGAAAGAACACCTGCACACCCGTGATCAGGCCGGGCTGTTCGACGTGTCTCACATGGGCCAGATCCGCCTGACCGGCGCCAATGCCGCCAAGGCCCTGGAAACCCTGGTGCCGGTGGATATCATCGACCTGCCCGTAGGCATGCAGCGCTATGCCATGTTCACCAACGAGCAGGGCGGTATTCTCGACGACCTGATGGTGGCCAACCTGGGGAACGACGAGCTGTTCCTGGTGGTCAACGCGGCCTGCAAGGACCAGGACCTGGCGCACCTGCGTGCCAGGATTGGCGACCAGTGCAGCATCGAGCCGCTGTTCGAAGAACGCGCCCTGCTCGCCCTGCAAGGCCCGGCAGCGGTAAAAGTGCTGGCACGCCTGGCCCCTGAAGTGACCAAGATGACCTTCATGCAATTCACGTCTCTGCGCCTGCTGGGCGTGGACTGCTACGTCAGCCGCTCCGGCTACACCGGTGAAGACGGCTTTGAAATCTCGGTGCCCGCCGCCCACGCCGAAAGCCTGGCCCGCAGCCTGCTGGCCGAGACCGAAGTCCAGGCCATCGGCCTGGGCGCCCGCGACTCGCTGCGCCTGGAAGCCGGCCTGTGCCTGTATGGCCATGACATGAACACCGACACCACCCCGATCGAAGCCAGCCTGCTCTGGGCGATCTCCAAGGCCCGTCGCGCCGACGGCGCTCGTGCCGGTGGCTTTCCCGGCGCCGACCGGATCTTTACCCAGCAGCAAGCCGGTGTGAGCCGCAAACGTGTCGGCCTGCTGACTCAGGAGCGCACACCCGTGCGTGAAGGTGCGGAAATCGTCGACGAACACGGCACCGTGATCGGCAGCGTCTGCAGCGGCGGCTTTGGCCCGAGCCTCGGCGGCCCGTTGGCGATGGCCTACCTGGACAGCGCGTTCACTGCGTTGGATACCGAAGTTTCTGCACTGGTGCGTGGGAAAAAGGTGCCACTTCGTGTAAGTAAAATGCCATTTGTGCCGCAACGGTACTACCGCGGCTGATTGATTGTTTCTATAAGTAACGCGGTTGCGTTAACGCGCACTAATCTGTAACGCAACCGCCATAAAACAGTGCATTGACGATAGTCATTGTTATAGGGGTCAACCTATAACAAGTGACCATTTCTATCGAATAAGTCGTCCGCCCATTGTTCCCCCAAGTGCCACAAAGCCGAGCAAAACCTGGGCTTTGCGCAGGGCTTGTTTTTTCTCCATTAGTTGACGTAGAGTTTGCTCACTGTGTTTGCATGGGTCGCTTGGAACCTGGACCTGGGCAGTAGCCAAAGTTTGCTACAACCCGTTCGACGTCTCTTACTTTCCTGCAACCCAGCCCAGTACTCTTTCATACGAAAGGGGCTGTCATTCATTTTTAGCGTCAAGGAAATAAGAAAATGTCGGATAAACGTCAGAGCGGTACCGTCAAGTGGTTTAACGACGAGAAAGGGTTTGGTTTTATCACTCCAGAAAGCGGTCCGGATCTGTTCGTGCATTTCCGCGCTATTCAGGGCAACGGCTTCAAGAGCCTGAAAGAAGGCCAGAAAGTGTCTTTCGTCGCCGTGCAAGGCCAGAAAGGCATGCAGGCTGACGAAGTGATCGCCGAAGGCTGATCCCTCCTGCGACAAAAAGCCCCTGATGGTGACATCAGGGGCTTTTTTATGGGCGCGGTAAGGGCATTGCGCCGTAAAATGCTTTTTTTCTTCAGAGAGCCGGCCATGTCCAAACCCCTGCTGAGCCCCCAAGGCGACTTCCCCGCCGTTGGCCTGGGCCGTCGTCTGGCAGCGATGTTCTATGACTTCCTCCTCTGCACGGCGCTACTGATTGTCACGGCCTTTCTCTACAAGCTGGTGTGGATAGCGTTCGTGGGCGAAGCCAAAATGCGTACCCTCACCGAATCCGGCGCGCTGGACGGCGACCCGCTGCTGTCGACGATTCTGTTCTTCGTGCTGTTTGGCTTCTTCGCCAAGTTCTGGACCCATTCCGGGCAGACCCTGGGCATGCAGGTGTGGGGCGTGCGCGTACAGAACGCCGACGGCTCGCGGATCAGCCTGTGGCAGGCGCTGTTGCGCTTTGTGGTGTCGATTGCATCGTGGTTGTGCGTGGGGCTGGGCTTTATCTGGTCACTGTTCGACAAGCAGAAACGCAGTTGGCACGACATCTACTCCGACACGCAGTTGGTGCAGGTTCCGAAGCGGAAAAAATAACGCCCTGCTAGTGCGGATCAAAATGTGGGAGGGGGCTTGCCCCCGATAGCGGTAAATCAGTCGATGTATCTGGTGACTGACACTACGCTATCGGGAGCAAGCCCCCTCCCACATGTTCGACCGGGTCAGGCGTTGCCGGCCAGCTTCAGGCGCGCAGCCTGAGTGAAGTCCAACATGCGCTTGAGCGGGCGCACCGCCTGCGGGATCACCGAAGGCTCGACGAAGATCTCGTTGCTGCCCTCACGCAGGCACTGCAGCGTGCGCTCCAGCGTATTCATCGCCATCCACGGGCAGTGCGCGCAACTGCGGCACGCCGCGCCGTTGCCGGCGGTAGGCGCTTCGACGAAGACCTTGTCCGGGCACAACTGCTGCATCTTGTAGAAAATGCCGCGGTCGGTGGCGACAATGAACGTTTTGTTCGGTAAACGCTGAGCGGCGGCAATCAGTTGGCTGGTGGAACCCACTGCATCCGCCAGTTCGATCACCGAGGTCGGGGATTCCGGGTGGACCAGGATCGCCGCGTCCGGGTACAGCGCCCTCATGTCTTCCAACTGCTTGGACTTGAACTCTTCGTGGACGATGCACGCACCGTCCCACAGCAGCATGTCGGCACCGGTCTGGCGCTGAATGTAAGTACCCAGGTGCTTGTCCGGCCCCCAGATAATGGTCTCGCCGTTGTCCATCAGGCTTTCGACGATTTCCAGCGCGCAGCTGGAAGTCACCACCCAGTCCGCCCGCGCCTTGACCGCCGCCGAGGTGTTGGCATACACCACCACCGTGCGTTCGGGGTGTTGATCGCAGAACGCAGAAAACTCCTCCACCGGACAGCCCAGGTCAAGCGAGCACGTGGCTTCCAGGGTCGGCATCAGGATGCGTTTTTCGGGGGTGAGGATTTTGGCCGTCTCGCCCATGAAACGCACACCGGCGACCAGTACGGTCTTGGCCGGGTGAGCAGCGCCGAAGCGTGCCATTTCAAGGGAGTCGGAGACACAGCCGCCGGTTTCTTCGGCCAGGGCCTGAATCACCGGGTCGCAATAGAAGTGGGCGACCAGCACCGCGTCCTGAGCTTTGAGCTCGGCGGCGATGGCGGTACGCAGGCTAGCCTCTTCCTCGGCACTGAGGGCCTTGGGCTGCTTGGCATCGAGGTGGGCTTGAACCAGAAGGCGTTCGGAAATTTGCGTCATGTTCGCAAGACCTGCAGGCGCCGTTGCGCGAAAGTCGAGTGTACCACCGGCTCTGGAGCCCTTCAGGCGCCGCCGGACGAAGTGATGATGTCATCAAGCACGGGTTAAGGTGAAGCTGCGCAAGGCTACAGAATATCGAATGGATTCAAAAGCCTAATCTGGCATGGCGCGACGCATCTGTCGGGCAAAAAAACGCGAAGGCGCATCACTGGGCCTTCGCGCGTTGACCACGATGAACCTCAGCGCATCAGCACATCCGGATCATCCTGCAACAGGACTGAGTCATGCATCTTCGCCAATGCATCCTTCAACGTCGACTGCTCCAGCGCATCCTTGGATTTTTTGCTTTCCCTGCCCGCGTGTTCGAGCAGCGCCAGGTAGTCACGCTTGGATGAGCCTTCCTTCGGCACCACGGTGTCTTCTACCAGGTTGGCCATCACATACTTCTGCGTGTGGGTATTCTGGGAAGCCGACTGTGTGACGGAAGCACGGGTCAATTGGCTGTCTTTATAGGCAAAGCTCGCGGTGCTGCTGGCCCTGTCCTGTACTTGCACATACAGGTAATTCTGCGATTCGCGACTGCCATCAAACACCGGCGGTTTCCCACCATCAAGGCCTTTGTGGAAGCTCGCCGAAAGCACCGATTGCTGGTTCTGGGTGACGCTGCGATCCGCGCTGCTGCGACCATTAACCTGGGTTTTTTGCGACACGTTGTAAGAAAAGCTGTCGACCTCTGAAGGGCGCATCGGGTTGGAGCTGTCTACGGCCTGCTTGATGGAAGCCTTGAAGTCCGCCAGACCGGTCAGCAAGCCTTTGTCGCTCGGATTGTTGCTCAAGGCTTCCACGGCGCCAGCGCCTTGTGGATAGTTACTGTTCATGACGCTGAACGCGTCTTTGAACATCGCCATCAAGTCAGCGTTGGCACTCCCTCGCTTTTCCACCCGGTCGAACTGGGCGAGGTAGGTTTTCAGCGCGTTGGCCTGCTGTTTGGCATCGCCGAGGATCGCCGCGTTTTTCAGGTCCACCGCCAGGTCAATGCTACCCGCCGGGCCACTCATGCGTGTGGTGCGGCTCTGGCTATCGGCGTGAAAGGCCAGAGTCAGGTCATCGCGACCCTGGGACGTCACCTTGGCATTAAGGTCTACGGACGCGAGCACCTTTGAATCAAACTGAGTCAATTGGCTTAGGTCGAGTTTTGGCGGCACAGCGGTCAGTCCATCAACCGAGGCTTGGAAGGCACTGCCCAGTTGACCGACGGCCTTGAGCTCGTCAGCACTCAAATCGCCCCCCTCCACCGTGGCCTGCACGCCCAGGCCATCTTTCTGGCTGGACAGGCTGAAGGTGACGGTCTTGCCGCTGGCGGTCTTGATGCTGAGGCTGACCTGATTCTCGGCCTTATTGTGCAGCACGGTCTGGTCGGCCTTGATCGCACCGGCGTCCCCGGCCCGGTCGGCCGTGATGTTGAGCACCGACTGTGAAATATCCGCGCCGCCGCCTTTGGCGAACTGCGCCACCAATGCTGCCCCCAAGCCGCTGTAGCGACTGGCCGTGGAGGTCGAGTTAAAGCGGGTGTTGATGATCTTGCTGACTGCGTCCTGGCTGTTATTTTCCCAGGCCCGCACATTTTCCCGACCCGGCATCTGCCCGTCTCGGGAGTAGATATCAACGACATCGGCAGCCGGATTACCGAGGCTGACCACCGACGCAGGTCGCACCGGCGAGACATCGACAGTGTTCGCCGAAATGGCGAGCGGTGTGGCTGCAGCGCGAACAATGAGGGGATTGCTAGCGATGATCGGATTTAGCGTAGTCATGACAGTCCGTGTCTTAAAGCTTAGCCTCTAATCTAGCCAAGATACGCCGCGATTGACAGCATAAAAGCCGAAATAAGTGGCAAAGAGCCACGTCAAAAACTGCCTCTTTGCCGCATCGCGCAGACTCAGGTGCTGTAAGTCAACGCAACACATACCGCGCGATCGCTCGTAGGAATATGTACAGAACGTGCCGGCATTATCCAATGCCTTCCCACAGCAAAAGCAGTGCAGTGCGTAAGGAAGTCGCTGGTGGGGGGAGGTATCTTAATGACATGATGAAGGCCATTTAACCCGCTCGGCCAAACTCAAATGAATAGCACCGTCGGGATGGGCTCTGAGGTCAGCGAGCTGGCCACCTCCGGCCTGAGCCAAAACGAAGCGTTCACCGAGCGCGTACTGGCCAGCATCAACGATTGCATCCAAGTACTCGATCTCGATGCCCGCCTCACGTTCATGAGCGAAGGCGGCCAAAAAATCATGGAGGTCAGTGACCTCAACACCATCCGTGGCTGCTCCTGGCCCGATTTCTGGCAGGATCAAGGCAACCTAGACGCCAAGGCCGCCGTACAGGCCGCCAGAAACGGCGAAAGCGCCAGCTTTATCGGCCCGGCCCAGACCCTGGCCGGTAACCTGAAGTGGTGGCATGTACAGGTGAGCCCGATCCTGGGCAGTAACGGCCGACCGGAACAGATCCTCTGTGTATCCCGCGACATCACGGCCCTGCGTGAAGCCGAAGAAGCACTGCGCAAGCTCAACGAGTCCCTGGAACAACGGGTGGTGGAACGCACCCGCGACCGCGACCGCATCTGGCGCCTGTCCCCCGACCTGATGCTGGTGGCCCAACTCGACGGCGTGATCTCCGCCGTCAACCCAGCCTGGACTCGCATGCTCGGCCACGCCGAACACGACCTGGTGGGCAGCCAGTTGCTGGCCCTGGTCCACCCGGACGACTTGGCCGACTCCGCATCGGCAGTCAGCCGCCTGGGAGACGGCAAGAACTTCCCCAACTTCAAGAACCGTTACCGCCACCAGGATGGCAGCTATCGCATGATCGCCTGGACCGCCGTACCCGACAGCGACTACATCCATGCGGTGGGCCGGGATATCCAGGCCGAAGAAGAAGCCAAGGACGCCCTGCGCCTGTCGGAAGATGCCTTGCGCCAATCCCAGAAACTGGAAACCATTGGCCAACTCACCGGCGGCGTCGCACACGACTTCAATAACCTGCTGACGGTAATCAAATCCTGCACCGACCTGCTCAAGACCCCATCCCTGAGCGAAGTGCGGCGCATCAAATACATCGATGCCATCGCCAGCACCGTCGACCGCGCCGCCCGCCTGACCGCGCAACTGCTGACCTTCGCCCGCCGCCAGGCCCTGCGCCCGGAAGTATTCAATGTCGGCGACAGCGTGTTGCGGGTGGGCGAGATGATGGACAGCCTGACTGGCTCGCGGATCAAGGTCACCATCGAAGTGCCGGATGAGCCCTGCTTTATAAACGCCGATGAAAGCCAGTTCGATACCGCGCTGGTGAACATGGTGGTCAATGCGCGGGATGCCATGGCCGGCAATGGCCACTTGACCATCCAGGTCGCGACAGCCGCCTGGCTGCCGTCGGTGCGCGCCCACCCGGGGCGGGTCGCCGACTACGTGACCATCGCATTGAGCGACACCGGATCAGGCATTGCGCCGGAAAAACTCGACGCCATCTTCGAACCCTTCTACACCACCAAAGGCATCGGCCAAGGCACCGGGCTGGGCTTGTCGCAAGTGTTCGGCTTTGCCAAACAGTCGGGCGGGGAGATTCTGGTGCAGAGCGAACGCGGCAAGGGCAGCCAGTTTATGTTGTACCTGCCCAAGGTCGAGGCCAGCACGATCCCGACCGCCCAGGACAACCATCGCGTACCGATCATCTCGAACTTGTGCGTGCTGATGGTCGAGGACAATGCTGACGTTGGCCTCTACACCTCGCAGACCCTGGAACAGATGGGCTTTCACGTGTTATGGGTGCCGAACGCCAAGAGCGCACTGGAAGCCCTGGCCCCCAACCCGGAAAGTTTCCAGGTGGTGTTCTCCGACATCTCTATGCCCGGCATGAGCGGCCTGGAACTGCTCGACGCGATCGAGGCGCTCTATCCATGGCTGCCGGTGGTACTCACCACCGGCTACAACGACGAATACGCGCGCATTGCCCAAGAAGAAGCCAAGCGTTTTGTACTGCTGCAGAAACCCTATGCCACCGAGACGCTGGCCTTGCTCCTGCAAAAGGTCGTCAAGGGCCGTCTGGGCGGCTTGATGGGGGTGGAGTAGGTCGACGCGACTTTAGGATCAGCACGCTGTCGCCTTTCAGCATCGGAAGGCGGGTTGCATGTGGTGGGGCTTGGCAGCTTGCGCGGGCTTTTCACAAGGCAAAAAAAAACCCGGAAATCCTCACTTGCGTGGGCCTTCCGGATTTTCTAAACCGCCAAAAATGGTGGGTCGTGTGGGATTCGAACCTACGACCAATTGGTTAAAAGCCAACTGCTCTACCAACTGAGCTAACGACCCGCTGTGTTGTGGCGCGTATAATACTGATTTCTAAGGATTATTCAACACCTTATTTTAAATAAATCAAAAATAACGCGTTGGGTCCGTAATTCCGGCCATTTTGAAGCCTTCTGCACGCAGTCGGCAGCTGTCGCATTTCCCACAAGCACGGCCGTCATCGTCTGCCTGATAGCAGGAAACAGTCAGCGAATAATCGACGCCAAGCCCTACGCCAGCCTTCACGATATCGGCCTTGCTGAGGTTTTGCAGCGGCGCCAGGATACGGAAGCCCTGCCCCTCTACCCCGGCCTTGGTCGCCAGGTTGGCCATGCGTTCGAACGACTCGATGAACTCTGGGCGGCAATCCGGGTAGCCGGAATAATCCACTGCGTTGACGCCGATGAAGATATCGCGGGCATTCAGCACTTCCGCCCAGCCGAGGGCCAGGGACAGGAACACGGTGTTGCGCGCCGGGACGTAGGTGATCGGGATGCCTTCGCTGGGGGCTTCCGGCACGTCGATGCTGCTGTCGGTGAGCGCCGAGCCGCCAATGCCGTTGAGATTCAGGCCAATGACCTTGTGCTCGGCCACACCCATGTCGCGGGCGACGCGGGCAGCGGCGTTCAGCTCGGCGCGATGGCGCTGGCCGTAGTCGAAGCTCATGGTGTAGCAGGTGTAGCCTTCAGCCTGCGCCATGGCCACCACCGTGGCGGAGTCGAGGCCGCCGGACAACAGGATTACCGCACGTTTTTGATCAATCGATTGTTCAGTCATTTCAGCGTCCTGGCTCGTCGTTCCAAAGGTATTTATGCAGTTGCAGTTGCAGACGGACCGGTAGGTTATCAGCCACCACCCAGTCGGCCAGGTCGCGTGCGTTCAGGTCGTGATGGCTTGGAGAGAACAGCACCTCGCCCGCGCGGCGGTCCAGGCCATACTGGATCAGCTTGGAGCTCGCCCAGTCGTAATCGTCGCGGGAACAGATCACGAACTTGACCTGGTCGTTGGCCGTCAGCAGGTCCAGGTTCTCGTAGAGGTTGCGATGTGCCTCTTTGGAACCGGGGGTCTTGAGATCGACCACTCGGCTTACACGCGGGTCCACCGCGGAAATATCCAGGGCGCCGCTGGTTTCCAGGGACACCTCGTAACCGGCGTCACACAGCTGCTTGAGCAAAGGGATGGCGTTGGGTTGCGCCAACGGCTCACCGCCGGTCACGCAGACGTAGCGCGGCCGGTAACCGGCAACCTGTTCAAGGATGTCTTCAAGGGTTCGCACGGTGCCGCCACTGAAGGCGTAGGCGCTGTCACAGTACTGGCAACGCAAGGGGCAACCGGTCAGGCGCACAAATACTGTGGGCAGGCCGGCCGTTCGCGTTTCACCCTGTAACGAGTAAAAAACTTCGGTGATGCGTAATGTGTCTTGCATAGTCGCCACGGGCGTAACAGCTAAACAGGCTGTCCGCCTCCGTCAGGCACTTCAAGAAATTCCGCCAACGCGTAAACCCCAGGAAGCGTGTTTCATAAAAGGGCGTGGATTCTAACGAAAAAACCCGCGCCAGGCGCGGGTTTCTTCTAAACGGACAGCATCGCTTACAAGCGCTGCAGGTCGCGTTGAGCCAACTGGGCAGCGGAAGTCCCCGGATACTGGGCAACGACCTGCTGCAGAATGCCTTTGACCTTGTCGGTGTGACCCAGGCGGCGTTCTACGTCAGCGAGTTTGTACAGCGAATCCGGCACTTTGGCGTGCTTGGGGTACAGCTGGCTGACCTTGGCAAATGCCTGGCCGGCTCCCTGCAGATCACCCTTTGCCAGGTTTACCTCACCCAGCCAGTACTGGGCGTTGCCCGCGTACTGACTGTTTGGGTAACGACCGAGGAATGCGGTGAAGGCCTTGCTGGCCTTGTCGAAATCCTTGGCCTTGATCAGGTCGAAGGCTGCATCGTAATACAGTTTTTCCTTCGCCGGATCACCCGGTTCGCTGCTGGCGGCAGGGGCGGCGGCGGCGGCCCCTGCTGCTGCACCACCGGCAGCGGCACTTGGCGCGCCACCGGCAGAAGAATTATCAGGAGTAGCGGCAGGTGTAACGCCGGCTCCTATGCGTCGATCAAGATCCTGGTATCGCTCCAGGCCTTCTTGCTTCAGCTGGTTCACTTGATTCTGCAGAACTTCAATGGCGCCTTGTTGTTGCGACAATTGATCCTGCATGCGTTGCAACTGGTTGAACAGTTCGCCCTGTGCCGAGGGTGCGGACGTAGCCGCCCCCCCAGCATAGGCGCCGTTCGTGCCATAACCTGCTGGCGGATAACTGCTCCCGCTATTGTTATAGCCTGAGTTGCTATCTTCCACAGGAACCGCAGCCCACACCGCAAGCGGCGCGAGGCTGAGAGCCAATACAGTTAGAGCACGACGGCACGTTCGCATGACGAATTACTTACGCAGTTCGACGCGACGGTTTTGAGCCCAGGACTGCTCGTCGTGGCCAGTAGCAACTGGACGCTCTTTACCGTAGGAAACCAGTTCCAGTTGGCCTGGAGCAACACCTTGCAGTACCAGATAGCGCTGAACGGCTTTCGCACGACGCTCGCCCAGTGCCATGTTGTACTCGCGAGTACCACGTTCGTCGGTGTTACCTTCCAGAACAACGCGAGCGCCGTTAGCTTTCAGGTCCTTCGCGTGAACGTCCAGAGCGCGCATGGCTTCTGGTTTCAGGTCCGAACTGTCGTATTCGAAGTAGAAAGTGGTGATTGCGCGCAGAGCAGCTTCTTCGCTCAGGGAGCCGTCAACTGCACCAGTGTTGGCGCCATAACCAGCGTTTGGATCAACAGCTGCGCCTTCACCGGCATTGTCGCCGCCTTTAGACGAGCAACCAACGGCTACGGACAGAGCCAGAGCCAGAGCAGCAAACTTACCAAACTTCAGCATTTCCATCGTGAAACTCCTAATGAACCCCAGTGTGTTAAGCAAATCATGTAGCGCCGCGTCAGTTCAGGTAAGGGGACCAGGATGGTTCTCTGACTTCGCCTTGTGCGGTAGGAAGCGGGAGCCTTACGCGTCCATTAATGGACACGAGCATCAAGACTCCCCGGCCCTGCTGGCGGGTGGCGTAGATTACCATGGTGCCGTTGGGCGCAACAGTGGCTGACTCATCTAGGTTGGTATCTGTAAGGATTTTTACGGTGCCGCGCTGCAAATCCTGGGCCGCAACCCGGAAATTAGTGAAACCATCCTGACGGTGAATCATCACCAACGTCTTTTCGTCAGCCGAAAGCTTAGGGTTGGCGTTGTAGTTACCAATAAAGGTCACGCGTTCCGCGCCACCGCCACCCAC
The DNA here is from genome assembly GCF_014889455.1 of Pseudomonas sp. K8. Lineage (NCBI taxonomy): Bacteria > Pseudomonadati > Pseudomonadota > Gammaproteobacteria > Pseudomonadales > Pseudomonadaceae > Pseudomonas > Pseudomonas sp. K8. The sequence goes on from NZ_VJWO01000001.1 coordinate 70,331, forward strand.
GCTCGTTTTATAAATTTGAGGCTTGCCGCCACGGTCGGAGGTGAAATAGATGGTCGAACCATCTTTACCCCAGAACGGTTCGGTGTTGATACCAGGACCGCTGGTCACGCGGCTGATCTGGCGCGAAGCCATGTTCATCACGTAGATATCCGGGTTGCCGTCCTTGGACAGCACGAAAGCCAGGCGCGAACCATCCGGCGACCAGGCTGGCGCACCGTTGAGGCCTTCGAAGTTGGTGATCTGCTCACGACGGCCAGTGTCGATGTGCTGGACGAAGATGCGCGGACGCTTCTGCTCGAAGGACACGTAGGCAATGCGCTTGCCGTCCGGCGCGAAGCGCGGCGACAGGATTGGTTCACGCGATTGCAGCAAGGTCACAGCGCGCGCGCCGTCATAGTCGGAACGCTGCAGCGTGTAGCGCGTGTTGTCTACGGAGAAACGCTCGGCCGTTACATACAGCAGACGTGTCGAGAAAGCCCCCTTGATACCGGTGAGCTTTTCAAACGACTGGTCCGAGATGTAGTGGGCCATGTCGCGCAGTTGTTCGGCGGTGCCCGATACGCTGCCGGTCAAGACCTGCTGCTCGGTCGCCACGTTGAACAAAGCGTACTGGATCTGCAGGCGACCGCCGGCCGGCACGATGCTGCCGACCATCAGGTACTGGGCGCCCACGGCTTTCCAGTCACGGAAGATGACTTCGCTGGCCTGGGTCGGCTGGCTGATCATGTTGCCTTTGGGAATCGGCGCGTAGTAACCGGAGTTGCGCAGGTCGTCGCTGACGATCTGGGCCATGTCGTCCGGCAACACGCTGCCGCCTTGCCAGCCGAACGGTACAACGGCAATCGGGGTGGCCCGATCGCTACCGCTGGTGACCAGGATGTTCTTTTCATCCGCCGCCGCTATGCCTGTCATACAGCAAATAACGACAAGCAATCCTCGAAGAAGGTTTCTCACAAGGCTAAATCCTCAGGTGTGAATGTCATCTTGAATGAACGATAGGGAGCGAAGTCACTTGGTTTCATTCCCTGCATCTCGGTCAACCGGCCAATATTCTTGACCGCCGCGACCGCCGAACTGTCGAACGAACCGTCACCACTGGACTTGGCCACGCTGACCGAAGTCACCGTGCCGTCCGGCAACATGCCGATCTGCAGCACTACTGTCATGCCTTTACGTGCCGAAGGTGGACGTGTCCAGCCTTCTGCTGCCCGCGCCCGAATCAGGTCGTCGAAACTGCCCGCGACTTCATCGCCACGTTCATCGGCCAAGGCTTGCTGACGCTGCGGCGTGTCGGAGAGCAAATCTGCCAAGGCCTGGGCCTTTTTCTCTTCGGCGGATTTACGCGCTGCTTCCTGGGCCTTTTTCTTGGTGGCATCGGCGGCAGCTTTCTTCTTCGCGTCGTCGGCGATTTTCTTTTTCGCCTCGTCTGCTTCAGCTTTTTTCTTGGCGTCTTCGGCGGCTTTCTTCTTCGCGTCTTCGACTATCTTTTTCTTGGCGTCTTCAGCGGCCTTTTTCTTGGCCTCTTCTTCGGCAGCTTTTTTGGCTTCTTCTTCAGATTTTTTCTTGGCTATATCAGCCAATTGTTTCTCTTCGGCTTTTTTAGCTTCGGCAGCTTTCTCGGCTTTCTTGGCTTCATCAGCCTTTTTCGCCTCGTCAGCCTTCTTCGCTTCGTCAGCCTTTTTCGATTCCTCGGCCTTTTGAGCCGCCTCTTCTTTCTTTTGTTCCGCAGCAGCCTTCACTGCTTCCTGCTCGACCTTCTTCTGTTCCATCTGCTCGACTTCAGTCTGGCGCGCAGCCGACTTCTGGGCCTCACCCGCAATCTTCTGATTGGTCTGGGTCGTGGCCTGACTTTTCGATTTCAGCTGATACAGGGTCGCCTGCACGATCGGCTTGGCTGGCGGCAGGTCCGGGGTCATGGCAAAGCTGACGAACAGCATGCCAAACACCAGGACGTGCAGGGCAATTGCCCAGACGCTAGGCCAGAAGTAGCTTTCCGAGGCGGACGGCTCTCGCTGTTGGTGCATCAGGGCGCCTCGGTAATCAAGCCAACGTTACCGACGCCGGCCTTCTGCAGCCCGCCCATGGCGCCCATGACGGAACCGTAGTCGACCGACTTGTCGCCGCGGATGAACACCTGGGTGTGCTTGCCGCCTTCGTTGCCGGAGCGAATGATCTTGGTCACCGCATCGGTCATCGCCGGCAAGGTCAGGGCCTTGTCCTGTTGTTTCTGCGTATCGACTTCGCTGCCAAGGTTCCAGTAGTAGGTCTTGTCCGCCTTGATCGAAATCGTCAGCACCTGGGTGTTGTTGTCCTGGGGCAAGGCTTCGCTGGAAACCTTGGGCAGATCAACCTTCACACCCTGGTTGAGCATCGGCGCGGTCACCATGAAGATCACCAGCAGCACCAGCATCACGTCGATGTAAGGCACTACGTTCATCTCGGCGACCGGCTTGCGCTTGGTTCGTGCTCGAGTGATTAAAGCCATCGGGGAGTACCTGCTTATTCTTCGCTGGTGTGCACTTTACGGTGCAGGATCGCCTGGAATTCGTCGGCGAAGGTGTAGTAACGGCTGATCAGGGTCTCACCGCGCGCGGCGAAGCGGTTGTAGGCGATAACCGCCGGGATCGCAGCGAACAGGCCGATCGCGGTGGCGACCAGGGCTTCGGCGATACCCGGGGCCACGGTGGCCAGGGTCGCTTGCTGGGCCTGGGCCAGGCCGCGGAAGGAGTTCATGATCCCCCACACGGTACCGAACAGGCCGATGTACGGGCTGACGGAACCCACGGTGGCGAGGAACGGCAGGCTCTGCTCCAGCTTCTCTTCTTCGCGGGAGATGGCCACGCGCATGGCACGGGCCACGCCTTCCATGACCGCTTCCGGATCGACGCCCGGCTGCTGGCGCAGGCGCGAGAACTCCTTGAAGCCGGCACGGAAGATCTGCTCGACGCCCGAATCCGGGTCAGGGTTGCTACCGGCCTGGCGATACAGTTTGGACAGGTCGATACCCGACCAGAAGCGCTCTTCGAAGCTCTCCAGGGCACGTCGACCGGCACGCAGCAGGTTGCTGCGCTGAAAAATCATGACCCAGGATGTAACCGATGCGGCTAACAGGATCAGCATCACCAGTTGAACCACAACACTGGCATTACTGACCAGGCTCCACATGGAGGAATGGTCGACGACGGTAGGTTCCACGCTAAATCTCCTGCTTTGATTGTTTACCCGCGCCGCTCACGGCGGCAAAGGCCGCACGTAGAGTTTCGGGAATGGCCCGAGGTTTCAAACTATTGGTGCGCACACACGCCACCAGGAACTGCCCCTCACAGAGCAGCGTTGCATCCGCAGCCCGCCTGACCTGCTGTTTAAAGCGCAGGCTGGCACGGTTCAATTCGATTACTTCAGCGCTGACCAGCAGCTCATCGTCCAATCGCGCCGGCGCGTAATAACGCGCCTCGCTGGAATGCACGACAAACAACAGGTCCTCCCCTGCCAGCTGGGATTGGGCAAAGCCCAGCTCCCGTAGCCGCTCGGTTCGAGCCCGCTCCATGAACTTGAGGTAATTGACGTAATACACGATGCCGCCAGCATCGGTGTCCTCGTAATAAACGCGACAGCGATGTGCGAACGACTGATCCCCGTTTTGCGCGCGCATACTCTAGTGCTTACTCCTCAGGTTGCCAATCCGGCTGGGCAACTGTTTTTTCATTCTATGAAACATTTCTAACGACTGAATGACGACGCCAGCCACTAGGACAGCACAAACCTTGAATAAATCGACCCGAGTGACCTTTTTAATCGTCCACTGCATCGAGGAATTCGTCTAGCACGGGCATCTCGCCCAATCGTGACGGAATGTTTAGCCCAAAGTGCAAATAGGCATGGCGGGTAACCACCCGGCCCCTTGGTGTACGCATGATGTAGCCCTGCTGGATCAGGTACGGCTCCAGCACGTCCTCAATGGTATGGCGCTCTTCACTGATGGCCGCTGCCAGGCTGTCCACGCCCACTGGGCCACCGTCGAATTTCTCGATCATGGTCAACAGTAGCCGTCGATCCTGGTGATCGAAGCCGTGTTCATCCACGTCCAGCAGGTTCAACGCCAGGTCGGCCACGGCCTTGGTGATATGCCCCTTGGCCCGCACTTCGGCAAAATCGCGCACGCGTCGCAGCAAGCGGTTGGCGATCCGTGGCGTGCCCCGCGCCCGCCGGGCGATTTCAAACGCGCCTTCGGGGTCCAGGGGCAAGCCGAGAATGCCGGCCGAACGGCTGACGATGGTCGCCAGGTCTGCGGTGCTATAGAACTCTAGACGTTGGACGATGCCGAAACGGTCTCGCAACGGGTTGGTCAGCATGCCCGCGCGCGTGGTCGCGCCCACCAGGGTGAACGGCGGCAGGTCGAGCTTGATCGAGCGGGCCGCGGGGCCTTCACCGATCATGATGTCGAGCTGGAAGTCTTCCATCGCCGGGTACAGCACTTCCTCGACGATGGGCGACAGCCGGTGGATTTCGTCGATGAACAGCACGTCGTGCGGTTCGAGGTTGGTCAGCAGCGCCGCGAGGTCGCCCGGACGCTCCAGCACCGGGCCGGAGGTGGACTTGATCGACACCCCCATTTCCTGGGCGATGATGTTGGCCAGGGTGGTTTTACCCAACCCCGGCGGGCCGAAGATCAAGGTGTGGTCCAGGGATTCACTGCGCCCACGCGCAGCCTGGATGAACAACTCCATCTGCTCGCGCACGGTGGGCTGGCCGATGTAGTCGGCCAGGCTCAGGGGGCGGATGGCACGGTCCTGGACTTCTTCACGGTCACGGGGGCCGGTGGCCGCGATCAGACGATCAGCTTCAATCACTTAAATCATTCCCTTCAGGGCTCGGCGGATCATGTCTTCGCTGCTCAGGTTCTTGTCCTTGATGGCCGACACCGCTTTGCTGGCTTCCTGCGGCTTGTAGCCCAGGGAAATCAGCGCGCTGACCGCATCGCTTTCGGCACTGGCCACCTGGGCCGCCGGCTGGTTCGGCTGGTTCGGCACCAGGGCGAACATGCTCGGCACGACTTCCCAGGCTTTGAAACGGTCCTTGAGCTCCACCAGCAGGCGTTCGGCGGTTTTCTTGCCGACCCCCGGCACCTTGGTCAGCGCCGAGGTGTCCTGGGCCGACACCGCGCGTACCAGTTCATCCACTTCCAGGCTCGACATCAGCGCCAGGGCCAGTTTCGGCCCTACGCCATTGAGGCGAATCAATTCGCGGAAGAAGTCGCGGTCACGCTTGCCAATGAAGCCATAGAGCAGTTGCGCATCTTCGCGCACCACAAGGTGAGTATGCAGGGTCAATGGCTCGCCAACCGACGGAAGGCGATACAGGGTGGTCATGGGCACTTCCAGCTCATACCCCAGCCCGTTGACATCCAGAATCAGGTGCGGCGGCTGTTTTTCAGCCAGGGTGCCGCGCAAGCGTCCAATCACGGTTCAGATCCTTAAAGCTTGGGGGTCAGATCGAGGCCTGACCGCAAATAACGATTGCGCCGATGCTATCAGAGACGCAGCCGCCCGCCACGACTACGTGCCGCCCCCAGGCCGTGAGGCAGCAGGCTGGAACGGGTATGCGCGTGGCAAATGGCGATGGCCAGGGCGTCGGAGGCGTCGATCTGCGGCTTGGAGGTGAGTTTGAGCATGTGCATGACCATCATCTGCACCTGCTCTTTATTGGCCGCGCCGGTGCCGACCACGGCCTGCTTGACCTGGGTGGCGGTGTACTCGGCGATTTCCATGGCCTCCTCGGCACCGGCGACGATGGCGGCGCCACGGGCCTGGCCGAGTTTGAGGGCCGAGTCGGCGTTTTTGGCCATGAACACCTTTTCGATCCCCATGGTCACCGGCTTGTAGGTCTGGATCACTTCACGCACGCCGCGATAGACGATCTGCAGGCGTTCGGCCAACTCGCCCGCGCCGGTGCGGATGCAGCCCGAGGCGACATACACGCAGCCGCGCGGGGTGTGTTGCACCACACCAAAACCGGTGATGCGCGAACCGGGGTCGATACCTAGAATTAAAGTCATAACGCCTGCAGGTCGGGTAAACACAATTTTTGATACAGGTAAAATCCAATGTGGGAGGGGGCTTGCTCCCGATTACGGTGGTTCAGTCGACTCATAAATGACTGACACACCGCCATCGGGAGCAAGCCCCCTCTCACATTTAGATCCACATCGCCCGTCAGCCTAGCTGCTCGGCGACCGACTCTGGAATGTCAGCATTCGAGTAGACGTTCTGCACGTCATCCAGGTCCTCGAGCATATCCAGCATCTTCAGCACTTTCTGCGCGCCGTCCAGGTCCAGTTCGGCGCTGGTGGTCGGCAGCATCACGATTTCTGCGTCGGTGCCTTTGAAACCAGCGGTTTCCAGCGCGTTACGCACCGCATAGAACCCGGCGAACGAGGTGAACACATCGATCGAGCCGTCTTCATTGGTCACCACGTCATCGGCATCCGCTTCCATCGCGGCTTCCATCAACGCGTCTTCATCCACGCCCGGCGCGAAGGAAATCTGGCCCTTGCGCTCGAACAGGTAGGCCACCGAGCCGTCCGTGCCGAGGTTGCCACCGCACTTGCTGAACGCATGACGCACCGCCGCGGCGGTACGGTTGCGGTTATCGGTCATGCACTCGACCATCACCGCCACGCCGCCCGGGCCGTAGCCTTCGTAGGTCAGCTCGACCATGTCGTCGGTATCGGCCGCACCGGCGCCACGGGCCACGGCGCGGTCGATGATGTCGCGACTCATGTTGGCGCCGAGGGCCTTGTCCAGCGCCAGGCGCAGACGCGGGTTGGAGCCTGGGTCACCGCCGCCCTGGCGGGCGGCAACGGTCAGTTCGCGAATCCACTTGGTGAAGATCTTGCCTTTCTTGGCATCCTGACGCTCTTTGCGGTGCTTGATGTTCGCCCACTTGGAATGGCCAGCCATAACACAACTCCGAAATTCTCTAGAAACCTTATCAACCCCGCCCCAGGCGGGATACAACCCTTGTAACGCAAAGGCGCATCCGAAGATGCGCCTTTTTGACTGCGTAAAACCTTATCGCGCTTTCACGCAGCGGCCTTACTCAGCCTTTGGCGCCTCGCGCAGGCGGATATGCAGCTCGCGCAGTGCCTTGGCATCCACGACACCCGGCGCCTGGGTCATGACGTCCGCAGCGCTCTGGGTTTTCGGGAAGGCGATCACTTCACGGATCGACTGGGCGCCGGTCATCAGCATCACCAGACGGTCCAGGCCGAAGGCCAGGCCGCCGTGGGGCGGTGCGCCGTACTTCAGGGCGTCGAGCAGGAAGCCGAATTTCTCTTCCTGTTCGGCTTCGTTGATGCCCAGCAGACGGAATACCGCTTGCTGCATTTCCTTGCGGTGGATACGGATCGAACCGCCACCCAGCTCAGTGCCGTTCAAGACCATGTCGTAGGCCCGGGACAGAGCGCCCGCCGGGTTGGCTTCGAGCTCTTCCGGCGAGCACTTCGGCGCGGTGAACGGGTGGTGCAAGGCGCTGAAGCTGCCGTCGTCGTTCTCTTCGAACATCGGGAAGTCGACGACCCACATCGGTGCCCACTTGCAGGTCAGCAGGTTCAGGTCGTGGCCCAGCTTGATCCGCAGCGCGCCCAGGGCTTCGCTGACGATCTTGGCCTTGTCGGCACCGAAGAACACGATGTCACCGTCGACTGCGCCCACGCGATCGAGGATCACATTGAGGTTGGCTTCCGGGATGTTTTTCACGATCGGCGACTGCAGACCGTCAACGCCCTTGGCACGCTCGTTGACCTTGATGTACGCCAGGCCCTTGGCACCGTAGATGCCGACGAACTTGGTGTAGTCGTCGATCTGCTTGCGCGGCATGCTCGCGCCGCCAGGCACGCGCAGGGCGGCGATGCGGCATTTCGGGTCGTTGGCCGGGCCGCTGAACACCTTGAAGTCGACGTCCTTGAGTTGGTCGGCCACGTCCACCAGTTCCAGCGGGATACGCAGGTCAGGCTTGTCGGAACCGTAGCGGCGCATGGCTTCTTCGAAGGTCATGTGCGGGAATTCGCCGAATTCCAGGTCCAGCACTTCCTTGAACAGGTTGCGGATCATTTGTTCGGTGATGCCCATGATCTCTTTTTCATCGAGGAAGCTGGTCTCGATGTCGATCTGGGTGAATTCAGGCTGGCGATCGGCGCGCAGGTCTTCGTCACGGAAGCACTTGGCGATCTGGTAGTAACGGTCGAAGCCGGCCACCATCAGCAGTTGCTTGAACAGCTGCGGCGATTGCGGCAGGGCGAAGAAACTGCCGGCGTGGGTACGGCTCGGCACCAGATAGTCACGCGCGCCTTCCGGGGTGGCACGGGTGAGGATCGGCGTTTCAACGTCGAGGAAGCCGTTTTCATCGAGGAAGCGACGGATGCTGGTGGTCATGCGCGAGCGCAGACGCAGCTTCTCGGCCATTTCCGGGCGACGCAGGTCCAGGAAGCGATAACGCAGGCGGGTTTCTTCGCCAACATCGGAATATTCGTTCAGTGGGAACGGCGGGGTTTCCGACTCGTTCAGCACTTCCAGCTCGTAGCCCAGCACTTCGATCGCGCCGGACGCCATGTTCGGGTTCACCGCACCGGCCGGACGCAGGCGCACCTTGCCGGTGATCTTCACTACGTATTCGCTGCGCACGCGGTCGGCGGCGGCGAAGCTCTCGGCGCGGTCCGGGTCGAACACCACCTGGGCCAGACCATCACGATCACGGATATCGAGGAAGATCACCCCGCCGTGGTCGCGGCGACGGTGAACCCATCCGCAAAGGGTGATTTCCTGACCTTCCAGGGTCTCGTTCAGTTGGCCGCAATAATGGCTGCGCATCATGGTAGTGGTTTCACTTCTCGTAATTCGAAATTCGGTGGCAGGCTTGGCCTCAGTCACCGTACATAAGTCAGGGGACGGATAATGCAGGAGCCTGCGCGTAGAGTTCAACTCAGTCTGCTTTGTCGCCGCCCGCCAGATTCTTCTTCGAGCCGGTCTTGAAGTCGGTCTCGTACCAGCCGCTGCCGCTCAGGCGGAAGCCCGGCATGGACAACATCTTTTTAAGCTCAGGCGCCTTGCAGGCTGGGCAATCGACCAGCGGCGCGTCGCTGATCTTCTGGATGGCTTCCAACTGATGACCACAGGAAGCGCATTGATAGTCGTACATGGGCATGGAGATGTCTCGGCGATCAGATCGTTACTGTGCCGCGCCGGCCTCCGGATAGAGGCCACTGCGCAGAAAGCGCCTGCAGCGGCAAAGCGCGGGATTATATCTGGTAAATCGAGGCAGCGCAGCCGGCTTTCTGCCCGAGGCCCGGCCCGCCTGAACGCCGGGCCAGCCCCGGAACCCCCGGATTACTCGGGATTGGACAGGCAAGCGCGGCCTTTCAATACGTGAACCACGCAGACCACCCTGACCAGCCCGCTGAAGTTCTTCACGCCGCCATAGCGCAAATGCACTTCCCGATCGACATAAGACAACAGCGCACTGACTGAACAGGCATTGAGCCTGGCTATTTCCGTGAGGATATTCCAGTAGATCTGTTCCAGCCGCAGGCAAGTGGAAAACCCATTGAGCCTTACCGATCGGGACAACGGCCGCGCCAGCCCCATATCGAACCCTTTGACAAAGGGGTCGACGTTTATCTTATGAAAACCACAGGTCTCCATCACTCTACTACCCACTCCACGCGACATACACCTGACACTCCATTGCCAAACAGCAGTCCATGGGCTTCTCCCATTGGACAGTGGGCCTATCAAACAGCAGGACGACGGGGGGCAGCCAGAAGACGGGGAGTTGATAGTCGTAGGACAACGCCAGGAAGCACGGAGAAACAAGCGGGCGGCGCCAGGACAGCGCCGCCCGAGGTCGGTGTTTACTTGCTTTCGAGTAGGGAACGCAGCATCCACGCAGTTTTTTCGTGAACTTGCATACGCTGGGTCAACAGGTCGGCCGTCGGTTCGTCGCTGACCTTATCGAGCAGCGGAAAAATACCGCGCGCGGTACGCGTAACCGCCTCCTGGCCCGCCACCAACTGCTTGATCATCTCTTCAGCGCTGGGCACGCCCTCTTCTTCCTTGATCGAAGAAAGACGCGCATAGATCGAATAGGCGCCCGGCGCCGGGAAGCCCAGGGCACGAATGCGCTCGGCAATCAGGTCCACCGCCAGCGCCAGCTCGTTGTACTGCTCTTCGAACATCAAGTGCAGCGTGCGGAACATGGGGCCCGTGACGTTCCAGTGGAAATTGTGGGTCTTCAGGTACAGTACATAGGTATCGGAAAGCAGACGCGAAAGCCCGTCGACGATGGATTTGCGATCTTCTTCACTGATACCGATATCGATTGCCATGTTTATCCCCTTCAATTGAACAGCATTCATTGATCAGGTGCCGGATCACTCTAGCAAGAGTACCCAATGTGTGCAGCCCGACGCACCGAGGCGACGTGCGGCAAATCGCCCTGCGCGGCCTCGCTGGCCCGCGACGGTGAAGGCTTTAGGCGCGACAGAAAGTTTCCCCGACAGCAGGCAAAACGCCTGCAACTGTCTAGGACAAGCGTTTGACGCAGAAATGCCCGCGTCCCTTGCAACGCCCGGAAATGCTTGATTTGAGTAGGCACAGCCTTTGCTGTTAAATAGGCAGCGTGTCGCTGCCGTTATTTTCTTCGGCCAGCGCATAGGCTGATACCCGCGCACGTGCCCAACGCCTCCCATTGTTCAGAAGCGAACCGTGCCAGTCAGCTCTTCCTTGTGATCCGTCTTAACGTGAGTTAATCAAAATGTTGAAAATCGTCCACCTGCTAACGGGCGTTGCAGCTTTGCTGCTGTCCTTTATCCCGAGCCTGCAGCCTGAAAGCCTGCCCTACCTGCAACAACATGACGCTCTGTACCTGGCCTTGTTCGGCCTTCTTAACCTGACGCTGGCGCCAGTGATCCCTTACTGGAACAAAGGCACGCGTCATCAACTGCAAAACCTGGTCAGCGCGCTGCTGGTGCTGACTGTTGTCGTACAAACCCTCACCCTCCTGGCACCCATGCCTGAAGTCGGCGGCCACCCGGCCATCCTGCTCAGCCTGGTGATTGCGCTGGTCGCCATCGTTCTTCACCTGGCCATCAGCTTCTACCGTTCGTCCCCTGCGGCCGCGTCGCAAAACTACGACATGACCAATCGGGATACCGGGACCGTCAAGTGGTTCAACACGTCCAAGGGCTTCGGCTTTATTTCCCGCGATTCGGGCGACGATATCTTCGTCCACTTCCGGGCCATCCGTGGCGAAGGCCATCGCGTCCTGGTCGAAGGCCAGCGTGTGGAATTCTCCGTCATGAACCGCGACAAAGGCCTGCAAGCCGAAGATGTGATCGCCGCGTTGCCGCGTCGCTGATTCCAAGCCAGGCAAAAAAACCGCGATCCGGCACAAGCTGGATCGCGGTTTTTTATTGCGCGGCTATTAATAGTGAGGCGGCGGCGCTTCTTCTTCGGACGACTCGAACTGGCCGCCCATTTCTTCCTGGCGCTTGAGCAGCGCGGTCATCTGCAGCTGCAGGCGTTCGACCGCCCGCTGCTGGGTGACCAGGATGTCGTTGAGGGTTTCGATGGTGTCGTCCTGAAAGGCCAGGCGGCTTTCCAGGTCGGTCACGCGGTCTTGCAGATCCATGGTTCAGTCCTGGCTAAAGATGAAGTCGGCAGGTGACAGCTCGCGCAACCGCGCACGGATCGCTGCCACCTGTTCTTCAGTATACGGCCGGGCCGGATGCTTGCCCCAGACCGGCGCAGGCCAGGCCATGTCATCGCGCTTGCGCACGATCACATGCACATGCAACTGGCTGACAACGTTCCCCAGCGCGCCGATATTCATCTTGTCGGCGCCGAAACCTTCACTCAGCAATTGCGCAAGGGTTGTCGTTTCATTCCACAGTTTTTGTTGATCTATGACAGACAATTGAAAAACTTCGCTGATACCGTTTATGCGCGGTACCAGAATAAACCAAGGGTAATTCGAGTCATTGGACAGCAGCAGGCGGCACAACGGGAAGTCCCCGATGGTCAGTGTGTCTTGTTGCAGGCGTTGATCTAAGGCGAACACCGCGGGCACTCCGTTCGGCAGGTCAGATTCTGGCGCCCAGCATACCTTCGAACGCCGGCGGCTTCACTTCGAATACAGACGCCAACGCGCATCCCGATAAAAAACCTGCCCCTTTTCGAGGCAGGCGAATAATTGAGCTACGCTGAATCGGGACTCATCGGAGTGCACCAAAATGACCCACTTGTGCGTCAAAGAGATCCGCCAAGTACCCACCCATGAGGGTGAACCGGTAACGTTTCGCGCTGGTACAGGATTCATGCACCACCGAATCAACGGAATGCATGGCCGTCAAGGACAAACTGAACGGCTTGAGAGGCCCGTGTTTATGCGGTTTTTACACTGCAGTGAGGCTTTTCACGAAAAAATGACATTCAGTTACCGGTTTGGGCGCGCTTGTTGCATTCACACCCACATCGTCGGCAACGGCACCCATCGGGAAGCGGGTGTTTCGCGATAAGAACACTAGCGAGTCAATGTGTATCAAGGATGCATTCAAACTTAGAAAAGGGTTTGAAAACAGCATTGAAGTTGTCAGTTCGGTAACATTCGGACTGTGAATTTGCGACATGGACCTAGCAATTCACGACAGCCTCGTAAAGAAGCTGAAAGGAAAGATGGGTAAGTATCGTCATTAGAGTCAGCGTGATATAACTTTACGCGGACACAAAAAAAGAAAGAGCCGCCCAGATAAAAATACAGGTGGGACGGCAGTACTCTTCCTAAAACCAAAGGAGCAAATCACGATGCGCGTGATGAAGTGGAGCATGATCGCCCTGGCTGTTTCAGCAGGCACCTCGCAGTTCGCAATGGCGTCTGCCCAAGACGATGCCAAGGGCTTCGTTGAAGACAGCACTTTCAGTATCAATACCCGTGCGCTGTATTTCAGCCGCGACTTCCGCAACGAGCCACTCGGTGGCTACGATAAGGTCAACGGCAAGAACAAGAGCCGCGCCGAAGAAACCGGTCTGGGCTTCAATGCCCTGTACGAATCAGGCTTCACCCAAGGCACCATCGGTGTCGGTGTTGACGTGATCGGCCTGATGGGCGTTAAGCTCGACAGCGGCAAGGGTCGTGCCGGTACCGGTTTGTTCCCAAGTGGTTCTGATGGTCGCTCGCAAGACGATTACTCTAAAGGCGGCGCGGCGGTTAAGTTCCGCCTCTCCAATACCGTTCTGAAAATCGGCGACCAGTACACTACCGCTCCTGTGTTCGCCTCTGACGACAGCCGTTTGCTGCCAGAGCTGCCACAAGGTATCTCGCTCACCAGTAACGAGATCAAGGGCCTGAAACTGGAAGGCGGTCACTTCACCTCCAGCGTCGCGCAGAACCAGACCTACCATGACAGCCTGGGCCTGACGAAGACCGACTTTGTCGGCGGCGTCTACTCCTTCACCCCAGAGTTCACCGGCAGCCTGTACTACGCGAAAACCGAAGATTACTTCCGCAAGTACTACAGCAACCTGAACTGGACCCATGCGCTGAGCGAGGATCAATCCTTCGCACTGGACTTCAATATCTACGACACGAAAAGTGACGGTGAAGGCAAGCAACGCGCTTACTACGACAAAACCATCAAGCTTGATAACCGTGCATTCAGCTTGCAAGGTGCGTACACCATCGGCGCTCACACCTTCACCCTGGCAGCCCAGAAGGTTACCGGCGACGGCGACTACGGCTACGGCGTAGACGGAGGCGGCACGGTTTTCCTGGCTAACTCCATTGCCCGTTCCGACTTCAACGCCGAAGGTGAGAAGTCCTACCAGGCACGTTACGACATCAACATGGCACCCTTCGGCATTCCTGGCCTGAGCTTCATGACTCGTTACGTAACCGGTAGCGGCGCGAAAACCGCCACCACGTCGAACGGTAAAGAGTGGGAACGCGACATCGAAGCCAAGTACGTGATCCAGAGCGGCCCAGCGAAAGACCTGAGCCTGCGTGTACGCCAAGCGACTTATCGCTCGGCTGACGGCGTGTACTACGGTTCGCCGTCGATCGACGAACTGCGTCTGATCGCGAATTATCCGTTGAACATCTTGTAATTAGCTGTTTGATTACAACGATGACTTAAGGCTTCGGCCTTAAATTAAAAGCCGCTCCCCTGCATGCAAGGGAGCGGCTTTTTTATTGCAGTATTATTTCATCAGCAAAATAACTAGCAAGCTAACTAACGAGATTGACGCGCCCGCACTAAACCTGACCTTTCAGCCAAGTTGAGTGCCAGTGTTTCCCATTACTTCGCCGCTGTTTCCTGCATCACCCGAATAACCCGCTGCGGAAATGGAATATCGATCCCCGCCGCTTTCAAGCGATCACGTGCCAGTTCATTGAACATGAACATCACGTCCCAATAATCCGCCGTCTTGGTCCAGCACCGCAAAGACACTGTGATCGAACTGTCGCCCAAGGTCGAAACCACGGCCACTGCCGCCGGGTCAGCCAATACACGCGGGTCTTTTGCCAGTTCCAGCAACACTTCGCGGGCTTTCTGCAGGTCGGCCTCGTAGTCCACCCCCACATCAAACACCACCTTGCGGGTAGGCTGACGGTTGGTGTTGGTGATGATGCCGTTGGAGAGGATGCCGTTCGGCACGATCACGGTCTTGTTGTCGCCGGTGCGCAGCACGGTGTGGAAGATCTGGATGCTGTCGACGGTACCGGACGTACCTTGGGCTTCGATCCAGTCGCCGATGCGGAACGGGCGGAACAACAGAATCAGCACGCCGCCGGCGAAGTTGGCCAGGCTGCCCTGCAAGGCCAGGCCGATGGCCAGGGTCGCGGCACCGATGGCGGCGACGAACGAGGTGGTTTCCACGCCGATCATCGAGGCCACGCTGACGATCAGCATGACCTTCAGCACGATGTTCGCCAGGCTGGTGATGAAGTGCTGCAGCGCCAGGTCCGCGTTACGGATGGCCAGCAAACGCCCCACTCTGTGGGTCAGGCGGTTGATCAGCCACCAGCCGATGGCCAGGGTAATCACGGCGAGCAATACCCGGCTGCCGTATTCCATGATCATCGGGATCCACGACTGGGAGGTCTTGATCAGGTGATCCACTTCAGCGTTCAAATCCATCTACATTCTCCTGTTTGCCGGATGTACGGCGTTTTTTGTGCCCACTAACGCAATTGAGCCCCGAAGGGCTCAATGGCAGGCGCAGGTTCTGGGGCGTGGGACGTCAAAAACGGCCGCAGGTTCCCCAAAGTGCCATCAGTCGCGGAAGTTATTGAACTGCAGCGGCATCTCGAAGGTCTTGGCGCGCAGGGCAGCGATGGCCTCTTGCAGGTCGTCACGTTTCTTGCCGGTGACGCGTACCTGCTCACCCTGGATGGCGGCCTGGACTTTCAGCTTGGCGTCCTTGATATGCGCCACGATCTTCTTCGCCAGTTCCTTGTCGATGCCTTCCTTGAGGACGGCTTCCTGCTTCATCAGCTTGCCGGACGCGTAGGCATCCTTGACTTCAAGGCACTGCACGTCGATCTTGCGCTTGACCAGGGCGAGCTTGAGGATCTCGATCATCGCTTCCAGCTGGAAATCGGCTTCAGCGGTCAGGTTGACGGTCAGTTCCTTTTCCTTGAATTCGAAACTGCCCTTGCCTTTCAAGTCATAGCGACGGTCCAGTTCCTTGACGGCGTTCTCGACGGCGTTGGTGACTTCGTGTTTGTCCAGTTCGGATACCACGTCGAACGAAGGCATGTCATTTCTCCAATATAAGGGGCGGGCTCAGTAGAGATGGAGCGCGCCCAAGCTAAAATGCCGGGGCATTATAGCGGTTCTTTCGCCCCATTCGCTGTGAGCGACCCTACGGAGCACAAACTGATGTCGACCACCTGGCATATTCTCGGCGCCGGCAGCCTCGGCACGCTGTGGGCCACCCGCCTGGCCCGCGCCGGCCTGCCGGTGAAGCTGATCCTGCGCGATGCGGCACGCCTGGCCAGCTATCAGGCGGCCGACGGGCTGACCCTGGTGGAGCACGGCGTAGCGCACACTTACCCGGTACTCGGCGAAACGCCTGACAGCCCTGAGCCGATCCATCGCCTGCTGGTGGCGTGCAAAGCCTACGACGCCCAAAGCGCCGTCGCACACCTGCAATCGCGTCTCGCGCCCGGCGTCGAATTGATCCTGCTGCAGAACGGCCTGGGCAGCCAGGACGCCGTCGCCGCGCAATATCCCCAGGCCCGCTGCATTTTTGCCTCCAGCACCGAAGGCGCGTTTCGCGACGGCGATTGGCGCGTGGTGTTTGCCGGCCACGGCTACACCTGGCTGGGGGACGCCAGTCACCCCACGGCCCCGGTGTGGCTGGACGACTTGCGCGCCGCCGGCATCCCTCACGAATGGAGCAGCGACATTCTTACGCGCCTGTGGCGCAAGCTCGCACTCAATTGCGCCATCAACCCGCTGACCGTGCTGTACCAATGCCGCAATGGCGGCCTGCAAGCCCATCAGTGCGAAGTCGCAACCTTGTGCGCCGAACTCACCGAGCTGCTGCAATGCTGCGGCCAACCGGCAGCGGCGCAGGACCTGCAGACGGAAGTGGAACGGGTGATCCAGGCCACGGCGGCCAATTACTCTTCGATGTACCAGGACGTGGCCAGCGCGCGGCGCACCGAAATCAGCTACCTGCTGGGCTACGCCTGCCAGGCCGCCGCTCGGCATCGGCTGACGCTGCCGCATCTGCAACAGGTGTACACGCGCCTCGTCGACCAGCTGGTTGCACGCGGATTGCCCCGCGACTGAGGCACGCGCTACCCTGCCCACTCGTCTATTACCTGTGAAACCCCTGATGCCACTGCGCCAGCGTCTTGAAAACCTACCGGTAGGGCAGAAACTGCTGGCCGCCCTGCTGGTGCTGCTGACCACTGTGTTACTGGTGGCCAACCTGACTTTTATCAGCGCCGCTTACTGGATCTCCCAGGAGAGCATGGCACCCCAGGCGCTGCAGGCGATTGGCCGGCTGGTGTCCAACCCGGCGCTTGCCGCCGAAGCCCTTGAGTCTCCGGCCAAGGCCGACGCCCTGCTCAATGAGCTGACCAGCTATTCGCCGCTGCGCGCAGCCGCGTTGTACGACGCCGAGGGCAACCGCCTGGCGCAGATGCAACACGGCGACCGCCTGCACCTGCCGGGCAACTACCGGGATATCGAAGCCTGGCGCCTCACCGAGTTTCGCAGTAACCAAGTCATCACCCTGCCCCGCCCCGGCCAGCCTTCCGGGCATTTGTTGCTGGTGGCCAGCAGTGAGCTACCGGTGGCGTTCTATACCGGCACACTGACGGCGAGCCTGGGCATCCTGATTTTCAGCGTGCTGCTGTGGCTGGTCATCGCCCGGCAGATCAAGCGCCTGATCACCCGGCCGATCCATGAGCTGGAAGAGCTGTCGCGCCAGGTCACCCGCGAAGAGAACTACGCCCTGCGCGCCGGCCGTGGCAACCATGACGAGATCGGCAGCCTGGCCGAAGCCTTCAACACCATGCTGTCGCGCATCGAGGCCCGCGAGCAGCAGCTCAAGCGCGCGCGCGATGAGTCCCAGGCGGCTTACGACCAGGCACAGGGCCTGGCCGAAGAAACCCGCCATACCAACCGCAAGCTGGAGCTGGAAGTCCAGGTGCGCAGCAAGATCGAGAAAAAACTCACCGGTTTCCAGAACTATCTCAACAGCATCATCGACTCGATGCCCTCGGCGCTGATCGCCCTGGATGAACAGCTCTATGTCACCCAGTGGAACCAGGAAGCCACCGCACTTTCCGGCACGCGCCTGGATGAAGCGCTGAACCAGCCGATCTACCTCGCTTTCCAGCCGCTCAAACCCTACCTGCCGCAGATCAAGGCCACGGTCGAGCAACACACGGTGGAGCGCATCGAGCGTGTCACCTGGGTCAAGGACGATGAATCCAAGCATTACGCCCTGACGTTCTATCCACTGATGGGCGGCGCCGGGCGCGGGGTGGTGATCCGGATCGATGACATTACCCAGCGCCTGTCCCTGGAAGAAATGATGGTGCAGTCGGAGAAGATGCTCTCCGTCGGCGGCCTTGCTGCGGGTATGGCCCATGAAATCAACAACCCGTTGGGGGCGATCCTGCATAACGTGCAGAACATCCGCCGCCGGCTGTCCCCCGACCTGCCCAAGAACCTGGAACACGCCGAACAAGTGGGCATCGAACTGCAGACGGTCAACCGCTACCTGCAAAGCCGCGAAGTCCCACAATTGCTCGACGGTATCCAGCAGGCCGGCGCGCGGGCGGCGAAAATCGTCACCCACATGCTCAGTTTCAGCCGGCGCAGCAATCGGCAGATGGCACCGTGTGATTTGCCGGCGCTGATCGACCAGGCGGTGGAAATCGCCGGCAATGACTTTGACCTGGCGATCGGCTTCGACTTCAAGGGCCAGGCGATCATCCGCCAGTTCGACCCGCAGCTCGGCCCGGTGCCCGGCACCGCCAACGAGTTGGAACAGGTGCTGCTCAACCTGCTGAAAAACGCGGCGCAGGCCATTCACCAGCGCGAAGACGACCGCGAGCCGGGGCGCATCATCCTGCGCACCCGCCTCAACCCGCCCTGGGCGGAGATCCAGGTCGAAGACAACGGCATCGGCATGAGCGAGAACGTGCGCAAACGCACCTTCGAGCCATTCTTCACCACCAAGGAAATCGGCCAGGGCACCGGGCTGGGGTTGTCGGTGTCGTACTTCATCATCACCAATAACCACAAAGGGCAGATGGAAGTGCATTCCACCCTGGGCCAAGGCACCTGCTTCACGTTGCGCCTGCCCCTGGCCGGCAGCCAATTGTCCCCCGCTGAACTTACCCAACTGGAGCACTGATCATGGGCTTTCGCCTGTCGAAGATTTACACCCGTACCGGCGACCAGGGTGAAACCGGGCTCGGCGACGGTCGCCGCGTGCCCAAGGACCACCCGCGGGTGGAAGCCATCGGCGAAGTCGACACGTTGAACAGTCAGCTGGGCTTGTTGCTGGCCGGCCTTGAAGAGCAAAGCGGCAAGCATCCGCATCTGAAGGATGTGATCGAAGTGCTGACGCCTTGCCAGCATCGTCTGTTCGACCTCGGCGGCGAGCTGGCGATGCCGGTGTACAAAGCGCTGAACGCGGCGGAGGTGAATCGGCTGGAGGCAGCGATTGATCGCTGGAACGAAGAGGTCGGGGCGCTGGAGAACTTCATCTTGCCCGGTGGCTCAGCGCTGATCGCCCAGGCCCACGTGTGCCGCAGCGCAGCACGCAGTGCCGAGCGCCGCTGTCAGCACCTGAATGCGGTTGAACCGTTGGAGGGGGTGGCTTTGGCGTATATCAACCGGCTGTCGGATTTGCTGTTTGTGGCGGCGCGGGTAATTGCCAAGCGCCAGGGTGTGGCGGAGATTTTGTGGCAGGCGGCGGCCAAACCCCACTGATTATCAGGTGTCTGGTCTGGCGCCATCGCGGGCAAGCCCACTCCCACATTTGGATTTGTGAACACCTTCCAATGTGGGAGTGGGCTTGCCCGCGATGAGGCCAGCAAACGCTAGATCAATCTTGCGGCCAGAACGCCCGAATCCCTGCCACACCTTGGGCGCCGACATCCCATGCCTGCTCGCGCTCAGCAGGCCCAACGCCACCCAACAGATACACCGGCTTGCTGAACCCGCGGATCAGCTCTGCCGCCTGTTCCCAACCCAACGGTTGGGCATCGGGATGGGTCTGGGTCGGCTGCACCGGCGACAGCGTGACAAAATCCACGTCCATCAATTCCGCCAGCGCCAGTTCCTCAGCATTATGACAAGACGCCGCCAACCAGCGATCCTTCGGCAGCGGTCGGCCCTTGCTTGCGTATTTGCGCAGTTGTGCCGAGGTCATGTGCCAACCGGCTGCGGGAAAATCCCCCAGCCATTCGAACGGGCCCTTGAGCATCAGTTGCGCCTTGCCGGCACACAGGCCCACGGCGTCTACCGCCAGGTCACGGTACTTGGGGTCGTAACCGTTAGGGGCGCGCAGTTGCACCAGCTTGATGCCGCCCGCGATGGCTTTCTGGATACCGCGCAACAGCGGCGCGGTTTCCAGCTCGCCCGGTGTGATCAGGTAGTCGCCGGGCAACCGTGCGGCGGCAACGATCGGCGCATTGGCCGCCGGGAACTCATAGTTGAGCAGGTCACGCGCCGCGACCCATTCCAGGGGTTGACCTTCGGCGCCGTGTGGCTCGCCGGTAAAGGCCGAGACTTCCCAGACATCCAGCAACACCTGCTTATCCGGGTAATCATGCTGCACCTTGATCAACGGTCGCGCCGTGGTGACCTGGATGCCCAGCTCTTCCTGCAACTCGCGGGACAGCGCCGTGGCGACCGACTCGTCGGCCTCCACCTTGCCGCCGGGAAACTCCCAGAGGCCGCCCTGATGCTGGGTATCGGCACGGCGCGCCAGCAGGATTCTGCCGTCGACGCCGCGGATCACCGCTGCTGCTACATGCACTCGTTTCACCGCGTTTATCCTCCGGGCTTCAGGTACGGTATTCCGCGTTGATCTTCACGTACTCGTGGGACAGGTCCGTGGTCCAGATGGTTTCGCTGCACTCGCCGCGACCCAGCTCGATGCGGATGGTGATTTCTTCCTGCTGCATCACCGCCGAACCCTGGGCTTCGGTGTAGCTCTCGGCGCGGGCGCCACGGCTGGCGATGCACACGTCACCGAGGAACACGTCGATCTTGCTCACGTCCAGGTCCGGCACGCCGGCACGGCCGACGGCGGCGAGGATACGGCCCCAGTTCGGGTCGGAGGCGAACAACGCGGTCTTGATCAGCGGCGAGTGCGCCACGGTGTAACCGACATCCAGGCATTCCTGGTGGTTGCCGCCGCCGTTGACTTCAACCGTGACGAACTTGGTGGCGCCCTCGCCGTCACGCACGATGGCCTGGGCCACATCCATGCACACTTCGAACACCGCTTGCTTCAACGCGGCGAACAGCGGGCCGCTGGTGGAGGTGATTTCGGGCAGGTTGGCCTGGCCGGTAGCGATCAGCATGCAGCAATCGTTGGTGGAGGTGTCGCCGTCGATGGTGATGCGGTTGAACGACTTGTTGGCGCCGTCCAGCATCAAGCGCTGCAGCACGTCGCGGGAGACTTTGGCGTCGGTGGCGATGTAGCCAAGCATGGTGGCCATGTTCGGGCGGATCATGCCCGCGCCCTTGCTGATGCCGGTGACGGTGATGGTCACGCCGTCATGTACAAACTGACGGCTCGCGCCCTTGGGCAAGGTGTCGGTGGTCATGATGCCGGTGGCGGCGGCCGCCCAGTTATCCACAGACAGGTCATCCAGCGCGGCTTGCAGGGCGCCTTCGATTTTTTCCACCGGCAGCGGCTCACCGATCACACCGGTGGAGTACGGCAGCACCTGGCTGGCGTCGACGCCGGCCAGTTGTGCCAGTTTGGCGCAGGTCCGCGCGGCGGCGACCAGGCCAGGCTCGCCGGTGCCGGCGTTGGCATTGCCGGTGTTGGTCAGCAGGTAACGAATCGGACCGGCCACGCGCTGCTTGGCCAGGATCACCGGCGCGGCGCAGAAGGCGTTGAGGGTGAACACACCGGCGACGGTCGAGCCTTCAGCACAGCGCATCACCACGACATCCTTGCGCCCCAGGCGTTTGATGCCGGCCGAAGCGATACCGAGTTCAAAACCGGCAACCGGGTGCAATGTGGGCAAAGGACCAAGACCAACAGCCATGAATGCGCTCCTTAAAAATAGATGATGTCTGTGCCGTCGCGTTCGACGGTGGGAATTAATGGCAAAACGCCGCGACGGCTGATGCCGGTCGCGGCGCGGGGTGTTGCAGCGTCAGGCGAAAATCTTAGTTGATTTCGCCGTGGCAGTGTTTGAACTTCTTGCCCGAACCGCACCAGCACAGCTCGTTACGGCCCAGCTTCTGCTCGTTGCGCACTGGAGTTTGAGCCAAGGCCACATCGACCTCTTCGCCCAAGACCTCAGGTGCCTCAAGACCTGGCGCTTCCTCATGCTGGAACTGCATGCGCGCCGCCAGTGCCTCGGCTTCCTCACGCAGGCGCGCTTCTTCCTCGACCGGGTCTTCGCGACGCACCTGAACGTGGGACAGCACGCGAATCGAATCGCGCTTGATCGAATCCAGCAGTTCGGAGAACAGCGTGAACGACTCGCGCTTGTACTCCTGCTTCGGGTTCTTCTGGGCGTAGCCACGCAAGTGGATACCGTGACGCAGGTGATCCATGGTCGACAGGTGGTCTTTCCACAGGTCGTCCAGCACGCGCAATACGATTTGTTTCTCGAAGGTGCGCAGCGCTTCGGCACTCGCCTGCTCTTCTTTCTCGTTGTACGCGGCCAGCAGCTCGGTCATCAGCTTCTCGCGCAGGGTTTCTTCGTACAGGTGATCGTCTTCGTCCAGCCACTGCTGAACCGGCAAGTCGACACCGAAGTCGCTCTTCAACGCGGCTTCCAGGCCGGCAACATCCCATTGTTCTGGCAGGGACTGTGGCGGAATATGCGCGCTGACGGTGGCGTTGAGCACGTCCTGACGGAAATCGGCGATGGTCTCGCCAATGTTGTCGGCGGCCAGCAACGTGTTACGCATGTGATAGATCACTTTACGCTGTTCGTTGTTGACGTCATCGAACTCGAGCAGTTGCTTACGAATGTCGAAGTTGCGGCCTTCGACCTTGCGCTGGGCCTTCTCGATGGCGTTGGTCACCATGCGGTGCTCGATCGCCTCACCGGACTGCATGCCCAGGGCTTTCATGAAGTTCTTCACCCGATCCGAGGCGAAGATACGCATCAGGCTGTCTTCCAGGGACAGGTAGAAACGGCTGGAACCGGCGTCACCCTGACGACCGGCACGACCACGCAGCTGGTTGTCGATACGGCGCGATTCGTGACGCTCGGACGCGATCACCTGCAGGCCGCCGGACTCCAGCACCGCCTGGTGGCGTTTCTGCCAGTCGGCTTTGATCTGGGCGATCTGCTCGGGAGTCGGGTTGTCCAGGGAAGCCACTTCCACTTCCCAGTTGCCGCCCAACAGGATGTCGGTACCACGACCGGCCATGTTGGTAGCGATGGTCAGCGCGCCGGGGCGACCGGCCTGGGCGATGATCTCGGCTTCTTTTTCGTGGAACTTGGCGTTGAGGACCTTGTGCTCGATGCCTTCCTTGTTGAGCAGGTTGGACACGTGCTCAGACGTTTCGATCGTCGCGGTACCCACCAGGATCGGACGCCCCTGGGCCATGCCGTCCTTGATGTCGTTGATGATCGCCGCGTATTTCTCTTCGGCGGTCAGGAACACCAGGTCGTTGAAGTCTTTACGCGCCAGCGGCTTGTTCGGCGGGATGACCACAACCGACAGACCGTAGATCTGGTGGAATTCGAACGCTTCGGTGTCGGCCGTACCGGTCATGCCGGACAGTTTGTTGTACAGACGGAAGTAGTTCTGGAAGGTGGTGGAAGCCAACGTCTGGCTTTCGGCCTGGATGTTGAGCACTTCCTTGGCTTCGATGGCCTGGTGCAGGCCTTCGGACAGACGACGACCCGGCATGGTACGCCCGGTGTGTTCGTCAACCAGGACGACCTGGCCGTCCTGGACGATGTATTCGACGTTGCGATGGAACAGCTTGTGCGCGCGCAGACCGGCATACACGTGGGTCAGCAGGCCCAGGTTGTGGGCCGAGTACAGGCTTTCGCCCTCGGCCAGCAGGCCGATCTGGGTCAGCATGTCTTCGACGAACTGGTGACCGGCTTCGTTGAGTTCGACCTGACGGGTCTTCTCGTCGATGGTGAAGTGACCTTCTTTGGTCACCACGCCTTCCACTTCCTCGATGTGCTGCTCCAGGCGCGGGATCAACTTGTTGATCTCGGTGTACAGGCGCGAGCTGTCTTCGGCCTGGCCGGAGATGATCAGCGGGGTACGGGCTTCGTCGATGAGGATGGAGTCGACTTCGTCGATCACGGCAAAGTTGAGTTCGCGCTGGAATTTTTCTTCCATGCTGAACGCCATGTTGTCGCGCAGGTAGTCGAAACCGAATTCGTTGTTGGTGCCGTAGGTGATGTCGGCAGCGTAGGCCGCACGCTTCTCTTCCGGCGGCTGGAACGGCGTCACGACGCCGACGGTCAGGCCGAGGAATTCATACAGCGGGCGCATCCAGTTGGCGTCACGGCGGGCCAGGTAGTCGTTCACCGTCACAACGTGCACGCCCTTGCCGGACAGCGCGTTGAGGTAAACACCCAGGGTCGCCACCAGGGTCTTGCCTTCACCGGTACGCATTTCGGCAATCATGCCTTCATGCAAGGTCATGCCGCCGATCAGCTGGACGTCGAAGTGGCGCATGCCCATGACACGCTTACCGGCTTCACGGGCGACCGCGAAGGCTTCGGGAAGCAACTTGTCGAGGGTTTCACCTTTGGCTATGCGGGCCTTGAACTCTTCGGTCTTGGCGCGCAATTGCTCGTCCGAAAGGGCAACCATCTGCTCTTCGAAGGCATTGACCAGCTGCACCGTCTTGAGCATGCGTTTGACTTCGCGCTCATTCTTGCTTCCAAAAAGTTTCTTTAACAAAGGCGCAAACATATCGGCAGGTTCTTCCACACATAGGGATGGAGGGCGCACCGTGAGTGGCCCGAGCGGCCCTCACGGGCGCATGCGAACGCGCATTCTACCCGGAATCGTGGGTGAGGAAAGTGGCGTTGTTCCCCAATGCAGGCATGAGCCCGTGAGAGGGCCCATTTAAAATAAGGGCTTTTACCGGAACTTCAACCCATGGAGTGCATTGATTTCGCAGATAAAGCCCCGCCAATGCATTGCCTGGGGGTCCACAGGCGCTTTCTGCTAAGATGGCGGCTCTGTTACTTAAGGTGTCTGATCATGGCGTTTCGCCCTCTTACAGCCCGCGCGCCCAGCGTGTTGCTTCGCGAAGCCAAGCCGTTGAAAGCCATCTTCAGCCATGCGCAACGCCTGGGCCACCTGCAACGCCTGGTTGAAAGCCAATTGCAACCGGCAGCGCGGGAACATTGCCATGTCGCCTCGTGGCGCGAGGGCAACCTGCTGCTTATTGTCACAGACGGCCATTGGGCGACACGCTTGCGCTATCAGCAAAAACGCTTGCAGCGACAATTGATGGCGTTTGACGAATTTGCCAGCCTGACGCGTATCCAATTCAAGGTGCAACCGCCGACCGTTCCGCAAGGCGCGGCGGGGCACACCATGGATTTATCGGCGAATGCGGCCGAAACCATTCAGGCAACGGCCGACGGCATCAGCGATCCGGGTTTACGTGCGGCGCTGGAACGCCTCGCCGCGCACGCCAAGCCCAAAGCCTGATCGGCTATCTACGCTTGCTGCCGCCCAGCAACGACCCCAGCAAGCCCCGCACCAATTGGCGCCCCACCTGATTGGCGGCCTGTTGCATGGCTGACTTGAGCGCCTTGCCGGCCGCAGTCCCGAGGAATGCCCCGGCTCTGTCGGTAAAGCTCGGCTCTTCGCTCACCGGCTTGGCTTCTTCGGCTTCGGCCGGGCCCAACGCCTTGCGCGCCATCAGCACTTCATAGGCCGATTCGCGGTCAATCGGCTTGTCATAGCGGCCCTGCAACGGCGAACTGGCAATCAGGGCGGCGCGTTCGGCGTCGCTGAGCGGGCCGATCCGCGATTGCGGTGGCGCGACCAGCACGCGCTGGACGACTTCCGGCGTGCCCTTTTCCTGCAAAGTGCCCACCAGTGCCTCACCGGTGCCCAGCTCTGTCAGGACCGACAACGCATCAAATGTCGGATTGGGCCGAAAACCGTCCGCCACCGCGCGCAGTGATTTCTGCTCTTTGGTGGTGAATGCGCGCAGGCCATGCTGGATACGCAAGCCAAGTTGCGCCAACACGCTGTCAGGCAAGTCCCCGGGCGATTGCGTGACGAAATACACACCCACGCCTTTCGAGCGAATCAACCGCACCACCTGTTCGAGGCGGTCCTGCAAGGCCTTGGGCGTATCGGCAAACAATAAGTGCGCTTCGTCGAAAAACAGCGCCAGCAGCGGTTTATCGGCATCGCCGCGTTCGGGCAACTGCTCGAACAGTTCAGCCAGCAGCCATAAAAGGAAGGTTGCGTACACCTTGGGGGCTTCGTGGACCAGGCGGCTGGCGTCGAGCAGGTGGATACGCCCGCGACCATCGCTGGCGGGGTGCAAAATATCCTCGAGCTGCAGCGCCGGCTCGCCGAACAACGCTTCCGCGCCCTGCTGCTCCAGCACCGCCAGGCGCCGCAACAGCGCCTGGCTGGAGCCGGTGGTCATCAGCGCCGCATCTTCACCCAGCAGTTCCGGGTGGTAGCGCAAGTGATTGAGCAGCGCCTTGAGGTCCTTCAAATCCAGCAGTAACAGGCCTTCGCGGTCCGCCACCTTGAAGGCGGCATACAACGCTGACTGCTGGCTGTCGGTGAGCTCCAGCAGGCTGCCGAGCAGCAACGGCCCCATTTCACTGATGGTGGTACGCAATGGATGACCGGACTGACCGTGAATATCCCACAGCGTGACCGGATACGCCTTGGCCGTGTAATTCAGGAAAGGCATGCCGGCGATGCGCTCGGCCACCTTGCCCTGGGGGTTGGCCGCAGCGCCGAGACCACAAAGGTCGCCCTTGATATCCGCGGCGAATACCGCCACGCCCGCATCGCTGAACGCTTCTGCCAGGCGTTGCAGGGTGACGGTCTTGCCAGTGCCCGTGGCACCGGCAACCAACCCGTGACGATTGGCCAGGCGCATGGCCTGGGCGATGGGCTGGCCATCGAGGCCGGCGCCGATAAGGAGTTGCGTGGAGTCAGGCATTTCGTCACCTATGGTTAATCTTTCGTGCCGCAAGGTCGATACACATCAATGTAAGACCCACAAAGTCTAAAAACAGATCAGACAGCTCCTACAGGGACCTCACAGGGCTATCGCCAGAAATATCACACCTTTTTTGACGCTACCATTCTGCGCATCCTATAAGGACGCATTTTGGATATTAAGACCTTAGCGGACCCTTCAGGCCATGAATAAAAACCTGCGTTTCAGCCACAAAATCCTGCTTGCTGCCTCCCTTATCGTCATCGCCGCCTTCGCGCTGTTTACGCTTTATAACGACTACCTGCAACGCAACGCAATTCGCGAAGATCTCAACAATTACCTGCATGAAATGGGTGATGTCACTGCCAGCAACATTCAAACCTGGCTCACCGGACGCATTGTCCTGGTGGAAAACGCGGCACAAAATATTGCGATCAATCCCGACCCCAAGGTGGTCGCCAGCCTGCTGGAACAGAAAGCCCTGACCTCCTCGTTCATGGCAACCTACGTGGGCGACAGCCAGGGCGCGTTCACTATCCGCCCCGACACCAAGATGCCGGACGGTTTCGACCCACGCGTTCGTCCTTGGTACAAAGGCGCCCAGAGCAGCAATGGTTCGACCCTGACCGAACCCTATATCGATGCCGCGACGGGGCAATTGATCATTTCCATCGCGACCCCCAGCGCCCAGGGCAGCCAGAGCATCGGCGTGGTCGGCGGCGACCTGAGCCTGCAAACCCTGGTGGACAACATCGGCGCGCTGAACTTCGGCGGCATGGGCTATGCGTTCCTGGTCAGCGCCGACGGCAAGGTGCTGGTACACCCGGACAAAAACCTGGTGATGAAAACCCTGGCCGACGTCTACCCGAAACACACGCCGAAGATCAGCGGCGACTTCAGTGAAGTCGAGGCCAACGGCAAGGACAACATCGTGACCTTTACACCGATCAAGGGCCTGCCGTCGGTGAACTGGTACCTCGGTATTTCCGTGGATAAAGCCACCTCCTTCGCCATGCTCAGCGAATTCCGCACCTCGGCGATCATCGCCACGATCATTGCCGTGGTAATCATCATCGCCTTGCTCGGCATGCTGATCCGAGTGCTGATGCAACCGCTGCACGTGATGACTCGCGCCATGCAGGACATCGCCGATGGCGAGGGCGACCTGACCCGTCGCCTGACCATCCAGAATCACGACGAATTCGGCATCCTGGGTAATGCGTTCAACCGCTTCGTGGAGCGGATTCATACGTCGATCCGCGAAGTGTCCTCGGCCACCGGGCAGGTCAATGAAGTCGCCCTGCGGGTGGTCAGCGCGTCCAACTCGTCGATGATCAACTCCGACGAGCAGGCCAACCGCACCAACAGCGTCGCCGCGGCCATCAACCAATTGGGGGCCGCCGCCCAGGAAATCGCGCGTAACGCCGCACAAGCCTCGAACCAGGCCAGCGATGCGCGGCACTTGGCCGAAGACGGTCAGCAGGTGGTTGAACGCAATATCAAGGCAATGACCCAGTTGTCCGCGATGATCAGCGCTTCCAGCAGCAACATCGAAGCACTTAACAGCAAAACGGTGAATATCGGGCAAATCCTCGAAGTGATCACCAGCATCTCTCAGCAAACCAACCTGCTGGCGCTCAACGCCGCCATCGAGGCGGCGCGCGCCGGGGAAGCCGGACGTGGGTTTGCGGTGGTGGCCGACGAAGTGCGTAACCTGGCGCACCGCACCCAGGAATCGGCACAACAGGTGCAAACGATGATCGAGGAGCTGCAAGTCGGCGCCCGGGATTCGGTCAGTACCATGAGCGAAAGCCAGCGCCACAGCCTCGACAGCGTGGAAATCGCCAACCTGGCCGGCGAACGCTTGAACAGCGTGACCCAGCGCATCGGCGAGATCGATGGGATGAACCAGTCGGTCGCCACCGCCACCGAGGAGCAGACCTCGGTGGTCGAGTCGATCAACATGGACATCACCGAAATCAACACGCTCAATCAAGAAGGCGTGGAAAACCTGCAATCGACCCTGCGCGCCTGCGCCGACCTGGAACAGCAGGCGGCACGGCTGAAGCATCTGGTGGGCAGTTTCCGTATCTGACTGACACCACAGAACCTTGTGGGAGCACAGGTCCGCCTTGCGCCCACATTGACCTTTATCAACTTGAGCGCGCGCGCCCCCAATTCCGATCGAACATCTATCATTACCTCAGGTCCACGTAAGGAGAGCTACGGATCGGAGGAATGTTCATCGTGCATATCGCGGACATCACCATGTTCTACGCCCCCGCCAGCGGTGGCGTACGCACTTATCTCGACGCCAAGCACCGGCGTCTGACGCTCAAACCCGGCATTCGCCACAGCCTGTTGGTCCCCGGCGCGCACTTGAGCGAACGGGATGGGATATTCAAGGTGCCGGCCCCCGCCCTCCCCTTCGGCAAGGGCTACCGCTTCCCCCTTCGGCTCGCGCCTTGGCGAAATGTCCTGCACGATTTACAGCCCGATCTGATCGAAGTCGGCGACCCCTACCTGACCGCCTGGGCGGCGCTGGATGCACGACGCCAACTGGATGTGCCCGTCATTGGTTTTTATCACTCGGATCTGCCGCTGCTGGTGAGTAACCGCATGGGGTCGTGGTTTACCCCGAACGCTGAAGCCTACGTCAGCAAACTCTATGGGAATTTCGACCGGGTACTGGCGCCCAGCCAAGTGATGGCTGACAAGCTCATCGGGCTTGGGGTGAATAATGTCTTCGTGCAGCCGCTGGGGGTCGACCTGCAGACGTTCTGCCCGGACGTCCGCGACCCGGGCTTGCGCGCCGAACTGGGGATCGGCGCGGATACCCGGCTGCTGATCTTCGCCGGGCGCGGTTCCAAGGAAAAAAACCTGCCGCTGCTGCTCAACTGCATGAAACGCCTGGGGGACAACTACCACTTGCTGTTGGTGGGCTCCGGCATGCCGGCCAGCGTGCCGGACAACGTCACCGTAATCGATGGGTTCCGCCCCGCCCAGCATGTCGCCCGGCTGATGGCCAGCGCCGACGCGCTGCTGCATGGCGGCGATCAGGAAACCTTCGGCCTGGTAATACTGGAGGCCATGGCCTGCGGCATACCGGTGGTCGCCGTGGCGGCCGGCGCATTTACCGAGATCATTGACGAGCGCTGCGGCCTGCTGTGTACGCCCAATAATCCACGGGCCATGGCCGATGCGGTGCGCGAACTGTTCGGTGCCGACAGCCGTCGCCTGGGCGCGCAGGCTCGGCGTCATGTCGAACAGCATTACGCCTGGGAGACGGTCGTCGACAGCCTGTTGACGCACTATTATGCGGTGCTGGGCAGCCACAAGCCGATGCTCGCCCATGGATGAGCGCTCGGTACTGCTGGTGCTGCACGATGTAGCGCCGCAGACCTGGGCCGACTACCGCCCATTCGTCGCAGCCGTCGACGCGTTGGGCGGCGTGCCCATCACCTGGCTGGTGGTGCCGGAGTTTCATCATCATGACCCCCTGACCACCCATGGCGACTTTCGCCGTCTGCTGGACAGCCGCGTGGCCAAGGGCGATGAGCTGACCTTGCACGGCTACTACCATTGCGACGATCAACCGGCTCCGCGCACCCCCAAAGCCTGGTTCATGCGGCGCCTGTATACCCATGAGGGTGAGTTCTACCAACTGCGCCAGGATCAGGCGCTGCAGCGTATCAGCGATGGCATCGAGGTATTCCGTCGCTACGACTGGCCGCTGCAAGGCTTTGTCGCTCCCGCCTGGCTGATGAGCCGCGGCACCCGCGAGGCACTGCGCCAATTGCCGCTGACCTACACCAGCGACCCGCAGCATTTGTACCGGCTACCCGACTTCACGCCGGTCAACGCCCCGGGGCTGGTGTGGAGTGCGCGCAGTGCCTGGCGCCGAGGTCTGTCCAAGTGTCTCAGCGATCGACGGGAACAGCGCTGGCAGGCGGCCCCGGTGATTCGCCTGGGACTGCACCCGGTGGACATGCGCCACGATTTTTCCCGCCGCTACTGGCTTGAAACCCTACAACGCCTGCTCAATGCCGGACGCACACCACTGACCAAGGCCGCTTGGCTGGCCACCCAGCCATGAGCCGGGTGATCTGGCTGCTGCTGGGCCTGCTGCTGGCGCTGGCGATCCCCGTGTGGCTGGGAGGTGGCGAAACCGTTACGCGCCTGAAGCAATTCCCGCTGCCTCAACTGTCGCTGATGTTCGGCATGATTATCCTGTGCTGGCTGATCAACAGCGTGCGTATCCGCTTATTACTGGGCGAGCAACGCGGCCAACTGGGGCGACTCAACAGCCTGGGCGTGGTGATATCGACCGAATTCGCCATGTGCGCCACGCCCGGAGGTAGCGGCGGGCCACTGACACTGATGGTCCTGCTGGCGCGCAACGGCATACGTCCGGCCCATGGCAGCGCGGTGTTCGCCATGGATCAGTTGAGCGACTTGCTGTTTTTTTTCTGCGCACTGGTGGGGATCGCGTTGTACGCAGTGTTCCACAGCCTCAGCCCACGCCTGGAGTGGCTGTTGGGGCTCAGTGCGGCATCGATGGTGGGCGCAGTGTTCAGCGCTGTGCTGCTGGTGCGCTTTCATCGCCGCCTGATACGCCTGAGCGGCACCTTGCTCCAGCGATGCAAGGTAAGCGCCGCGACTCGCCGGCGCTGGGCGCGCAAAGTGTTGCGCTTCCTGGCGGCATTTACCCAAACGCTGAAATTGCCGTGGCGCACCCTGTCCGCCGTGTTTGCCTTGACCAGCCTGCATTGGATACTGCGCTACAGCGTGCTTTACCTTGCGGTACAAGGGTTGGGAGGCGATGTGCAGTGGGCCTGGAGTTTCCTGATCCAGATGCTGTCGTTGACGGCGGGCCAGTTCAGCCTTATGCCCGGCGGGGCCGGTGCGGCGGAGTTGACGTCAGCGGCCTTGCTCGCGCCCTGGCTGGGCAAATCCAGCGCAGCGGCGGCGATTCTGATCTGGCGGGCGGTGACCTACTATTTCTATCTGCTGGCCGGTGGGCCGGTGTTTCTGCTGATGCTCGGCAGGCCGCTGCTCAAGCGTCTGTTTCAGGGGACGCCGGCCGTTTCTGCAACTCGTCCCACAATTGGGCTGCCCCAGGAAAGTCAGTACCATCCTCGGCCTCCAGCTCATCCGGGTCATAGCGACTCAGACACCCCTCGCCCAACGTAGCGGGCGCCCTGGACGTAGCTTTATCGAGTGGATCGGTCATGGGCTTGTCCTGCTGGGCAGATCAATGAAAAAAGGCCTGGGACGATTTAACGCCCAGGCCCTTCATTCTTCAATCAAAACGCGTTGATCAGAACACGACTGTTTTGTTGCCGTGTACCAGCACGCGGTCTTCCAAGTGATAGCGCAGGCCACGGGCCAGGACCATTTTCTCGACGTCACGGCCGAAGCGCACCATGTCATCAATGCTGTCGCTGTGGCTGACACGCACCACGTCCTGCTCGATGATCGGGCCGGCGTCCAGTTCTTCGGTGACGTAATGGCACGTTGCGCCAATCAACTTCACGCCACGCAGGGAAGCCTGGTGGTACGGTTTGGCACCGACAAACGACGGCAGGAAGCTGTGGTGAATGTTGATCACCTTGCCGGCGTATTCGCGGCAGAGTTCCGGCGGCAGGATCTGCATGTAGCGCGCCAGCACCACGACGTCGGTTTCATGCTGCTTGACCAGGCGGGACACCTCGGCGAACGCCGGTTCCTTGTCCTGCGGGTTGACCGGCACATGGTAGTACGGGATGCCATGCCACTCGACCATGCTACGCAGGTCGTCATGGTTGGAGATCACGCAGGCGATCTCACAGTCCAGCTCGTCGCTGTGCCAGCGGTGCAGCAAGTCCGCCAGGCAGTGCGATTCACGGCTGGCCATCAACACCACACGTTTTTTCTGCTCGGTATCGCTGATGTGCCAGATCATCGAAAACTCTTCGGCGATCGGCGCAAACGCCTCGCGAAACGCCTCAAGGCCAAAGGGCAGCGTATCGGCACGGATTTCGTGGCGCATGAAGAACCAACCGCTGAGATTGTCCGAGTGATGGCTCGCCTCGGTGATCCAGCCGTTGTGGGAGGCCAGAAAGTTACTGACTTTGGCAACGATGCCAACCCGGTCCGGGCAAGCGATCACCAGCCGAAAAGTGTGCATTAGGGGAAAACTCCAGAACTTCGCAAAGGCGGTCATTCTAGCGATTACGCAGAAAAACTGCAGTATCCGTTGACGCTTATTCTGCCCTCGCCTTGACCACACCCCTTAATAACGTAGGGTTTTACCACCGCTATATGCATGTGCATCGGCACGCTCAGGCAGTTAGCGGAAATTAAGCAGGTAGTCTTTGCCCATACCCGCTACTAATTAACTCGTTTGCATAGATTTGCCACAAACATTCAAAGTAATTCACATAAATGTTCCCTTAAATGTTTACTTGGGGAAATAGCCTGACTATTATTGGGCCACTATCCCTGTCAATCAGCGCTCTACATAAGGTAGTCCACATGTCCCTGATCAACGAATACCGTGCCACCGAAGAAGCTATCAAAGAGCTGCAAGCCCGTTTGAAGAATCTGTCCCAAGACGACAAACTGCAAACCGAGCTGGAATTCGAAGGCAAACTGCGTACCCTGATGGGTGAATACTCCAAATCCCTGCGTGACATCATCGCGCTGCTGGATCCAGAGTCTAAAGTTAAAGCACCGCGCGGCGCAGTGAAAACTACCGGCACCAAGCGTGCCCGCAAGGTCAAGCAATACAAAAACCCGCACAACGGCGAAGTGATTGAAACCAAAGGCGGCAACCACAAGACGCTGAAAGAGTGGAAAGCCAAGTGGGGCGGTGACGTGGTTGAAGGCTGGGCTACCCTGCTGGGCTAAGCCTCGCCAGGCTCTTGCCTGATACGCGACAGACGAAAAACGCCAGCTTGCTGGCGTTTTTTATTGTCTGAATAATCTGCAATTGCCTGATTACAGATTGAACCGAACGGCTAAAGAGTCAGCATACTCCTGCCATTGATCCAGCACCTGACGCTGAAACGGCGTGGCACTAACAGCCAATTCAATACGAGCACGTTTAAATGCCTCCAAGGTATTGGGTGCCCCCCATTCGCCATCTGACAAGCGTTGCTGACAGAAAAGTTTCCAGCGTTGTTGCTCCTCGCTGTTCAAGGTTGCAGGAAAGTTGCGCGCACGGTAGCGAAATAATAATTCCGGCAAACGCTGATCATCAAAGGGCCACTGCTGCCGCGCCAATTGCGCCGGCTCTGCCGCGCGGACTTGTTCGCACAAACGACGGTCGCGGTCACCGATAAAACCATCATAGAGCTGCTGCTCCGGGTCCGAACTCGGTGCAAAATCTTCCTCGGCATAAATCTCCGCCAACTTGTCGCGCCAAACTTCCTGTGCGTCAGTTAGCCGCAGCGCCCGCGCCTGATAAGCGTCCATATCCAATTGCAGTCGTTCACGGTCTTGCGCCCGCAGCACATTCAATGGCGCCACCACCGGGCAGCGGTTGATATGCAACAACTTGAGCGGTACCGGTAACTCGCCTGCGGCCAGGTCATCACGACGGGTGTAGAGGCGCTGACGCAAGGTATTGGCGTCGAGGTCCAGCAGCCCTTGCGGATCAAGGCCCAGGTCACAGACGATCAATGCGTTGCGATTGCGCGGGTGCCAGGCCAGGGGCAGTACGACGCCGAGGAAATGGCGCTCGGCCGAAAAACGCCCGGAGATATGCACCATCGGTTGCAGCAGCCGCACCTGGTCCATCACCCGTTGCTTGCTGCGCAATTGGAATAGCCAGTCGTACAACCTGGGCTGTTTTTCACGGACCAATCGGGCCAGGGCAATGGTCGCGCGCACGTCGGACAACGCATCGTGGGCCTGGCCATGGGCGATCCCGTTGGCCTCGGTCAAACGCTCCAGCTTGAGGGTGACACGCCCATCCTGCTCGGGCCAGACGATTCCCTCCGGGCGCAGCGCGTAGGCGGTACGCATCACATCGATCAAGTCCCAGCGGCTGTTACCGCCCTGCCATTCACGCGCGTAAGGGTCGAAGAAATTGCGATAGAGGCTGTAACGGGTCATTTCATCGTCAAACCGCAGGGTGTTGTAACCCACCCCACAGGTACCGGGAGCCGCCAGTTCGGCATGCACCCGCGTCATGAAATCGGCTTCGGCCAAGCCTTTTTCCGCCAGCATGCGCGGGGTGATGCCGGTAATCGCACAGGCGGCCGGATGGGGCAGGATATCGTCGCTGGGTTGGCAATACAGGTTGACCGGCGGGCCAACCTCGTTGAGGTCGACATCGGTGCGAATACCGGCGACCTGGAGGGGACGATCGCTGCGCGGGTTGATGCCGGTGGTTTCATAGTCGTACCAGAAAAGAGTGGTCACGGGCTATTCCTGTGCTGAAGATCGACAAAGTCTAGGCGCTGGAAGGTGCCTGAGGCCAGCGCCAGATCAACTGTATAAACATCCAGCAAAACCTTGAATGGTTGCTTCCATCGCCGACACTGCTAGCATCCGTGTCTTCCAACCGCTCTGCGCTGCCAAGGATCGCGATGCCATCAGCTCCATTGGATACCCGTTACCAGATCGAGACCCCAGAGGGCATCGACCTGCCCTTGCGCCCGGCCGGCCTGCTGCCACGTGCGCTGGCTTTCGCCTTCGACCTGGGCGTGCGCGGGTTGCTCATGGGCATCCTGCTGGTTCCGTTGGCCCTGCTCGGCAACATCGGCATAGGGCTGGGCTCGTTGCTGCTGTTCCTGGTCAGTTGGTGGTACATGGTGCTGTTTGAAGTACTCAACCAGGGCTGCTCGCCGGGCAAGCAGGTCATGGGGATGCGCGTGGTACAGGATGACGGCACGCCCATCGGCTGGTCGGCCTCACTCATCCGCAACCTGCTGCGCTTTGTCGATATGCTGCCGTTCGGCTACTTTCTCGGCGCCATCAGTTGCCTGCAGCACCCTAACTTCAAACGGCTCGGTGATCTGGCGGCCGGCACGCTGGTGGTCTACCGCGAACTGCCATTGGCACGTCCCAAGGTGCCGCAGGCCCCTGCCCTGCGCCTGCCATTTGCCCTGGACCTGAGCGAACAGCGCGCCATCCTCAATTTCGCCGAGCGCCAGGGCGAACTGTCCGCCGAGCGAGTACAGGAACTGGCCTCGATCCTCGCCACGCCCCTGCAGGTGTCCCCGGCTCGCGCTGTCGAGCAGCTCAACGGCGTGGCCCGTGGCTTGCTGGGGCCGACATGAAACAGAGCCTGTTCGAAAGCCGTCATCAGCCCCAATGGCAAGCATTCGCCGAACAACTGACGCAGTTGGAACAAGGCAAGGCCAAGGCCGCTGAGCTGGCTGATTTCCCTCATCAGTATCGACGCCTGTGCCAGCACCTGGCCATGGCCCAGGAGCGCGGCTACAGCAGTTACCTGGTGGACCCGCTGCAACAACTCGCCCTGCGCGGCCACCAACAGCTGTATCGCCACCGCAGCCAATTGGGTGCGAACGTATTGGCTTTCCTGCTGGCCGGTTTCCCCCGGCTGGTGCGTGAACAGTGGCGCTTCGTGCTGATCGCCAGCCTGCTGTTCTTCGGCAGCCTGTTGGGTATTGCACTGCTGGTGTACCTGTTTCCCGAACTGATCTACAGCGTCGTCAGCCCCCAGCAGGTGGCCGAGATGCATAGCATGTACGACCCGGACGCCAGTCGCCTGGGCCGCGTCGCCGAACGTGCATCCAGTGAAGACTGGATGATGTTCGGCTACTACGTGATGCACAACATCGGCATCGCCTTCCAGACCTTTGCCGCGGGCTTGCTGTTCGGCCTGGGCAGCGTGTTCTTTCTGATATTCAACGGCCTGATCATCGGTGCGATCTCCGGGCACCTCACTGAAATCGGCTACGGCCAGACCTTCTGGTCGTTTGTCATCGGCCACGGTGCCTTCGAACTCAGCGCAATTGCCCTGGCTGGCGCGGCAGGCTTGCAGTTGGGCTGGGCGTTGATCGCCCCGGGGCACCTGACACGCGGTGAATCCCTGCGGCTGGCGGCACGTAAAAGCGTGCAGATGCTCTGCGGCGTCATGCTGTTCCTGCTGATCGCAGCATTTATCGAAGCCTACTGGTCTTCCACCACCGCGATCGCGCCTTGGATCAAATACCTGGTGGGCGCGGGGCTCTGGCTACTGGTGGCCGCCTACCTGACCCTTGCCGGACGGACTCGCCATGCGCCTGAGTGATGCCAGCGTAGTGATTCGCCCGCGAACATCATGGGAAGCCATGGACCTGGGCGTGTTAATGGCCCAGGAACATCGACTACTGCTGATGGCCAGTTGGGCGCTGGTGAGCCTGCCGATATTCATCGCGCTTAGCGTTCTGTTGTGGCAATACCCGTCCACGGCCTTGTTTGTGTTCTGGTGGTTGAAGCCGGCCTTCGACCGGCTGCCCCTGTATATCCTGTCCAAGGCCCTGTTTGGCGAGACGCCCAGCCTGAAACAGGCCGTGCGTCACTGGCCGCGCCTGCTCAAGGGCCAACTCCTGGCCAGCCTGACCTGGCGGCGACTGAGCCTGAGCCGCAGCTTTTTGATGCCGGTCAGTCAACTCGAGGGCCTGGATGGTCAGGCGCGCCAAAAACGCCTGGGCGTGCTGCAGCAACACAACGCCGGCACAGCGCACTGGTTGACCACGCTCGGTGTACACCTGGAAATCGGCCTGTGGTTCGGCTGCATGGCGCTGTTCTATCTGTTCATCCCCCAGCAGGTTGAACTGGATTGGGACTGGCAACGGCTGGCCCTGGCAACCGGCCCGGAGGGGTTGTGGCTGGAACACCTGAGCAACGCTTTCTACGCGCTGGTCCTGGTGTTCTGGGAACCGATCTACGTCGCCTGTGGTTTCAGCCTCTACCTCAACCGTCGCACCGTGCTGGAAGCGTGGGACCTTGAGCTGGTTTTTCGCCGCCTGCGCCAGCGCCTGAGCAGCGCGGCCCCGTTACTACTGCTGGTGATCGGGCTGATGCTGCTGCCGCTGGGCCGACCCGCGATGGCCGATGACTCGCCCCCCACCCGGCAAGTCACCCCCCAATCCGCCAGCCAATCGATCAAGGCGCTGCTGGACAAGCCTCCGTTCAAAAATCCGGAAACCGTCACGCGCTATCGCTTTGCTGACGAAAAACCCAACACCAAGCCCCAGGCACGCGGTGAGGGCAAACTACCGGCCTGGCTGCAAGCACTGCTGGACAACTTCAACAGCGACGCCTTCAAGCACCTCGCCCAAGGCCTGGAGGTGCTGCTGTGGAGTCTGTTGGCGGGCGGCGTGGCGTTGCTCGCCTGGCGTTATCGCGAGTGGCTGCGCACCTTTGTCAGCCGGCGCGGGCCACGCCAACCCAAGCTCGCCAAACCGACACCCACCCAACTGTTCGGCCTGGAGCTGGGCGCCGAAACCCTGCCCGATGACATTGCCAGCGCCGCCGAGCGACTATGGCCCAACCACCCCAGGGAAGCCCTGGGCCTGTTGTATCGCGGGCTGCTCAGCCGGTTACTGCACGACTTCAACCTGCCACTGAAAACCGCCGACACCGAAGGCCAGGTCCTGGAACGCGTTCAACGCTTGCAACTACCACAATTGCTGGCATTCAGCGACGAATTGACCCGGCACTGGCAAAACCTCGCCTATGGGCACCGCCTTCCGCCCACGGTGGTACAGCAGCAGTTGTGCAACGATTGGCGCACTCTGTTCAGCTCGGGAGTCGCCCGATGAAGCGGCCATTGCTGTGGGTGGGGTTGCTGCTTGCTTGCCTGCTGGGGGCGAGCGGCCTGTATGTGTGGCACAAGGCAATTCCTTATGACGAAGTGGTGGATCGCGGCCCTTCACCCGAAGTATTGGGCAATCCCTACCTGGCGGCCGAACACTTTCTGCGCCAGCAAGGCCTGGCGGTGGAACGTGCCAGCGGCCTTGAACGGCTCTCCGATCTGCCCCCCAATGGCCGCAGCCTGTTGCTGCTGGGCGAACGCGACAACATGACCCCGCGCCAGGTGGATCAACTGCTGAACTGGGCAAAGTCCGGTGGCCACCTGCTGGTGGTGGCCGAAGCGCTGTGGGATGAAGAAACCGCTAAAAGCGGCGACCTGCTGCTCGACAGCCTGCATATCCAGCAGACCTTGAGCGACGAATCCGAGCAACCCGCTCCGGCACGCAAACAGAAAAAACCGGACCTGACCAAGCTCTATGTCGACAATGAAACCGCCCCGGCGTATTTCAGCTTCGATACCGACTTCAATCTCACCGACCCCAAGCACCTGGCCCAGTTTTCCGCCAACAGCGCCAGGTCCAGCCACCTGATGCAACTCAATCTCGGGCAAGGCCGTGTGACAGTCGTCACCGACAGCGACTTATGGAAAACCCCGGGAATCGGCCAACACGATAACGCCTGGCTGCTGTGGTACCTCAACCAGGGCACCGACGTGAGCCTGCTGTTCAACAGCGACGTGGACGACCTGTTCACCTTGTTGATGCGCTATTTCCCCCAGGCGCTGGTGGCGCTCGCCGCGCTGATCGCCCTGGCGCTCTGGCAGGCCGGCATGCGCCAAGGCCCGATCCAGGCGCCAGCGCCCAAAGCACGCCGACAACTGCAGGAACACTTGCAGGCCAGCGCCGACTTCCTGCTGCGCCGCAGCGGCCAGGGCACCCTGTTGCACGCCTTGCAGCGCGATATCCTGCGCGCCGCAAGGCGGCGCCACCCTGGCTTTGAACACCTAAACACCGCAGACCAGTGGCAGGTGCTTGAACACCTGACGCGCCAACCCTCTCACGTGATCAGCCAGGCCCTTGGCCCCCTTGCGGCAAAACGGCTTTCCAGCGCCGATTTCAGCCGCCAGGTGGCGTGCCTGCAAACGCTCAGGAATGCACTATGACCCCGCGTTCTGTGACGAAGGTGCGTGGTACAACGCCAGCAAGAGGGCGCTGCGCCTCGACTCTGAGGTTCAGCGCCTCGTGAGATCCACACCCAGAGTGAGAACCAACCTGGAGTGCCTGATCCGTCGCCTGATTGCCCCGGCCGAGTCTCTGGACGCACAAGCCCCGGCAGACCTCAAAGGCCGCGTTTGGTTATATCGCATTTGTGCGGCAAGACTGTCGGTCGAGTTTCGTCGTTGAATCCAAACACGTTAACTAAAGCGACAAGTAAGCCCGCCTGTTTAGAAGATATTCAACGGGTACTCAGTAATCAGACGCGTCTGCACCAAATGCCCCCCGGTAGAAGCATCGCCATCGTGCCAGGCCTCCCGCAGGTGAACAGTCAGTTTCTTGGCCGGGCCACTCTGTACGACGTATTTCACTTCGGCGTCGGTTTCGTGTTCCTGGTCGTTGGCGCCATAGGCCCCGGCGTAGGCCGAGTTACTGGCAGTATGCGTACCGTCGATGCCAGAACCGCGAATATGACGAGCCATGAAGCTCAGGCCCGGGACGCCAAAGGAACTCATGTCCAAGTCATAGCGCATCTGCCAGGACTTCTCGCCCGGGCCGTTGAAGTCGGAGTACTGCACCGAATCAGCGAGGTTGATCGAGTTACCGTAGCGGCCGGCACCGACACCGGCGTTGGTCTCCCCAAAGCCGACATAGTCGAACGGCTCGTCACCATGGATCTTCTGTCCGGCCAGGGTGAAGGTGTGCGCGCCCAGGGTGTAGGCAGCCGCCAGCGAGGCTGCAGTGGTGTCGATGGTACCGGCCTTGGCGCTGCCGTCGTCCAATGTGCGATAGAGGTTGAAATCCAGTGCGACGGATTGGTCAACGGCCAATGGATGAACAAGGTTCAAGTTGACGTAGTACTGGTTCCAAACGTCTTCCAGGCGCGCTCCGTACAGCGACGCGGTGAATTCCTTACTGAACTGGTACTTGCCACCCGCGAAGCTGGCCGACGCCGCTTCCACACCCGCATAGCTGGCGAGAATGTCGCCGCTGCGCGACGTGGTGGTGTTACCGGTACCGGCGGTGTAATGACCGGCCTCCAGGTTCAGGCCCGTGATTTCATGACTGTCGATCTGGAAGCCCGATGCCGTCTGTGGCATCAGGTAGTTATCAGCGGTGGCAAACACCGGCGACGTGGGCTGCAAGTCGCCGACCTTGAGCGTGGTATTGGAAACACGGAACTTGACGTCACCGCCGGCCTTCGCGAGGCCGTGATCCGGATGGCCATTGGCATCGGATGGAATGTTCGGGCCTCCGGCACGGTCGGTGCTCCCGTCGATGCGCAACGCCAGGTCGGCAAACGCATCAATGCCGACGCCGATGGTGCCTTGGGTGAAGCCCGAGCTGAAGGTCGCCATCAGCGCTTGACTCCAGTCACGGGTGTGGGTGCCGCTGCCGTTCTGGTTCCAGAACATGTTGCGATTCAGAATATTTAAACTGCTGTCCGCGACAAACCCCTTGGAATCGGACTGATCGCTGGCATAGCTCATGGCCGGCAAGGCAAATGCCAGCGCCACGGCCAAGGTATTGAGTTGAAGTGCCGATTGGCGTTTTTTCATTATTTTTGCTCCAGTGCACGATGTCGTGTTGGAGCATTAAGGCGATAGCCCAGACGATCAACAAATGAAACCAGATGAATATTCTGATATTAAACTTGGCGGCTAAACAAGCCAGCTTGTTACTCGAGAGCGGCTGCTTTTGCCCAACGCTGTTGAAAAAGTGGCTCTCCTGCCGCCCTATAACGAGCTGCCCGTTGCAGCCGGAGAGGCGAGAGAGCCTCTTATTGAGGTTTACAAAGCATAGCCAGTCTGTAGTGTCTTCTCTTGAGCGGCCACACTTCCATTGCCCTTGGCATCAGGGGATGATCCGGAAGGCAGTGCCACTGGCGCCTGGAGGCATCCCTCCAAACCGAAGCGGGTCATTATGGCCGACGCGTCGTCTGTCGAGCACCCAAAGTCGGGGACTATCATGGAATGAAAGTTGTGCATATCGACCTGATTCCATTCATCCGGCCCATAAAAACCCAACAATAGTTAGATTAGGTAAGTATCTGATTTATGGATAATACAACCAATGTAACAATGAATAAGGCTCCGGAAATCATCAGCGAATTTCCAACACCCACTGCCCTGACCACCGAAACCCTGCAACACGCCAGCCGCCAAGCCCAGGCGTTGCGTGTTGAGCTGCGCAAGGCGGTGATTGGCCAGGACCAGGTGATCGACGACGTCCTCACCGCCTTGATCGCCGGCGGCCACGTGCTGCTTGAAGGCGTACCCGGCCTGGGCAAGACCTTGTTGGTTCGGGCCCTGGCCCGTTGCTTCGGCGGCGACTTCGCGCGCATCCAGTTCACGCCGGACCTGATGCCCAGCGATGTCACCGGGCACGCCGTGTACGACCTGCACACCGAGCAGTTCAAGCTGCGCAAGGGGCCGTTGTTTACCCACCTGTTGCTGGCCGACGAGATCAACCGCGCGCCAGCCAAGACCCAGGCCGCCTTGCTCGAGGCCATGCAGGAGCGCCAAGTGACCCTTGAGGGCGAAGCGCTGCCCATCGGCCAACCGTTCATGGTGCTGGCCACCCAGAACCCCATCGAGCAGGAAGGCACCTACCCGCTGCCCGAGGCCGAACTGGACCGTTTCATGCTCAAGGTGCGGATGGACTACCCCGACTCCCAACAAGAGCTGGAGATGGTTCGCGAAGTCACGCGCTCATCCCGGGCCGACATGCTCGACGTACAACCCCTGCGCACCGTGCTGCAAGCCGAGGACGTGTTGCAACTGCAACAGATCGCCAGCGAACTGGCGCTGGATGAGCAAGTACTCGACTACGCCGTGCGCCTGGCACGGGCCACCCGCAGTTGGCCGGGGCTGACCATCGGTGCCGGCCCACGCGCATCCATTGCCCTGGTGCGCGGCGCCCGTGCCCGCGCCTTGCTGCGCGGGGGCGAGTTCGTCACCCCGGACGACATCAAGGGCTGCGCCCTGGCGGTGCTGCGTCATCGCGTTCGCATCGCCCCCGAGCTGGATATCGACGGACTGGAAGTGGACCAGGTCCTCCAGCAACTGCTGGACCAGATTTCGGCACCTCGGCAATGACCCATCCATGAAGCCGACCCGTCTGCTGTTGATCTGGCTCGGCGTGCTGCTGGGCCTGAATATATTGCTGGGCGCCGCACAGGCGTTGCAGCTCCCGGTGCCCGACAGCCTGCATTCGGTGGCCTGGGGTCTGCTGCTCGCGCTGTTGTTGCTGGCGCTATTGGACGCGATGCGCCTGCGCCGTCGTCCGTCCGCGCGAATACAACGGCAGATGCCCGGCAGCCTGGCATTGGGGCGCTGGGGCGAAGTACGCCTGACGCTTGAACACGATTACCCACAACCGCTGACGGTGCAGGTGTTCGATCACGTCCCCGACGGCCTGAGCCTGGAACACATGCCGCAGTCGATCGAACTGCGCCCCGGCGAACGCAGCGAACTGGGCTATCGGCTGCGCCCCCTGCGGCGTGGGCACTTCAGTTTCAGTCGCTGCGAGCTGCACCTGCCCAGCCCCTTGGGGTTGTGGTCCGCGCGGCGCAGTATTGAGGTCAGCGATGCCACCCGGGTCTATCCGGATTTCGCCCGCCTGTATGGCGCGCAGCTCTTGGGTGTGGATAACTGGCTGAGCCAGTTGGGCGTGCGTCAACGCCAGCGCCGGGGGTTGGGGCTGGAGTTTCATCAACTGCGCGAGTTTCGCGAGGGCGACAGCCTGCGGCAGATCGACTGGAAAGCCACCGCACGCCAACGCACGCCGATCGCCCGGGAATACCAGGACGAACGCGACCAGCAGATCGTGTTCATGCTCGATTGTGGTCGGCGCATGCGCAGCCAGGACGCAGAGCTGTCCCACTTCGATCACGCGCTCAATGCCTGCCTGCTGCTCAGTTATGTCGCCTTGCGCCAGGGCGATGCCGTCGGCCTATGCACCTTTGCCTGCGACCAGCCGCGCTACCTGGCGCCCGTCAAGGGCACCGGGCAGTTGAATCTGTTGCTCAACACCGTCTACGACCTCGATACCACGCGACGCGCGGCCGACTACGAAGCCGCGGCCAACCAGTTGCTGGCTCGGCAGAAACGCCGGGCGCTGGTGATCGTGGTGAGTAACCTGCGGGATGAGGACGATGAGGCGCTGCTGACTGCGGTCAAACGCATCAGCCGGCAACACCGGGTACTGGTCGCCAGCCTGCGCGAAGAAGTACTCGACCAACTGCGCCTCTCGCCGGTGCAAACCCTGCCCGAAGCGCTGGCCTACAGCGGCACCGTCGACTACCTCAATCAACGCGACGAACTGCATGACCGCCTGAACGCCCATGGGTTGTCGGTACTGGATACGCGCCCCTCGGAGTTGGGCGCCGCTCTGGTGACACGTTACCTGGGCTGGAAAAAAGCCGGCGTTCTGTGAAAACAGCGCACACCCCGGCTTGGGTCGCCACACCCAAGCCGGGGCGACTGCGCGCTATGTCTAAGCGGACGCCTGTAAGGGGTCAAAGCTGAAATACTGCAGCAAGGCATTGATCAGTTGGCCGTATTCGACAGGCGCCTCAGCCACGCTGAAACCCGAGTCGTAATGCTGGGGATTGATGTCCTCGTGACTCCATAAACAGGTCGCGGTGAAATCAACTGCCTGGAAATCACCGTCGACCGTGGGAATCTTCAAGCGCAGCTCGAACGCCACGTCGACCATCATC
This sequence comes from Pseudomonas sp. K8, assembly GCF_014889455.1. Lineage (NCBI taxonomy): Bacteria > Pseudomonadati > Pseudomonadota > Gammaproteobacteria > Pseudomonadales > Pseudomonadaceae > Pseudomonas > Pseudomonas sp. K8. Next base: position 114,934 of record NZ_VJWO01000001.1, read on the forward strand.
GGCAATTGACTGATCAACATCAGTCCTTCTGCAGATACGTTACCCAAGTAACCAATGGGCTTATCCGTAAGCCGGTTGAACACTTGCAGGAAACAAGACAATTGATGCCGCTCAATTCGTCGGTCGGTAAACATGATGATATCGCCATCCATTGGCCATAACTCTGGCCGCGCCAGTGATTCGGAACGGGCTAAACACCCCCGCTCTCCCTGGAGATCGGTGTGACAACAGCTAGCGCTTTGCCACTCTACAGCCTGCCAATCCCAAGTGTTCCATCCGCTTGGACACAAACTTGTACAAACGGACATTCAAAGAATAGCTTAAGACTGGCAACGGGCCAGCTATGCAACGATAAATAGCATCACAACGACGCCGGACGTGGCTGCGCAACGCTCGCCCCGGAGTAGTGCCCCAGTTGTTGCAGGGTGTCGAGACGCGCACGGGCCCGGTAGGCGTACTCGCTGGACGGGTACTGGTTGATGATGAACTGATAGGTTTGCACCGCGTCGACGAACAGCTTCTGTCGCTCCAAACACTGCCCGCGCAACATCGAGACCTCCGGCTGCACATAGCGCCGGGTGCGACTTTCCCGGTCGACCTGGGACAATTCCAGGGTCACGCGCTCGCAGTCACCAACCCCGTACGCACGGTAGGCGTTGTTCAAATGGTGGTCCATCGACCAACGGGTACAGCCGACAACACTGACGGCCAGGGCAGCAATGAGCAAAATTCGCATGAGGGTTCTCCTGTCTTGTGCAGTGTATCGACCCCTCGTCAAAAATCTTCAAGGTTGTTCAGCTATTCAACCGGAGCGAAAAGCGAATCGCCGATAAGTAGTGCAAACGAACAATGACTACAACCAAAGAGCATAGTAGCCTTCCTCAGCGCTTGAACTCAGGAGTCTGTGCATGTCCGTCCGTCGTACCAAAATCGTCGCCACCCTTGGCCCGGCCAGTAACTCGCCGGAAGTCCTCGAACAGCTGATTCTGGCTGGTTTGGACGTTGCCCGTCTGAACTTCTCCCACGGCACCCCGGACGAGCACAAGGCTCGCGCCAAGCTGGTGCGCGACCTGGCCGCCAAACACGGTCGCTTCGTCGCATTGCTGGGTGACCTGCAAGGCCCGAAAATCCGCATCGCCAGATTCACCGACAAACGGATCGAGCTGAAGATCGGTGACACGTTCACCTTCTCCACCAGCCACCCGCTGACCGACGGCAACCAGCACGTCGTGGGTATCGACTACCCGGACCTGGTCAAGGATTGCGGCGTCGGCGACGAACTGCTGCTGGACGACGGTCGCGTGGTCATGCGAGTCGACACCGCCAGCGTCACCGAGCTGAACTGCACCGTGATCATCGGCGGCCCGCTGTCGGATCACAAAGGTATCAACCGTCGCGGTGGTGGCCTGACGGCGCCGGCCCTGACCGAAAAAGACAAGGCCGACATCAAGCTCGCCGCCGAAATGGAAGTGGACTACCTTGCGGTGTCCTTCCCACGCGACGCTGCCGACATGGAATACGCGCGCAAACTGCGCGACGAAGCCGGTGGTACTGCCTGGCTGGTGGCGAAGATCGAACGCGCCGAAGCCGTGGCCGATGACGAAACCCTCGACGGCCTGATCAAAGCGTCCGACGCGGTGATGGTTGCCCGTGGCGACCTGGGCGTGGAAATCGGTGATGCCGAGCTGATCGGTATCCAGAAAAAAATCATCCTGCACGCACGCCGCCACAATAAAGCGGTGATCGTGGCGACCCAGATGATGGAGTCGATGATCCAGAACCCGATGCCGACCCGCGCCGAAGTGTCCGACGTGGCCAACGCCGTGCTCGACTACACCGACGCCGTGATGCTCTCGGCTGAAAGTGCCGCTGGCCCGTACCCGCTGGAAGCCGTCCAGGCCATGGCGCGTATCTGCATCGGTGCCGAAAAGCACCCGACCAGCAAGACCTCCAGCCACCGCATCGGCAAAGTGTTCGAAAGCTGCGACCAGAGCATCGCCCTTGCCGCCATGTACACCGCCAACCACTTCCCTGGCGTCAAAGCGATCATCGCCCTGACCGAAAGTGGCTACACGCCGTTGATCATGTCGCGTATCCGCTCCTCGATACCGATCTACGCGTTCTCCCCGCACCGCGAAACCCAGGCCCGCGCGGCGTTGTTCCGTGGTGTCTACACCGTACCGTTCGACCCGGCGTCGTTGCCGCCTGAGCAAGTCAGCCAGGCTGCCATCGACGAACTGCTCAAGCGTGGCGTGGTGGAGAAAGGCGACTGGGTCATCCTGACCAAGGGCGACAGCTACCACACCATCGGCGGCACCAACGGCATGAAGATCCTGCACGTTGGCGACCCAATGGTCTGAGTGATCTGCTGAAAAAACAAAGCCCCGCCCTGTGAATGGCGGGGCTTTTTGCTTTGCGGCTCACAGTGATGGGCTTGCCTGTGGAAACGTCATCAGCACCCGCTGATCGACCTGGGCAGGAACACATCAGCCAACAGTTGATTGCGCGGCAGCCCCGCCAGGAACAGGCGCTTGGAGAACGCCTCGACGCTGGCCGGATGCCCGCAGAGCAAGGCCAGTGTTTGCCGGGAAACCAGCCGCAGTTGCGCCAAGGCCGGGGTCAACTGCGCCGCCGTCCACAGCTCCACCGTCAGGTTCGGATGGCGCTCGGCCAGCGCTGCCAGGGGCTCGGCCAAGTAGTGACCGCTGGCATCGTGGGCCAGGTGAATCAAGCGGATCGCGCCTTGGTGGTCCTGGCGCAACGCCTCACGCAACACGCCCCACAACGGGCCCAGGCCGGTGCCGGACGCCAACAGCCACAGCGGCCGGGTTTGCCAGTCGGGGTCGTACTGCAAAGCGCCACCGCGCAGTTCGCCCAGGCGCAGACGGTCACCGACGCGCAACTGTCGAGCGGCATCGCTGAATGCGCCGGGCTGACGGCAGTCGAGATGAAACTCCAGGAACGGATCTTCCTCAGGCAGGCTGGCCAAGGAATACGGGCGCGCCACCGGCCCCGCCCACAACACCAGATGCTGCCCGGCCCGGTAGCGCAGGCCGCGCTCCGGTTGCAGGCGCAGGCGCAGCACATGCGTGCTCAACCACTCCACGCCGACCACCGCGGCCGGCACGCCGTCACGGCTCGGGTCAAACGCTTCGACGTGCAGGTCCGCCGTCACCCGGCACTGGCAGGCCAGGCGCCAGCCGTTCTCGCGTTGCGCCGGGCTGAGGGCGTCGGGCTGCTGATCCTCGACCTCGCCCCGGCAATGCACCAGGCACGCATGGCAACTGCCGGCGCGGCAACTGTAGGGCACGGCAACGCCGGCCTGGTTCAGGGCATCCAACAGGTTGCTGCCGGTGGAGACCGACCAGTGGCGTTCGCCGACGTACAGTTCAGGCATACAAGGTCTCGGATCAAAAAAGCCTACACAGGGAATCACGCCCGGCAGAGTTTGACCATAGTCGGGTGTATCGGCCACCGTGCCGGGTTATACTGCCGCGCCTTTTTAGCGTCGCGCCAGCATCACTCGGCGTGCCTTGGAAAGGTGGTTTCAGCCGACCGATACACCCCACTGAAGCCACCTTTATTGAATGTTCCCTTATAGAGGAGCGCGACTCATGACCGTGATCAAGCAAGACGACCTGATTCAGAGCGTTGCCGACGCCCTGCAATTCATTTCCTACTACCACCCCGTTGACTTCATCCAGGCAATGCACGAAGCCTACCTGCGCGAAGAATCGCCGGCTGCCCGTGACTCCATCGCCCAGATCCTGATCAACTCGCGCATGTGCGCCACCGGCCACCGCCCGATCTGCCAGGACACCGGTATCGTCACCGTGTTCGTGCGCGTAGGCATGGACGTGCGCTGGGACGGCGCCACCATGGGCCTGGACGACATGATCAACGAAGGCGTGCGTCGCGCCTACAACCTGCCGGAAAACGTCCTGCGTGCTTCGATCCTCGCCGACCCGGCGGGCGCGCGTAAAAACACCAAGGACAACACCCCGGCGGTGATCCACTACTCCATCGTCCCGGGTAACACCGTGGAAGTGGACGTGGCCGCCAAGGGCGGTGGTTCCGAGAACAAGTCGAAAATGGCCATGCTCAACCCGTCCGACTCGATCGTCGACTGGGTGCTCAAGACCGTTCCGACCATGGGCGCCGGCTGGTGCCCACCGGGCATGCTCGGCATCGGCATCGGCGGCACCGCCGAGAAAGCCGCCGTGATGGCCAAGGAAGTGTTGATGGAATCCATCGACATCCACGAGCTGAAAAAGCGTGGCCCTTCCAACCGTATCGAAGAGATGCGCCTGGAGCTGTTCGAGAAGGTCAACCAACTGGGCATCGGCGCCCAGGGCCTGGGTGGCCTGACCACCGTGCTCGACGTGAAGATCATGGATTACCCGACCCACGCCGCCTCCCTGCCGGTGTGCATGATCCCCAACTGCGCCGCCACCCGTCACGCGCACTTCGTGCTCGACGGTTCGGGCCCGGCATCGCTGGAAGCGCCACCGCTGGACGCCTACCCGGAAATCGTCTGGGAAGCCGGCCCGTCGGCCCGTCGCGTCAACCTCGACACCCTGACCCCGGAAGACGTGCAGAGCTGGAAGCCGGGCGAAACCGTGTTGCTCAACGGCAAGATGCTGACTGGTCGCGACGCGGCGCACAAGCGCATGGTCGAGATGCTGAACAGGGGCGAAACCCTGCCGGTGGACCTCAAGGGTCGCTTCATCTACTACGTCGGCCCGGTTGATCCGGTGCGCGACGAAGTGGTTGGCCCTGCCGGCCCGACCACCGCGACGCGGATGGACAAGTTCACCCGTCAGATCCTCGAACAAACCGGCCTGCTGGGCATGATCGGCAAATCCGAGCGCGGCCCGACCGCCATCGAAGCGATCAAGGACTACAAGGCCGTGTACCTGATGGCCGTAGGCGGTGCTGCTTACCTGGTGGCGCAAGCCATCAAGAAGTCGCGCGTGGTGGCTTTCGCCGAACTGGGCATGGAAGCGATCTACGAGTTCGAAGTGAAAGATATGCCGGTCACCGTTGCGGTGGACAGCAAAGGCGAATCCGTCCACATCACCGGTCCTGCCATCTGGCAGAAAAAGATCAGTGAAAGCCTGGCGGTAGAAGTGCAGTAAGCGCTTCTTCGCACCGATAAAGGCGACTGCGGCTACACAGCCCAGTCGCCTTTTTTATCGCGCATGCTATGGTGCTCCCCCCTAATTGCAGCTGTTCATCTCCGTATGATCGCGATCCCTCGCCCCCTGCGCCTGACGTTCTACTCCCTGTTGATCATCGCCGGTGCGGTGCTGGCCGCTGCCCTGGCCACCCGCCATGCCGAACGCCAGGCCCTGGTGGACGATGCCGCCCGTGCCAATCAGCAATTAGCGCTGTACGCCAACTCGCTGCACACCCTGATCGAACGCTACCGCGCCCTGCCCGCCGTGCTGGCACTGGACTCGGAAATGATCAGCGCGTTGAAAGGCCCGCTGGATGCCGCGACCCAGGACCTGCTCAACCGTAAACTGGAACGTATCAACAGCGCCGCGCAGTCCTCCACATTGGAACTGATGGACCGCACCGGCCTGGCCGTGGCCGCGAGCAACTGGAAGCTGCCGAGCAGTTACGTCGGGCACAATTATGCGTTCCGGCCTTATTTCAGGCAGACCCTGAGCCAGGGCACCGGGCGCTTTTATGCGGTCGGGGTGACCACCGGCGTGCCGGGGTATTTCCTATCCAGCGCGGTGCTCGATGAACACGAGCAGTTCCTCGGCGCGATGGTGGTCAAACTGGAGTTCCCCGAACTCGAGCGCGAATGGGCCCAGGGCAACGACCTGCTGCTGGTCAGCGATGCACGCGGCATTGTGTTTATCGCCAACCAGCCGGGCTGGCGTTATCGCAACCTGCGCCCGCTGTCGGCCAGCGACCTCGCCGAACTCACGGCCACCCGCCAGTACGACAAGAAACAGCTGCAATCGCTGGAGACCCAGACCCTGCAGCGTTTCGACGAAAACAGCCACCTGATGCGCGTCAACGGCCCCGACGGCAACGCCCGGTACATCTGGGAATCCCTGCCGCTGAAGGGCGAAGGCTGGACCTTGCACCTGCTGCGCAAACCCCAGTTCGCCTTCGAAGACCAACGCAACGCCGGCCTCGCCGCCGCCGGTTCGTGGCTGGCGCTGGTGTTCCTGGTGCTGTTCCTGACCCAGCGCTGGCGCCTGGCCCGTATGCGCCAGCGCAGCCGCGAAGAGCTCGAACAGCTTGTCGAGGAGCGCACCCAGGCCCTGCGCACGGCCCAGGACGGTTTGGTGCAATCGGCCAAGCTGGCGGCGCTGGGGCAGATGTCTGCCGCCCTCGCCCATGAAATCAACCAGCCGCTGACCGCGCAGCGCATGCAATTGGCGACCCTGCGCCTGCTGCTCGACCATGGCCGCGTGGAAGATGCCTACAAGGCGCTCACACCACTGGACGACATGCTCACCCGCATGGCCGCGCTGACCGGCCACCTCAAGACCTTCGCCCGCAAAAGCCCCAGCGGCCTGCGCGAGCGCCTCGACCTGGCCAGTGTGGTCGACCAGGCCCTGCAACTGCTCGACGCGCGCCTGCGCGATGAAGGCATCGGCACCGTGCTGGACCTGACCCGCCCCGCCTGGGTCCGTGGCGACGCGATCCGCCTGGAACAAGTACTGATCAACCTGTTACGCAATGCCCTCGACGCCATGGCCAACAAGCCGCGCAAACGCCTGGAAATCCGCCTGCACGCCGATGAGCAACTGTGGCAACTGACCGTCAGCGACAGCGGCGGCGGCATCGCCGAAGAACACCTGAACAGCGTGTTCGACCCGTTCTTCACCACCAAGCCCGTGGGTGATGGACTCGGCTTGGGGCTGGCGGTGTCCTACGCTATCGTGCATGAACTGGGTGGACGCCTGTGCGTCGCTAACCGTGGCGACGGCGCGGTATTTACCCTGACCCTGCCTATCGCGCTGGAGACGCCGGAGCTATGTTGAATGCGGTGATTGTGGTCGATGACGAAGCCAGCATTCGCACAGCCGTTGAGCAATGGTTGAGCCTGTCGGGATTTGACGTGCAATTGTTCAGTCGCGCCGAGGCCTGCCTGGCGCAACTGCCCAAGGACTTTCCCGGGGTGGTGTTGAGCGACGTGCGTATGCCCGGCCTCAGCGGTCTGGAACTGCTGGCCGAAGTGCGGCGGCGCGACGCCGACTTACCGGTGATCCTGCTGACCGGCCATGGCGATGTGCCGATGGCCGTCGAGGCCATGCGCGACGGGGCCTACGACTTCCTGGAAAAACCCTTCAGCCCCGAAGCCCTGCTCAACAGCCTGCGTCGCGCCCTCGATAAACGTGGGCTGATCCTGGAAAACCGCCGCCTGCATCAACAGGCCGATCATCGGACACAACTGGAAAACAGCCTGTTGGGCGTGTCCCGCAGCATGCAGAACCTGCGCCGCCAGGTGCTCGACCTGGCGACGTTGCCGGTCAATGTGCTGATCCGCGGCGAGACCGGCAGCGGCAAGGAACTGGTCGCCCGCTGCCTGCACGACTTCGGCCCGCGGGCGAAGAAAGCCTTTGTCGCGCTCAATTGCGCGGCAATCCCCGAGCAGCTGTTTGAAGCCGAGCTGTTCGGCCACGAGAGCGGCGCGTTTACCGGCGCTCAGGGCAAGCGTATCGGCAAGCTGGAATACGCCCACGGCGGCACGCTGTTTCTGGATGAAATCGAAAGCATGCCCCTGGCCCAGCAAGTCAAATTGCTGCGGGTGTTGCAGGAGCAGAAGTTGGAGCGACTGGGCTCCAATCAGAGCATCCACGTCGATCTGCGCATCATCGCTGCGACCAAACCGGACCTGTTGGAAGAAGCCCGCGCCGGACGTTTTCGCGAAGACCTGGCCTATCGGCTGAACGTCGCACAACTGCGCCTGCCGCCCCTGCGCGAGCGCCGTGAAGATATACCGCTGCTGTTCGATCACTTTGCGCAAAGCGCCGCCGAACGCCTGGGCCGCACCGTTGAACCGCTGAGTGGCGCGCAACTGGGGCGCCTGCTCAGCCATGACTGGCCGGGCAACGTGCGCGAACTGGCCAACGTCGCCGAACGCCAGGTGCTGGGGCTGGGCGAACCGGAGCCCGAAGGCATCGAGGCCGGGCAATCATTGGCGGCGCAACAGGAAGCCTTCGAAGCCCACTGCCTGAAAGCCGCACTGACCCGACACAAAGGCGATATCAAGGCGGTACTGGCCGAGCTGCAACTGCCCCGGCGCACCTTCAACGAGAAAATGCAGCGGCATGGGTTGGTGCGCGAGATGTTTCTCTAGGGCGTTCTTTGTGGTGTTTTCAAAGACGCCATCGCGGGCACGCCATAAGCGGATTTCCGCTCACCCACCCCAGAACCATCGGCGGCTTTCCGCTCAAAAAAAGCTGCAAACCCTTCTAGATCGGGCCTTCCCCCACCTGGCACAGCTCCTGCTATAGCCCCAGTCAGGCTGTGCTCAGGCACGCTCCATAAAAACAACTATCTGAAGGTTCCTTCAATGGATAACTCCAATACTTTGCCTCTGGGGTCGGCGGCCGCGCCGGCGAAAGAACGCACCACCACCAGCCGCATCAAATCGATCTTCAGCGGATCGGTCGGCAACATGGTCGAGTGGTACGACTGGTACGTCTACGCGGCGTTCTCGCTGTACTTCGCCAAAGCCTTCTTCCCGAAAGGCGACACCACCGCCCAACTGCTCAACACCGCTGCGATCTTCGCCGTGGGCTTCCTGATGCGCCCGATCGGCGGCTGGCTGATGGGCCTGTATGCCGACCGCGCCGGTCGCAAGGCCGCGTTGATGGCCTCGGTGCTGCTGATGTGCTTCGGCTCGCTGATCATCGCCCTGAGCCCGGGTTATGAAACCATCGGCGTCGGCGCACCGATCCTGCTGGTGTTCGCCCGTCTGCTGCAAGGCTTGTCGGTGGGTGGCGAATACGGCACCTCGGCCACTTACCTGAGTGAAATGGCGACCAAGGAGCGTCGCGGTTTCTTCTCCAGCTTCCAGTACGTGACCCTGATCTCCGGCCAGCTCATAGCCCTGGCGGTGCTGATCGTGCTGCAACAAGTGCTCACCACCGAGCAACTCTACGATTGGGGCTGGCGTATCCCGTTCGCCATCGGCGCCCTGTGTGCAGTGGTCGCGCTGTACCTGCGTCGCGGCATGGAAGAAACCGAGTCGTTCACCAAGAAGGAAAAAGCCAAGGAAAGCGCAATGCGTACCTTGATGCGCCACCCCAAGGAACTGATGACCGTGGTCGGCCTGACCATGGGCGGCACCCTGGCCTTCTACACCTACACCACCTACATGCAGAAGTACCTGGTGAACACCGTCGGCATGAGCATTTCCGACTCCACCACCATCTCGGCGGCGACGCTGTTTCTGTTCATGTGCCTGCAACCCCTGGTCGGTACGCTGTCGGACAAAGTCGGCCGCCGTCCGATCCTGATCGCCTTCGGCATTCTCGGCACGCTGTTCACCGTGCCGATCCTGACCACCCTGCACACCATCCAGACCTGGTGGGGCGCGTTCTTCCTGATCATGGCGGCGCTGATCATCGTCAGCGGCTACACCTCGATCAACGCGGTGGTGAAGGCTGAGCTGTTCCCCACCGAAATCCGCGCGCTGGGCGTGGGCCTGCCGTATGCGCTGACCGTATCGATCTTCGGCGGCACCGCTGAATACATCGCGCTGTGGTTCAAGAGCATCGGCATGGAAACCGGCTACTACTGGTACGTGACCGCATGTATCGCGGTGTCGTTGGTGGTCTACGTGACCATGAAAGACACCCGCAAGCATTCGCGGATCACCACAAACTAACCGCCGAACGCAGTCACGAATGTGGGAGGGGGCTCGCTCCCGATCGCGGTGTATCAGTCAACTTGTCTCAAGCTGACCCACCGCCATCGGGAGCAAGCCCCCTCTCACATGTGGAACCAGGACAACTCTGGGCCGACTTATAGGGGGTGTCGACCGCGCGCGCAGACTGAACGGGACGCTGTGAAAAATAGGTGGGCGCTGAATGAAAATTCCATAGGGTCGATGGAAATTCGCCGCCATGGCTTGCACTATGACGGCCTCCCAGAAAAGCGCAGCAGGAACCCCAGCCATGTCTGACGACAGCTACTACTACGAACCCGCCAAGGGCCACGGCCTGCCCCATGACCCGTTCAACGCCATCGTCGGCCCGCGACCGATCGGTTGGATTTCGTCCCACGACAGTGAGGGCCACCTGAACCTGGCGCCCTACAGTTTCTTCAATGCGTTCAACTACATTCCGCCGATCATCGGGTTTTCCAGTGTCGGGCGCAAAGACAGCCTGAACAACATCGAACAGACCGGCGAGTTTGTGTGGAACCTGGCCACCCGTCCGTTGGCCGAGCAGATGAACCAGAGCTGTGCCGCCGTGCCGCCGCAGGTGAATGAGTTCGAGTTGTCCGGCCTGACGCCGGTGGCCTCGAAGATCGTCGGCGTGCCGCGGGTGGGCGAGAGCCCGGTGGCGTTCGAGTGCAAGGTCACGCAGATCATTCAGCTGCAGCGCGCCGACCATGTGCTGGTACCCAGCTGGCTGGTGCTGGGCGAGGTGGTCGCGGTGCATATTGCCAAGTGGTTGCTCAAGGATGGGATCTACGACACCGCCGCCGCCGAGCCGATCCTGCGTGGCGGCGGCCCGGCGGATTACTTCCAACTGGGCCCCGAAGCGCTGTTCAAAATGTATCGCCCAGGCGCCACCCAAGCCTGACTGCAATGCAATAAAAATGTGGGAGGGGGCTTGCCCCCGATAGCGGTGTTTCAGCTACAGATAGGCTGACTGACACACCTCCATCGGGGGCAAGCCCCCTCCCACATTAGATCAGCGGCGTGCGTTAGTTTGTGGCAGTTGCCCAGGTCAACTGACCTTCTGCGTCGACGTCGGTCAACAACTCAAGGTGCAGCGTCGCCGCATCATCGGCATCGGATGCCGTCTTGAACTTCTGTCCATCGAGGATCTTGTGAAACTGCGGTGCGCCCATGCCATCGAGTGCCTTGACGGCGACGGCGGCGCTGTAGCCCCCTTCGCCCGGTACTACGGCGGAAACGGCTTCGTGGTGGGCAAATTGTTTACGTGCCATGTTGCAGGTCCTGGCCAATGGAAAGTCGGCCATTCTAAACCCTAACCGGCGAGTTGCAGGTACTCGCCGTAAGCATTGGCGGCGGATGCATCGGTGAAGGTCTGGAAGTCCATGCTGCGCACGACTGCGTCGTTCAACAGCTCGGTGAAGATCATCAGGGCTGGCGAGTTGAAGTAGGCACTCATCGCCTGCTCGCTGCTCCAGAGGCCCGAGACCAGCCAGACATCGGGGTCGACCTGGGAATGCTGCAACGAAAATTGCAGGCAACCCTGAGCCTGACGGCCCGGTTCGATCAAACTGCTCAAACGAGCACCGAGTTCGGTGCTGCAGCCGCTACGGGCGCGGATAAAGGCCATATGGCTCGCGGGAATGGGGGTGGACATGTTCGACTCTCCCGTTGAGAAGTGATGCTCGGCAAGCACTGTGAGGGTGTGTTGCCACAGGATCAAAGATAACGGCGCGGGTCGAGGCGCGGTTAGTCGATTCCTGCCGGCTTATTGCACAATCCTGCGAAAAGCGTAGACAGGACGATTGCCCGCCGGTTTTATTCCACTGGCAAACGCCTTGTTTCAGGGACGTGACAGCCGCCGCGCTTGCCTGATTCACGCAGCTTCGCAGGATCAGGCAAGGATTGTGCAGAATCGACATAACACGGTTTGCACCGCCACCGCTAAGCTGAGCCCATCAAAGAAGCCTGCAGAGGACGCCCTATGTCGTCGCCCGAACCTAAGCCCGTGCCCCTCGATGCCGAGATGGAAAAACAGCGCGCCGAACTGGCCAGCATCGTGCGTCGGCATACCTGGGAAGACGGCTCCTACGGTACGGCGATCACGTCACTGTTCCTGAACCGCCACAACACCCCGCGCGACTTCAGCCCGGTGCTGGTGGAGCCCGCCTTGTGCATCCTGGCCAATGGCCGCAAGGAAGTGCGCCTGGCCGATGAAATCTTCGCCTATGACCCGCTCAATTACCTGGTGTTTTCGGTGTCGATGCCCGTGGCCGGGCGGATCATCGATGCCACCGAGCAAGACCCTAACCTGTCGATCCGCATCAACATCGACCCGGCGCAGCTCACCGCCCTGATCGCAGAAGCCGGGCCGATGGGCGTGCCATCGCGCCCGACTGCGCGTGGGATGTACGTCGACCGCCTCGACAACCAACTGCTCGACGCCGTACTGCGCTTGACGCGCTTGCTCGATTCGCCCAAAGACATTGCGATGCTGGCGCCGTTGATCAGCCGTGAAATTCTCTACCGCTTGTTACGTGGGCCGCAGGGCTATCGGCTGTATGAAATTGCCGTAGCCAACAGTCAGAGTCATCGGGTCAGCCAGGCGATCAAATGGCTCAATGGCAACTACGAACAACCGCTGCGCATCGATGACCTGGCCAGGGAAGTGAACCTGAGCGTCTCGACCTTGCACCACCGCTTCAAGGCCATCACCGCGATGAGCCCGCTGCAATACCAGAAGCAGTTGCGCTTGCAGGAGGCGCGGCGGCTGATGCTTGCCGAAGGGCTGGAAGCCTCGGCGGCGGGGTATCGGGTGGGGTATGAAAGCCCGTCGCAGTTCAGCCGCGAATACAGCCGGCTGTTTGGTGCGCCGCCGCTGCGGGATTTGGCCAGGTTGCGTCAGAGCGTGTGATTCACTGCCGATCAGATGTGGGAGGGGTGGTTCGACTTGCTCCCGATGGCAGTGAGTCAGCTAAAGATAAGCTGACTGTTGCACCGCTATCGGGAGCAAGCTCCCTCCCACATTTGATCGGCGGCGCTGCTTAGTCGAGGGTGCGGGGCAGTTGCAAGGTGACCCGCAAACCACCCTCGCGCAAATTCTGCAAACTCACTTCGCCGCCATGGCTGTGCGCTATGTTGCGCGCGATGCCCAGGCCCAGGCCGTAGCCCTGCTGCTGGCCGGCGAGGCGGAAGTGCGGTTCGAAGACTTGCTCCAGGCGCTGTTCCGGCACGCCGGGGCCTTCGTCGTCGACGTGCAGGATGAACTCCGCGCCATCGTCCTCGATATGCAAATGGGCGTTCTGCCCGTACTTCAATGCGTTGTCGATCAGGTTGCCGATGCAGCGCTTGAGCGCCAGCGGCTTGCCCGGGTACGGCGCCAACGCGCGCCCATGCTGGGTCACGCGGCCGTTGCCGTTGGGCGCCAGGTACGGTTCCACCAGGCAGTCGAGCACATGGTTGAGGTCCACCGGCTCGATGTTTTCGTGGATGTCGGTGTCTTTCACGCATTGCAGCGCGCCTTTGACCAGCAACTCCAATTCGTCCAGGTCGCGGCCGAATTTGGTTTGCAGGTTTTCATCTTCAAGCAATTCAACCCTCAGGCGCAGGCGTGTGATCGGTGTGCGCAAGTCGTGGGAAATTGCACTGAACAACTGGCTGCGTTCGGTGAGGTAACGGCTGATGCGCTCGCGCATGGCATTGAAGGCGCGCCCTACTTCGACCACTTCACTGCCGCCGCCTTCGGCCACCGGCTCCACGTCGGCGCCCAGCGACATGTCCCGCGCCGCCCGCGCCAGGCGCTTGAGCGGCCGGCTCTGCCAGTGGACCAACAGGCCGATGAACAGCAGCAAAAAGCCGCTGGTCAGCACGATAAACCACACTTGCTGCGACGGCAGGCCTTGTTCTTCGAGGCTGGTGTACGGCTCGGGCAACAGCGAGGCGATGTACAGCCATTCGCCGGGGGCGAGTTGGATCTGGGTGACCAGCACTGGCGGGTTCACCGGTTCCAGGGTCAGCGCGTAATGCGCCCAGGAGCGTGGCAGCTCATCGAGTTTCAACCCGGCATTGAAGATGCGCAGGTCTTCGGCGCTGACGAATTCCACCGAGATATGCACATCGGCGCCCAAGGTCTGGCGCAACACTTCATCGACCGCCTTGAGCACCGCTTGCTTGCGCGGGGTCTGCGGCAAGATCGCCATGTCCAGCGGGCGGTCGTTGAGCGTCACCACAAACCGTGTGCCGCCCATGCTGCGCAATTGGTCGAGGACCAACGGGCGGTAAGCCACCGGCAACGAACGGAAATAGCTCACGCTGGCGGTCATCGAATGCGCCAGGCTGCGGGCGCTGGTGACCAGGCCTTCGAGCTGGGTGGCGCGCAATTGCGAGACCCAGATCACGCTGGACAGCGCCTGGGCGAACAACACCGCGAGCAGCGTCAGCAGGAGCATGCGCCCGAGCAGCGAGCGCGGCACCGGGAAGCGGCGGCGACGTTCGCTCAGGTGTTCAGTGGACACTGCCGGCAACCACGCTGGCTGCCAGTTGATAACCGCTGCCGCGCACGGTGCGGATCAGCCTCGGTGGTTTTTCCGTGTCGCGCAGGCGTTGGCGCAGACGGCTGACGGCCATGTCGACGATCCGGTCGAGCGGCATCAGGTCGCGGCCACGGGTGGCGTTGCCGATGGTGTCGCGGTCGAGGATCTGTTGCGGGTGGTCGAGAAACAGCTTGAGCAGGGCAAAGTCGGCCCCGGAGAGGATCACCTCTTCACCGTCGACGTGAAACAGTCGGTGGCTGATCGTGTCCAGGCGCCATTCATCGAACACCAACACCTCGCCATTGCCGCCGCGCTCCTGGCCGAACTGGCAGCGGCGCAACAGTGCCTTGATCCGCGCCTGCAACTCGCGGGGGCTGAAAGGCTTGCCGATGTAGTCGTCGGCGCCCAGCTCCAGGCCGATCACACGGTCGGCTTCGTCGGAACTGGCGGTGAGCATGATGATCGGCACCTGCGCCTGGCGCGGGTGCTGGCGAATCCAGCGACACAGGCTGAAGCCGTCTTCGTCCGGCAACATCACATCGAGGATGACCAGGTCGCACGGCGCCTCGTCCATCGCCTGACGGAACCCCGCACCGTCCGGCACGCCACGCACCTGGAAACCGGCGCGACTGAGGTAGGTTTGCAGCAATTCGCGGATTTCCTGGTCGTCGTCGACGAGGAGAATCGATTTACTGATTACGCTCACGGGGTCCTCCTTGTTGTTATGGCCAAACTTGAGTCATCTGTTGTTCATCAGGGCCTCATCGGGGGCAAGCCCCCTCCCACATTTGGAATGCATTCCAAGTGTGGGAGGGGGCTTGCCCCCGATGGCGCGATCACTGCCTACGCGAATGCCTGTTCAAGCGCCACACCCGCCCCGGTCAACCCGGAATACGGCGCCGTCACCAGCCATACCGGAATGCCCTTGAAGTAGTCGCTCATGCAGCCTTTGTCACTGAAGCTCTTGGCAAAATCGCTGTGGATAAAGAAGTCGGCAAACCGCGGGATCACCCCGCCGACGATATACACACCGCCCCGTGCGCCGGTGGTCAGGACGTTGTTACCGGCTACGCGGCCCAGCCAGATACTGAACTGGTTCAACACTTCCATCGCGACCGGGTCGCCGGCCAGGCCTGCCGCCGTGATCGCTTCCGGCGTATCCAGCACCGGCGAGTGACCATCCACCGCACAGATCGCCCGATACACCCGTGGCAAACCTGCACCACTCAAGGCGCTTTCGGCGCTGACATGGCCGATCTCATTGTAAATGTGCTGCCACAGCTGGGCTTCCCGCGGGCTGCTCAGGGGCAGGTCGACATGGCCGCCCTCCCCCGGCAACGCGGCCCAACGGCCGCCGCCCAGGTCGAGCAAGGTGCCGACGCCCAGGCCGGTGCCCGGACCGATCACCACCGCCGGGCGCAACGGTTCCGGCGTGCCAGGGCAGACCACGCGGAATTCGTCGGGTTTCAAGCGGGTCATGCCCAGGGCCATGGCCGAGAAGTCATTGACCAGCAGCAGTTCATCCACCTGCAAGGTGTTGCAAAACGCAGTCTTACTCAGGCGCCAGTGGTTGTTGGTGAATTTAAATTCATCACCGCTCACCGGCCCGGCCACCGACAGGCACACCGCGCCGATGTCGCCGATCGCCAGGCCTTCTTCCTTGAGGTAGACCTTGATCGCGTCCTCAGGGCTTTTATGATCCGCGGTGGCCTGCACCCGGATCGAATGCAGTGCCTGATCCCGCCACAACGCAAACCGGGCGTTGGTACCGCCAATATCACCGACCAGCGCAAGCTTCACTTAAGCGTCTCCAAGGCACAGGTAAAGGCGCTGGCGCCTTGCTCTGCGGAGCTTGCGGCCAAGCGCATAAATGCAAACAGCTCGCGACCGGCCCCCACGTTATTGCCCAACAGGCCCGTGGCAGGTGTGCGCGCTGCAAATTCTTCGGCGTCCACCTTAAGCTCCAAGGTGCCTTTGACACCATCCACACGAATGATATCGCCATCGCGCACCCGTGCCAGCGGCCCGCCGCTCTGGGCTTCGGGGTTGACATGGATCGCGGCGGGGATCTTACCCGACGCGCCGGACATGCGCCCGTCCGTTACCAGCGCCACTTTGAAGCCACGGTCCTGCAACACGCCAAGGAACGGCGTCATCTTGTGCAATTCGGGCATGCCGTTGGAGCGCGGCCCCTGGAAGCGCATCACCGCGACAAAGTCTTTTTCCAACTGGCCGGCCTTGAACGCATCGGCCAGATCTTGCTGGTCCTGGAACACCACGGCCGGGGCTTCGACGACCTGGTGCTCGGGGGCCACGGCGGAGACTTTCATCACGCCACGGCCGAGGTTGCCTTGCATCACGCGCAAGCCACCTTCGGGCGAGAACGCACGGGCCACCGGGCGCAGGATGGCTTCGTCGAGGCTTTCGATCGGGCCGTCGCGCCAGATCAGTTCGCCGTCGACCAGGAACGGTTCCTGGATGTAGCGGCTCAGGCCTTTGCCGGCCACGGTGTTGACGTCTTCGTGAAGCAGGCCGGCTTCGAGCAGTTCACGAATCAGGAACGACATGCCGCCCGCCGCCTGGAAGTGGTTGATGTCGGCCTTGCCGTTTGGATAGACGTGGGACAGGGTCGGCACCACCTCGGAGAGGTCGGCCATGTCTTGCCAGGTCAGGATGATCCCCGCCGACATGGCGATGGCCGGCATGTGCAAGGTGTGGTTGGTGGAACCGCCGGTAGCGTTGAGCGCGACGATGGCGTTGACGATGGATTTTTCGTCGACGATCTCGCCGATCGGCGTGAAGTTGCCGTTGGCCTTGGTCAGGCGCGTGACCTGATGCGCGGCTTCGCGGGTCAGTGCGTCACGCAGCGGCGTGTACGGGTTGACGAACGAGGCGCCGGGCAAATGCAGGCCCATCACTTCCATCAGCAACTGGTTGGTATTGGCGGTGCCATAGAAGGTGCAGGTGCCGGGGCTGTGGTAGGACTTCATCTCCGACTCCAGCAGCTCTTCGCGGCTGGCCTTGCCTTCGGCGTAGCGCTGGCGCACGTCGGCCTTCTGCTTGTTGGAGATGCCCGACGGCATTGGCCCGCCAGGAACGAAGATCATCGGCAGATGGCCGTAGCGCAGGGCGCCCATCATCAGGCCGGGGACGATCTTGTCGCAGATGCCCAACATCAGCGCAGCGTCGAACATGTTGTGGGACAGCGCTACCGCCGTGGACATGGCGATGACTTCACGGCTGAGCAGGCTCAGCTCCATGCCCGGTTCGCCTTGGGTCACGCCGTCGCACATGGCAGGCGTGCCGCCGGCGAACTGGCCGACCGAGCCGACTTCGCGCAGGGCTTTTTTGATCTGGTCCGGGAAATGTTCATACGGCTGGTGCGCCGAGAGCATGTCGTTATATGACGAAACAATTGCCACGTTGGCGGCATTCATCATACGCAGACTATTTTTATCTTCGGTGCCGCAACCGGCCACGCCATGGGCAAAGTTGGCGCATTGCAGCTTGCCGCGCATCGGGCCGTCGCTGGCGGCGCCGCGAATGAGCGCAAGGTAAGCCTCACGGGTTGCACGACTGCGGGCGATAAGCCGTTCGGTGACCTCAAGAACGCGGGGATGCATGTGTAGAACTCCAGGCTAACGGATGTGGCGACCTGAGTGTCTATGCTGATCAAACGACCGCGGCACATGGGATGGCAGAGAGTCGTTTGGATCATCGGACCAGTTGATTCAGGTCACTCGTTGTAGATTGAACAAAATATTGCCACTAAAAAGGCTTGTTTTCTATTTTTATGCGAATAATCTTGTAATTCTTACAACAAATCGACGACAGGCACTCTCCAATGACTCTTCGAATCGCAATCAATGGTTTTGGCCGTATCGGCCGCAATGTCCTGCGCGCACTGTATACCCAAGGCTATCGCCAGGATTTGCAGATCGTCGCGATCAATGACTTGGGCGACAGCTCGATCAATGCCCACCTGCTCAAATACGACACCGTCCACGGTACTTTCGATGCAGAGGTCGCACACGATCAGGAAAGCCTGACCGTCAATGGTGACCGGATCGCCGTCAGCGCCATTCGCAACCCGGCCGACCTGCCCTGGGCTGCGCACAATATCGACGTGGTGTTCGAATGCACCGGCCTGTTCACCGACCGGGCCAAGGCTGCTGCCCATATTAGCGCCGGCGCGCGCAAGGTGATCATCTCTGCCCCGGCCAAAGGCGCGGATGCCACCGTGGTCTACGGGGTAAATCATGACATTTTGCGTCAATCTCACCAGATCATCTCCAACGCTTCCTGCACCACCAACTGCCTGGCGCCCGTGGCCCAGGTGCTGCACCGCGAGCTGGGCATCGAAAGCGGCCTGATGACCACCATCCATGCCTACACCAACGACCAGAACCTGACCGACGTCTACCACACCGACCCCTACCGCGCGCGCTCGGCCACCCAGAACATGATCCCGAGCAAGACCGGCGCCGCCGAAGCGGTCGGCCTGGTGCTGCCGGAACTGGCGGGTAAGCTGACCGGCATGGCCGTGCGGGTGCCGGTGATCAACGTATCGCTGGTGGACCTGACCGTGCAGTTGAAGAAAGACGCTACTGCCGAGGAAGTCAACGCGCTGCTCAAGGAAGCCAGCCAGCACTCGAAGATCCTCGGCTACAACACCCTGCCGCTGGTTTCCAGTGACTTCAACCACAACCCGCTGTCGTCGATCTTCGACGCCAACCACACCAAGTCCAGCGGCAAACTGCTGAAAGTGCTGGCCTGGTACGACAACGAGTGGGGCTTCTCCAACCGCATGCTGGACAACTGCCTGGCGCTCTGCAACGCCGAATAATCTTTTGTGGGAGGGGCGGTTCGACGGTTCGACTTGCTCCCGATGGCGGTGTATCAGTCATGCATGTGTTGACTGACATTCCGTAATCGGGAGCAAGCCCCTCCCACATTTGATCGGTAGAGGCCCAGAGAAACAGCCACTTGCCATTTGTGCTGATGATACGCATTATCATTAACTACAAATCGGTCCGGTATCGCTGTGAGCCAATCTCGCTTCAACCAAGTCTTTCTCACCCAACGGGTGATTCTGCTACGCACCTTGCAGCGGATGGTGAACAACCACAGCACCGCCGAGGACCTGTTGCAGGAAACCTACCTGCGCGTGACCCGGGCCCTGGGCGAGCGGCCGATCGATCACCTCGAACCCTTCGTCTACCAGACCGCGCGCAACCTCGCGCTGGATCACTTGCGTTCACGCAGGATACAGGCGCGCACACTGCAGGAAGATGTCCCGCTGGACGTCCTGCAAAGCGTCGCCGCCCCCATCAGCACGCCCGAAGACGCGACCCAGGCCGAGCAACTGCTTGAGCACCTGAGCATCAGCCTCGGCCAATTGAGTGCCCGCCAGCAACGGATTTTCATCCTCAGCCGCCTGCATGGTTGCAGCTACCAGGAGATTGCCGACCAATTGGAAGTGTCCTTGAGCACGGTGCAAAAGGAACTGAAATTGATCATGGCCATCTGTGTAGGTGTGGCCGAACGGCTGGATCAGCCTTAAGCTTCACCCGACAGGAATGTCGACCCAGGCTGTAGGAAAGATAAATAGAACGTGGCGAAGACCCGAGGCACACCGTGACCGACCCGAATAAACTGCGCCCCCACGCGCTGGCTCATGAGGTGTTGCAAGACCCGGCGATGGACCAGGCCCTCGACTGGCTGATCGCCTTGCAGTGCCCGCAACCCGGGCAGCAGGCCGCATTCGAAGCCTGGCTGGCCGGCGACCCGGCACGCGTCCGTGCCTTCGGCAAAGCCCAGGCCGCCTGGGGCGGGGCGCCCGTCCACAGCGCCGCCGTCGCGCTGGCCGCACCGCGCAAACCCGGGGCCTGGCGCCGTATCAAACCGCATTGGAAACCACTGGCCACCGCCGCCGTGTTGATGCTCGGGCTGTTCAGCTTCAGCAACCTGCCGGTACGCCTGCAAGCTGACCACCTCACCGTGGTGGGTGAGCGCCAGCGCCTGCAATTGGATGATGGCTCGAACGTCCTGTTGAACACCGATTCGGCGTTCTCCAGCACCACCCGGGATCACCAGCGCATCGCCCGCCTCTACCAAGGCGAAGCGTTTTTCGAGGTAACGCCCAACCGCGGCCTGCCCCTGGAAGTCGACGCCGGCCCGGTGCGCGCCAGCGTGCGCGACACCGCGTTCGCCGTGCGCTACCTCAACGGCGAAGCGCAGGTGCAGGTGCAGCGCGGCGACGTCGACCTGAGTAACACCTTCGACGATGCCCGCGTGCGCCTGAGCGCTGGGCAAAGCATCCGCATCGGTCCCAAGGGCTTCGGTCAACCCGCCAGGCTCGACGCCAACAAGGACCTGGCCTGGGTCCAGGGCCGGCTGATCTTCGAAAACCGCCCGATGAGCGAAGTGCTCGCCGAATTGCGCCGCTACTACCCCGGCTGGATCGTCAACACCAACGACCAACTCGCCAGCGTCGCCGTCACCGGCAACTACCGCCTCGACCAACCGTTGGACGTAGTGCGTTCCCTGGCCCACATCACCTCGGCCAAGCTCTCTGAATACCCGGCCTTGGTGATCCTGAACTAAATGAGAATTATTTTTACTCGATAGATCTCGGCTGTACGTCTCGTCTTAGCCAATGCAACTGATTCCTATTTGAACCAGTGCGCAACTATAAGACTCGTACTTCCGGAGCGCTCTCGATGTCCTCTCGTTTCAATCGCCGGTCTTCTTCACCCGTGCTGTCCTTGCTGACCGCTGCCCTCCTGCTGGCCGGTACCCCACTGACGGCCGCCGCCGCCGAACCGACCGCCCGCAGCCACGGCAACTACAGCTTCAGCATCGAACAGCAGCCACTGGTTTCGGCACTCAATGCCTTCACCGCCGTGACCGGCTGGCAAGTCGGCCTGCCGGCGGAGCTGGGCCAGGGCGTGTCGTCCCCTGGCGTGCGCGGTGCGCTGTCGCCGGAAAAAGCCCTGGAGCGCTTGTTGGTGGGGACCAACCTGGGCTACCGCAAACTCGGCAACAGCAACATCGTCCTGGAAAAGCGCGCTGCCGGCGGTGTCCTCAACCTGCAACAGGTGACCATCAGCGCCACCCGTAACGAGCAGGACGTCAACAGCGTACCGAACACCGTCAGCGTGCATGATCGCCAAACGCTGGACCGCCAGAACGTCAACACGATCCGCGAGCTGGTGCGTTACGAGCCCGGCGTCTCGGTCGGTGGCGCCGGCACCCGTGCCGGCAATGCGGGCTACAACATTCGCGGTATCGACGGCGACCGCATCCTCACCCAGGTCGATGGCGTGGAAGTGCCGGACAACTTCTTCAACGGCCCCTACGCCAAGACCCGTCGCAACTACGTCGACCCGGAAATCGTCAAGCGCGTGGAAATCCTACGCGGCCCGGCGTCGGCCCTGTACGGCAGCAGCGCCATCGGCGGCGCGGTGAGCTATTTCACCCTCGACCCGGACGACATCATCAAGCCCGGCCAGGACGTCGGCGCCCGCCTCAAGACCGGCTACAGCTCCGCCGACGAGAGCTGGCTGACCTCCGCCACCGTCGCCGGCCGCGTACAGGACGTCGACGGTTTGCTGCACCTGAGCCAGCGCAACGGCCATGAAACCGAAGCCTACGACGGCAACAACGCCACCGGCCTGGCCCGCACCGGCGCCAACCCCGAGGAGGCGCGCACCACCAACGTGTTGGCCAAACTGGGCTGGAACTATGGCGATGACAACCGTCTGGGCCTGACTTACGAGAAGTACAAGGACGATCGCGACGTCAACCTGAAGAATGCCGTGGGTGGCCCGTTCGTCGGTGGTCAAGGTTTCAATCTCTACCGTGACCGCCGGGGCAACGACACCATCACCCGCGAACGTTTCGGCCTGGAAAACACCTTCGCCCTCGACTCGCCCGTGACTGATCGCATCAAGACCAGCCTCAATTACCAGATCGCCAAGACCGACCAGAGCACCGCAGAAATCTACCAGGCCGGCCGTCGGGTATTGCGCACCCGCGACACGCTTTACGAAGAAAAACAGTGGGTATTCGATGCCCAGCTGGACAAGGCATTCAGCCTCGGCGAAACCGATCACCAAGTGACCTACGGCACCACGCTCAAGCAGCAGAAAGTCACCGGCTCCCGCGAGGGCGCAGCTACTTGCCTCGCCGTCGGCGCCGGTTGCACAGCCATTGGCGCGCCCAGCCCAACGGCCAGCGACAGCGTGAAGAAGGCCAGCGACTTCCCCGACCCGACCATCAACACCTATTCGCTGTTTGCCCAGGACCAGATTGCCTGGGACAAATGGACCTTCCTGCCCAGCCTGCGTTATGACTACACCCAGCTCAAACCCAAGCTGACTCAAGCGTTCCTCAGTACCGTCAACCCGACCGGCCAATACCCGGTGAGCGACAAGGAAAAAACCTGGCACCGTGTCACCCCCAAGTTTGGCCTGACGTATGCCCTGACCGATCACTACACCCTGTTTGGCCAATACGCCGAAGGCTTCCGCACCCCCTCGGCCAAGGCGCTGTACGGACGCTTTGAAAACCTGAACCTGGGCTACACCGTCGAGCCCAACCCCAACCTCAAGCCGGAAACCAGCAAAGGCATCGAAACCGGGATTCGCGGCAAGTTCGCCGCAGGCTCCTTCGACATCGCGGTGTTTTACAACAAATACCGCGATTTTATCGACGAAGACAACGCGGTCGTCGGCGGCACCGTCGAACAGTTCCAGGCCGTCAATATCAAGCGCGCAACCATCAAGGGCGCGGAAGCCAAGGGCCGCTTGAACCTCGACGCCTTCGGGGCGCCTCAGGGCCTGTATACCCAGGGGTCGATTGCCTACGCCTACGGGCGCAACGACGACAGCGGCGAGCCGCTGAACAGCGTCAACCCACTCAAAGGCGTATTCGGCCTGGGTTACGAACAGGACAACTACGGTGGCCTGCTGAGCTGGACCCTGGTGAAGAAACAAGACCGTGTAGACAGCAAGACCTTCTTCGCGCCCGACGGCGACAGCGCCAACGGCCCGTTCAAGACCCCAGGCTTCGGCATCCTCGACCTGACCGGCTTCTATAAAGTCACCCACGACGTGACCCTCAACGCCGGCCTCTACAACCTGACCGACAAGAAGTACTGGAACTGGGATGACGTGCGCAGCTACGACAGCGTCGGCGAAGCCGGTGTCACCGGCCCGGCCAACCTCGACCGCCTGACCCAGCCCGGTCGCAACTTTGCGATCAATGTGATCTGGGACATCTGATCAATCCGCCTCGCCTCGCCGGAATCAATCACCGGCGAGGTGAGGATTTTTTACTGTGCCGCGTCTTCTTGTTCGTCTAGTTACTAACCGCCCAGCCATGCCTCAGGGCAACACGGCGCTCCCTTCACAAGGACTTTGTCATGACCGCTTCGCCTTCCGCAGAACGCCCAAGCCTGCGCTCCCAGCGCCTGAACCAGATCACCAGCGAGCCGCACACCCGGCTCGATGCGCTGGTCAAGGCGCACGCGCCGTTTGAAACCCAGCCCAACTTCGCGCGCTTCGTGGTGGCGCAGTACCTGTTCCAATCGGAACTGGTGGCGCTGTACAACGATGCCGCGCTGATCAAGATCGTCCCCGACCTGGCCGAGCGCTGCCGCGCCGACGCCGCCAGACTGGACCTGGCCGACCTGGACACTGACGTGCCGGCCGCCGTCCCCGGCGCCGTGCAGAACCCGAGCCAAGCCGAGGCCCTGGGCTGGTTGTTCGTCTCCGAAGGCTCCAAGCTGGGCGCGGCGTTCCTGATCAAGCGCGCCGTGGCCCTGGGCCTGAGCGAAACCTTCGGCGCCCGCCACCTCGGCGAGCCGGCCGGCGGCCGCGCCGACGGCTGGAAGCGCTTCACCCGCACCCTCGACGGCCTGGAATTCAGCGCCGAAGAAGAAGCCGATGTGGAAAAAGGTGCGCTCAATGCGTTTATGCGCTTCACGGTGTTGCTCGAACAGGCATACGCTACCGCCCCTGAGCTGGCCTGATATTCGATTGAAATGCGTATTCGGTGGGAGGGGCGGTGCGACGATTCGACTTGCTCCCGATAGGGGTGGGTCAGCCATGAAAATGATGGCTGACACGCCGTCATCGGGAGCAAGTCGAATCGTCGCACCGCCCCCCCACACTTGGATCTCATGCCAAGCTGAATAATTGTTTTCCCCGACTTGCACACACCCATGACCGGCAAATCCCCATCCACCTCGAGAATCGCCCGGCTCCTCTTCGGCCTGCTGGCCTACGTCAGCCTGGGTATCGGGTTGGTGGCGATTGTCGTGCCGGGCTTGCCCACCACCGAATTCATCCTGCTGGCTGCCTGGGCCGCCACCAAAAGCTCGCCGCGCCTCAGCGCCTGGCTGGAAAAACACCGCCTGTTCGGGCCGATCCTGTTCAACTGGCGCAACGGCAAGATCATTGCGCGCCGCGCCAAAATCAGCGCCACCGTCAGCATGCTGCTCTGTGCCCTACTGATGCTGCTGACGCTCGATCACGGCTGGCCGATCTACCTGACCATCGCCGGAATGAGCCTGGGCAACCTGTGGATATGGTCCCGCCCGGAACGGCTCGCACGCCCCGTATAGCGCGGGATGTAGGCGTTTTCCTACCGTTCATCGCCTCCCTCTCATGAAACCCCTGGCTGCGCCGATGCTCCGGATAAGGCGCCGAATGGACTTGGCCCGGCTCGCATACCAACAAGCCCATCCGTGAGTGAACCTATGTTCGATACCCTCTCCATCCGCTTGAAAATCTTGCTGCTGTCCGGCCTCTGCCTGCTGGGAGTGATTGCGCTGGTGGTCGGCATGAATATTTACAATACCGCGCAGAACAATGCGCTGGTCAGCGACTCAAGCTCACGGATGCTCACCGCCAGTGTGCAACAACTGCTGCAAGCCAAGGCTGCCGAACAGGCGGTGCAACTGCAGCGAACCTTCGGCGACAGCCTGGTGGCGCTGACCGCCCTCGCCGACCAGGTCAAAGACCTGCGTACCCTGGCCGCCAAGCGCTCCCTCGAACCGGGCGCGCTGCGTGAAGAACTCAACCAGAGCCTGAAAACCGCGTTTGAACGCAACAGCAAGGTGCTGGGGATCTGGATGTCGTTCGAGCCCAATGCGCTGGATGGCAAGGACAGTGAGTTTATCGACGACAAGGCGCGTGTCTCCAACGATAAAGGCCGTTTCTCCAGCTACTGGAGCCGCGCCGGCGGCGAAGACTTGAACACCATCATGGTCGAAGAGGACCTGAACAAAACCACCCTCAACCTCAACGGCACCCCCTACAACATCTGGTACACCTGCCCACGGGACACCCGTCGCGCTTGCCTGCTGGACCCGTATGAAGACACGGTGGGCGGCAAGACTGTATTGATGACCACCATCGCCCTGCCGTTGCTGGTAGACGGCAAACTCATCGGCGTCCTGGGCGTCGACATTGCCCTCAATGCCTTGCAAGCCAGCACCGATGTTGCACAGAAAGACCTGTTCAACGGTATGGCGCAGTTGGAGATTATCTCCAGCACCGGTTTGATCGCCGCCTACAGTGGCGAACCGGCCAAGGTCGGCAAGAACCTGATCGACACCCTGGGCGCCGAAGGCAAAGAGATCGTGCAACTGCTGGGCAGCGACAACCGCACGATTCTCGAACAGGAAAACACCATTCGCGCGGTGTACCCGCTCAAACCGCTTGCCGACGCCAAGTCCTGGGGCATAGTGATCAAGCTGCCCAAGGCCGTACTGCTGGCCGACAACGTCAAGCTGCAAGCCGTACTCGACAAGGCCCAGGCCAGCGGCACGCTCAAGGCCTTGCTGGTCGCGGCCGTCGCCGCATTGCTCGGCCTGCTGCTGGTCTGGCTGACCGCCACCGGCGTGACCCGGCCGATCAACAGTGTGGCCGCCATGCTCAAGGACATCGCCAGCGGCGACGGCGACCTCACCCAGCGCCTGGCCTACTCCAAGAAAGACGAGCTGGGCGAACTGGTGACCTGGTTCAACCGTTTCCTCGACAAGCTGCAACCGACCATCGCGCAGATCAAGCAAAGCATCAGCGAAGCCCGTGGCACGGCGGACCAGTCTTCGGCCATTGCACGCCAGACCAGCGAAGGCATGCAGGTGCAGTTCCGCGAGATCGACCAGGTGGCCACGGCGTCCAATGAAATGAGCGCCACCGCCCATGACGTCGCCAACAGCGCCTCCAACGCCGCCAGCGCGGCGCGCGGGGCCGATCAGTCGGCGCGCGAAGGCATGTCGATCATCGAGCAGAGCACCCGCGATATCACCACCCTCGCCGACGAAGTCAGCAAGGCCGTAAGCGAAGTCGAAGCACTGGCCGTCAACAGCGAGCAGATCGGTTCAGTGCTGGAAGTGATTCGCAGCATTGCCGAGCAGACCAACCTGCTGGCGCTCAACGCTGCCATCGAAGCGGCACGCGCCGGGGAAAGCGGGCGCGGGTTTGCGGTAGTGGCCGACGAAGTACGCAACCTGGCCAAGCGCACCCAGGATTCGGTGGAGGAAATCCGCCAGGTGATCGAACGCATCCAGAGCGGCACCCGTGGCGTGGTGGCGACCATGCATTCGAGCCAACAGCAGGCCCAGAGCAATGCCGGGCAGATCCATCAGGCCGTGCAGGCGTTGGGCAAGATCAGCGACGCAGTGACGGTGATCAGCGACATGAACCTGCAGATCGCCAGCGCCGCCGAACAACAGAGCGCAGTGGCCGAAGAGGTCAACCGCAATGTGTCGGCGATCCGCACCGTGACCGAAACCCTCACCGGCCAGGCTACGGAATCGGCGGCAATCAGCAGCCAACTCAATGCACTGGCGACTCAACAGATGAAGTTGATGGACCAGTTCAGGGTGTAAACAACACTGTAGGAGCGAGCTTGCTCGCGAAGAACGTCAACGATCATGCGTGCATCCTGGATGAACGCGGTGTCCTTGAGTTTTTCGCGAGCAAGCTCGCTCCTACAGGCCGGTCCAGGCCGTGACAAACGCCGCTACATCCTCGATCATGCGTGCATCCCGAATGAACGCGGTGTCCTTGAGTTTTTCGCTGTAGGAGCGAGCTTGCTCGCGAAGAACGTCAACGATCACGCGTGCATCTTGGATGAACGCGGTGCCCTTGAGTTTTTCGCGAGCAAGCTCGCTCCTACAGGCCGGTCCAGGCCGTGACAAACGCCGCTACATCCTCGATCACGCGTGCATCTTGGATGAACGCGGTGTCCTTGAGTTTTTCGCGAGCAAGCTCGCTCCTACAGGCCGGTCCAGGCCGTGACAAACGCCGCTACATCCTCTTTCGGCGCGGTACGCGGCGGGTTCTGCGGGGTGCCCAGGTAGAGGAAGCCAATCACTTCCTCGCCCTCTTTCAGTCCCAGCCCCTTGGCCACATGGGCCGAGTAGGACAAGTCCCCGGTGCGCCACACCGCGCCAATCCCCTGGGCATAGGCCGCCAGCAGGATGCCATGGGCGGCACAAGCCGCCGCCAGCAGTTGCTCGGATTTCGGCACCTTGAAGTGTTCCTGCAGGCGGGCAATCACCACTACGACCAGCGGCGCGCGCAACGGGCCGTTCTGGGCCTTGTCGAGGACGGCCTGCGGCGCGTCGGGGTCTTGCAGGCGGGCGGCTTCGACCAGCAACGTGCCCATCTGCTCACGGGCCGCGCCTTCCACGGTGAGGAACCGCCAAGGACGCAACTGGCCGTGGTCGGGCGCACGCATGGCCGCGGCGAACAGCACATCACGCTGCTCCTGGGTCGGTGCCGGTTCCAGCAGGCGCGGCACGGAAACACGGTTGAGCAAAGCGTCGAGAGCCTGCATTGGCCACCTCCAGAAAAAAATGTGCGGTCATTCTAGCGGGAATGGACCGGGATGCCATCAAACGATAATTGCTCTTATTCAAACCGCCCCGCCCTGTTAGACTTTGCGACCTTATTTTCCGCCTTTGCTCAGGAAACTCGATGCTCCGTTCGCTTCTTCGCCTGTCTGCAGGACTGATGGCCATGAGCCTGGTTGCCTGCGATGACGCCCCCCGGTTTACCCAGGCTGAGCCGGGGGAAGCGCGGGCCGGCGGGGCAACGACGGTGAACAAACACGGCCAGAACGCCTTTTCCCTGCCCTCGGCCAACCTGTCGCCAACCCGCCGCCTGGATTTCAGCGTCGGCAACAGTTTCTTTCGCAGCCCCTGGGTGATCGCGCCTTCCACCACCACCGCGCGCGACGGCCTGGGGCCGCTGTTCAACACCAATGCCTGCCAGAACTGCCATATCAAGGACGGCCGTGGCCACCCGCCACTGGCCGACGCGCAGAACGCCGTGTCGATGCTGGTGCGCCTGTCGATCCCGGATGCGCCGCCGTATGCCAAGCTCATCGAGCAACTCGGCGTAGTGCCCGAGCCGGTCTACGGTGGGCAGTTGCAGGACATGGCCGTACCCGGCGTGGCGCCGGAGGGCAAGGTGCGGGTCGACTACACGCCGGTCAACGTCACGTTCACGGACGGCAGCGTCGTCGAACTGCGCAAGCCCAACCTGCAGATCACCCAACTCGGTTACGGCCCGATGCACCCGGACACGCGCTTCTCCGCACGCATCGCCCCGCCGATGATCGGCCTGGGCCTGCTCGAAGCGATTGCCGACGCAGATATCCTGCGCAACACCGACCCGAAGACCGCCGACAAAGACGCCATCGTCGGCCGCGCGAACTGGGTCTGGGATGACGCCCGGCAAAAAGCCGTGCTCGGACGCTTCGGCTGGAAAGCCGGGCAACCCAACCTCAATCAACAGAACGTTCACGCGTTTTCGGGGGATATGGGCCTCACCACGTCGCTGAGACCCGTCGATGACTGCACCGACGCCCAGGTCGCCTGCAAACAGGCGCCCAACGGCAATGGCCCCGATGGCGAGCAGGAAGTCAGCGATAACATCCTGCGCCTGGTGCTGTTCTATACCCGCAACCTGGCGGTGCCCGTGCGCCGCGACGTCGACGCACCACAGGTGCTGACCGGGAAGAACCTGTTCTACCAGGCCGGTTGCCAGGGGTGTCATACGCCGTCGTTCACCACGGCGGCCAATGCTGCCGAACCTGAACTGGCCAACCAGGTGATTCGCCCCTACAGCGACCTGCTGTTGCATGACATGGGCGACGGCCTGGCCGACCACCGCACCGAATTCAAGGCCAGTGGCCGCGACTGGCGCACGCCACCGTTGTGGGGCATCGGCCTGACGCAAACCGTCAGTGGCCACACCCAGTTCTTGCATGACGGCCGCGCCCGCAACCTGCTGGAAGCCGTGCTCTGGCACGGCGGTGAAGCACAAGCGGCGCAGCAGCATGTGTTGTCCTTCAATGCCGAGCAGCGCGCTGCACTGCTGGCGTTCCTGAACTCTTTATAAGCTTCGCCCCACTTACAGAAGGGAGCTCGACATGTTCCGTCCCAAGTTGTTGTTCACCAGCCTGGCCGCCCTCGCGCTCGGTGCCTGCTCGCCGCAAGACCCGCAAGCGATGACCTCGGCCGCCATCGCCAAGCAAGTGATCTTGCCGACCTACAGCCGCTGGGTGGAAGCCGACCGTCAACTGGCCGTCAGCGCCCTGGCGTACTGCCAGGGCAAGGAAAGCCTGGACACCGCTCGCGCCGACTTCCTTCACGCCCAAAAAGCCTGGGCCGAACTGCAACCGCTGCTGATCGGCCCGCTGGCCGAGGGTAACCGTTCGTGGCAGGTGCAGTTCTGGCCGGACAAGAAAAACCTGGTGGGTCGCCAGGTCGAGCAACTGGTCGCCGCCCAGCCGCAGATCGATGCGGCCGCCCTGGCCAAATCCAGCGTGGTGGTGCAGGGCCTGTCGGCCTATGAATACATCCTCTACGACGCCAAGACCGATATCGCCGACGCCGCCCAGAAAGCCCGCTACTGCCCGCTGCTGACGGCCATCGGCGAGCGCCAGAAAGCCCTGGCCGAAGAGATCCTGGCCAGTTGGAACAGCACCGACGGCATGCTCGCGCAGATGAGCAAGTTTCCCAACCAGCGCTACGCTGATTCCCACGAGGCCATTGCCGACCTGCTGCGCGTACAAGTGACCGCACTGGACACCCTGAAGAAAAAACTCGGCACGCCGATGGGCCGCCAGACCAAGGGCATCCCGCAGCCGTTCCAGGCCGACGCGTGGCGCAGCCAGTCGTCCCTGCGAAGCCTGGAAGCCAGCCTTGCCGCGGCCCAGACCGTGTGGGTCGGCGTCGACAACAAAGGCCTGCGTGGCTTGTTGCCGGCCGATCAAAAGGCCCTGGCCGAGAAGATCGACGCCGCCTATGCCGCGTCCCTGAAACTGTTCGCCAGCAACCAGCGCACCCTCAACGAATTGCTCGGCGATGACGCCGGACGCCAGCAGCTGAACGATCTCTACGACAGCCTCAACGTCGTCCACCGCCTGCACGAAGGCGAGCTGGCCAAGGCGCTGGGCATCCAACTGGGCTTCAACGCCAACGACGGTGACTGATGATGCTCAGGCGACAGGCTTTGGCCATTGGCAGCGCGTTGCTCGGCGCACTCACGCTGGGCGGCTGGACGTTGTTCAAGCAGAAAGACAAGGGCCCGCTGCTGCTGTCGGCGCGGGATGATGCAGACGGCAAACACTATGCTGTCGGTTATCGCCTGGACGGCCAGCGGGTGTTCGCCACCCAGGTCGGCCAGCGCTGCCACGACATCATCAACCACCCGACGCTGCCGATTGCGCTGTTTGTCGCCCGTCGCCCGGGCACCGAGAGTTACCTGATCGACCTGCGTGATGGCGCGCTGCTGCAAACCATCACCGCGAATGCAAACCGCCACTTCTATGGCCACGCGGTAATCCATAAAAGTGGCGACTGGCTGTACGCCACCGAAAACGACACC
This sequence comes from Pseudomonas sp. K8, assembly GCF_014889455.1. NCBI lineage: Bacteria > Pseudomonadati > Pseudomonadota > Gammaproteobacteria > Pseudomonadales > Pseudomonadaceae > Pseudomonas > Pseudomonas sp. K8. The sequence goes on from NZ_VJWO01000001.1 coordinate 146,265, forward strand.
TCCGATCCGGGCCGTGGCCTGCTCGGGGTGTACCGGTTCGAAGGCGAACGGCTGGTGCATAGCGGCGAGATTTCCACCCATGGCATCGGCCCGCACCAGGTGGCGTGGATGCCCGACGGCGAAACCCTGGTGGTGGCCAACGGCGGCATCCGCACCGAAGCCGAAAGCCGCGTGGAAATGAACCTCAACGCCATGGAACCGAGCCTGGTGCTGATGCAACGCGATGGCAGCCTGATCAGCAAGGAAACCCTCGGCCAGCAGATGAACAGCGTGCGCCATATGGGCATCGCCAGCGATGGCACCATCCTTACCGGGCAGCAGTTCATGGGGCCGTCCCAGGAGCGCTCCGAGTTGCTTGCGATCAAGCGGCCGGGGCAGCCATTCATGGCGTTTGCGGTGGCCGACGAGCAGTTACAAGCGATGGCGCACTACACCGCCAGCGTCGCGGTACACAGCGAATTGCGCCTGGTCGCGTTGACCGCACCGCGCGGCAACCGCTTGTTTATCTGGCACATCGACAGCGGCGAGCTGCGCCTGGATGGGCCGTTGCCGGACTGTGCGGGCGTGGGTGCAGTGGCGGACGGGTTTGTCGTGACCTCCGGCCAGGGGCGCTGCCGGTTCTATGACTGCCGCCAGGCACAGCTGAGCGCAACACCGTTGGAATTGCCAGCCGGGCTTTGGGATAACCATCTGCATCTGGTCTGACGGTCAGGCTCGGCCCGCGCTGCGCCCGACGGCCAAATCGCTGGCGAAAAAAAAGGGCCTCGTCTCACAAGGCCCTTTTTGGGTGGTTTCGATCGTTTCAACTTTGTGGCCCCACCCCTCGAGACATCCCGAACATGAACAGCAGCAGGTCATGATCGGGCTTGACCGTCGCATTCGCCTTGGCGATGCGCGGCAGCAGGCATTGCCCGCTGCCTTGCACCGCACTGAGGACCTGTGTCCGAGGCTGTTCCCATGCAGCCAGGGCCAGGGCAGCAATGCCCAACGCCCCGACCAGAAACAGACCTCGAGCTATTTCTAGCTTCATTTGGTTAAACCCTTGATAGCGCTGCCAAACGCCGTCTCGTAAAAGTAGCTGAGTTTTGCCCAGTCGCCATCGCTCCACGACGAATGGCGGCGCAGTTGCAGCATGTCATGGGAGGCGGCTCGATAAGCGGTCAGGCGCTGGCGGCATTTCTCGAAGTCCAGCAGCGCGACTTCCACGTTGGCCGAGTCGGGCTCACCCGTAACGCGCACAAAGATATGCTTGATGTACAAGCAACCGTGTTGCCAGCGACCTTTGTGCATGCGCGCCAATGTCGCCGCCACCTCTTTGAGTACACGCTCGTGTACCGCTTCGCCGTACTGTTCACGGCCACCGGCGGCGTACCATTTTTCGATTTCGTCGAAACCGTCCAGCGAAGCCGTCACCAACAATGCTTTCCATTGGTGTTGCGGATCACGACGCGCCTCGCAGAACACCATCTCCGGCACCCGCACATTCAGCGCGCGCAGGCCTTTGAGAGCATCCCGTTCGCGCAACACGGTCGGGCGCCCAAACGGATGCAGCCAACTGCGGTAGATATGCCCGGTCTGACGTTTGCTGTAGAGCAAACGCCCGGTGGGCCCCATCACACGCTGCACGCCACTTTCACCGCCACGCCGACGATTAGGCTCTTCGACCCACTCGCCCTGCTGGCGCCAGAAATACTCAAATCGCTCTTCGGGAGCTACATGACTGCCTGCTACGCACTCAACTGCCATCCTGTTACCTCTTGCGCAATACATATACTCGCCACATGGCGTAGAGCGGAATGAAGTCCAGGGACTCCTGAACACGGAAACCGGCCTGCTCAAACTCTGCCTCGACAGTAGCAGCCGGTAACACGAACCGGTTTTGGTAACCTTCCTGCTCACCTTTCCTACGACGTTTTACTTCAGCACGCTTGCGTTTCCAGGCCTTGAAGTTGCCATCCACCCACAGCGAGATGATCACGCTGTCGCGGGTAACACGATGAAACTCCTGCAATATCGCCAAGCGGTGCTTAGGCTCACCAATGTGGTGCATCAGGCGCATGCAGAAGATGCTGTCGACCGCGTTATCAGGCAAATCGATATCAAAGGCGGATGTCTGCAAAGGGCGTACCCGTTTGACCACGTCCGCCGGCTGGGCGACCATCGCGACCTTCAACATCGACTCCGAATTATCGGCGCCGATGATCACCCGGTTGGGTTTTTCCGCCAGCAACGGCCAGAAACGCCCGGCCCCGCAAGGCAAGTCCAAGACCAGGCCAGGTTCACCGGCCATGGCCAACGCACCGCGCGCCAACTGCTCGTCACGTTTGTGGGACAGCCGGCGAGCTAAATTGTCCTGATGTTTGAGCAAATAACTCTGCGCATGCTCTTCGTCGTACTTATCGGAAAATTCGAGCTTGATCGGGGTAGGCATCTTACGTCTCCGTTTACTGATGCCTACGACCTTAAGTTGCAGACTGTGATCAATAGGTCAACTCGTTGTGAAAAACTTGTCCTGTCCAGATTCATACATGTCAAGACTTTACCGACACAAATGATAGCAACGGGCTATCTACGACGAATTACACTGATCGTTGCCAGCATAGCGGTAGCACACACGGTCAGGATTTGACCTGGCTCAGTTGGACGTGAAAGCGGCAACCATTGGGTTCCATGGTGCTCAGGCTGACGCTCCAGCCTTGGTTTTCGCAGATCCTCTGCACCAGCGACAGCCCCAGGCCAAGGCCCTCACCGCGTTTTTCGCTGCCGCGCACGAAGGGCTCGAACATGGCTTCGCGCTTGTCTTCGGGAATGCCGACGCCGGAGTCTTCCACCACAAAACCACTCGGTTCCAGGGTGAGCCGGATAAAGCCCTGCTCGGTGTAATGCAGTGCATTACGCAGCAGGTTACCCATCACCGCATGCAGGAAGGTGGTGTTATAGCGGGTATCCAGGGGGTTGCCCGGCTGGTAGATCAGTTGCAGGCCTTTTTGCTCGATCGGCTCACGCCAGATGCCGAGCAAATCATCCGCCACCTGGGTGAGGGTTACCCGGGGGGACATGGTGGCGTCGTTGTGTTGGGCGCGTGCCAGCATCAGGAAGGTCTGCACCAGTTCGCGCATTTCTTCACAGGCCCTGGCGATACGCAGCACCTGGTTGCGCCCACGCTCGTCGATGGCCGGGTTTTCCAGCAGCAGCTCGCAGGAACTGGCCAATACCATCAACGGCGTGCGCAATTCGTGGCTCACATCACTGGTAAACAACTGCTCGCGGGACAGCGCCTGGCGCAGACGGCCCAATGTGGCGTCGAAGGCCACGGCCAGCTCGCCCACTTCATCGGCGGCGTAATCCGGTGCCAGGGGCGGCGCCAGGCCGAGCAACTGGTCACGATGACGCACCTGGCGCGCCAGGCGCACCACCGGTGCCATCACCTTGCGGGCCAGCACCCAGCCGAGGAAAACCGCCAGCGCCAGGCTGAGCACGAAGCCTACCAGCACCACCGCGAACAGCACGCGCTCACGCTCTTCGAAATCGCTCTGGTCTTGCAGCAGCACGTAACGCCGACCATCGACCACTTCGACCATGGCGTGGTACGACAACGCCTCGCGGAACACTTCATGAAAACCCGGATCCAGGTGCCGCAGGTCCTTGGGCAGCTCGAAATCCCCGCGCCCGCCGCTGAAATAGAACAGTTGGTCCGGCTCGGGTCGGTGGCTCCAGTCCTCGACGCTGTCCATCAGCAGCAGGCGCTGCAAGTCGCCGCCCAAACCTGCCGAAATCAGCTTCTCTTCCACCAGATGCACCGTCGCGATGATCCCCATCGCGAAGGCGCCCGCCACCAATGCGCTCATCAAGGCAAAGGCGATGATGATCCGCTGGGCAAGGCTTTGCTTAAACTCCATCACGACCCTCGGCCAGGCGGTAACCCACACCGTGTACCGTTTGCAGCAATGGTTTGGCGAAAGGTTTATCGATCACTTGGCGCAACTGGTGGACGTGACTGCGCAGGCTGTCACTGTCGGGGCAATCATCCCCCCATAGGGCTTCTTCGAGAATTTCCCGACGCAGCACATGGGGACTTTTCTGCATCAACACCGCCAGCAGCTTCAGGCCCACCGGGTTGAGCTTGAGCAGGCGCCCTTCGCGGGTGACTTCCAGGGTATCGAGGTCGTAATGCAGGTCGGCCACCTGCAGGGCACGGCGTCCGCCCCCCTGGGCGCGGCGCAGCACGGCTTCGATGCGCGCGGCCAGTTCCGACAGGGCAAACGGCTTGAGCAAGTAGTCATCAGCGCCGGACTTGAAGCCCTGCAGGCGGTCATCCAACTGGTCGCGGGCGGTGAGCATGATCACCGGCGTATCGCGGCGCGCATCTTCGCGCAGGCGTTTGCACAGGGTGTAGCCATCGATGCCGGGCAGCATGATGTCGAGTACGATCAGGTCGTAGTGCTCGGTGGCGGCCAGGTGCAGGCCCGACAAACCGTCCTGCGCGCAGTCCACGGTGTAACCTTTGAGCCCCAGATAATCGGCCAGATTGGCCAAAATATCGCGGTTGTCTTCAACCAATAAAATTCGCATGGGCAGTGTCTCCGTACTTTCGTGCCAGCCGTGTGTTGGCTCGCGCAGCTTAAGGCCTAGTGGGGCTCAGGGATAGAGCTGAGCGCTGCGCAGATAAACGATTTCAACCGATTAAAGAGTTGAACGAGTTTTTCACTATAGCTTCACAAACTGACTACAGTGCCAGGCCGAAGATCGCCCCCATCGATCTAAGGAAGTTGGACATGGGGTTTCTCAAAACGGCGCCTATGCGCTATTTGCTGTTGGTAACCGGTGCCTGGCTGGTTGTTTTCCTGCTCACCCGCAGCGTACTGCTCATTACGCATCTGGATGAAGTCGGCGGCAATCTGCTGCCGGTGTTTGGCGTGGGCCTGCTCTATGACCTGGCTTTTCTAGCCTATGCCGCCCTCCCTCTGGGGCTGTACCTGTTGCTGTGCCCGCCCGCGCTGTGGCGTCGCCGTGGCCATCGCTGGTTCCTGCAGGCAGTGCTCACCGTCAGCCTGTTTGCAATGCTGTTCACCTCGGTGGCCGAATGGCTGTTCTGGGATGAATTCGGCGTGCGCTTCAACTTTATCGCCGTCGACTACCTGGTGTACTCCGACGAGGTACTGAACAACCTGCTGGAATCCTACCCCATCGGCAAATTGCTCAGTTTGCTGGCGATGCTGGCTGTCGTGCTGAGCCTGGCCCTGCGCAAGCCATTCAATGCGGCAATGAACGCCCCGCTGCCGCCCATGCGCGGCCGTTTGTTGAATGCCTTGGCGCTGTTGGTCGTCGCGGGCCTGAGCCTGCAACTGATCAGCCAGGACAGCCCACGCGCCCAAGGCGGCAATGCCTACAAGAACGAACTGGCGAGCAATGGCCCGTATCAGTTTTTCGCCGCGTTCCGTAACAACGAGCTGGATTACTCACAGTTCTACAAGAGCCTGCCAACCGAGATCGTGGCCAAGCAGTTGCGCGCCGAACTCAGCGAGCCCAATGCGCGCTTCATCGGCCAGGACCCACTGGATATCCGCCGTGCCATCACCCACCCGGGCACGCTGCGCAAACCCAACATCGTGCTGGTGACCATCGAAAGTTTCAGCGCCAAATACATGGGCAGCAATGGCGACGGGCGCAACCTCACGCCGAATCTCGACGCCTTGCGTCAACAAAGCCTGTACTTCAACAACTTCTACGCCACCGGCACCCGCACCGACCGTGGCCTGGAGGCGATCACCCTGGCCATCCCACCGACGCCGGGACGCTCCATCGTCAAGCGCATTGGTCGGGAGAGCGGCTTCGCCAGCCTGGGGCAACAACTCACGGCCATCGGTTACGACAGCGTGTTTGTGTATGGCGGGCGCGGTTATTTCGACAACATGAACGCGTTTTTCAGCGGCAACGGTTATCGCGTCGTAGACCAGAGCAGCGTGCCCGAGTCGGAAATCTCGTTCAAGAATGCCTGGGGCATGGCGGACGAGGATCTGTACAAACAGACCCTGAAGCTGGCCGATGCCGACTACGCCAAGCAGCAGCCGTTCTTGCTGCAACTGATGACCACCTCCAACCATCGCCCCTACACCTACCCGGACGGGCGCATCGATATCAAATCCGGCAATGGCCGCGACGGCGCGGTGAAGTATACCGACCATGCCATCGGCCAGTTCCTGGAAGCGGCGCGTCAGAAGCCATGGTTCGATAACACGATCTTCGTCTTCGTCGCCGACCACACCGCCGGTAGTGCAGGCCAGGAAGACCTGCCCATCACCAACTATCAGATTCCACTGTTCATCTATGCGCCGAAGCTGATCGACGCACGGGAATCGGCGCAACTGGCCAGCCAGATCGACCTGGCGCCGACCCTGCTGGGCCTGATCAACCTGAGCTATGAATCGACCTTCTTTGGCCGTGACCTGTTGCAGGACAACCCATTGCCCCCTCGGGTCGTGGTCGGCAACTACCAGCACCTGGGGCTGTTCGACGGCAAAAACCTGGCGATTCTCAGCCCACGCCAGGGCCTGCGTCGCCACGACGAGGCGCTGGGTAAAAGCCAGGAGTTGCGGGTCGGCAGCGATGACCCGCTGATCCAGCGGGCAATCACCTACTACCAGGCCGCCAGTTATGATTTCAAACAACAACTGCTGAGCTGGAAAGCGCCCAAGGAAGAGGCCCCGGCATTAAGCACGCGCTAACCAAAACGTCCCGTACAGCCAAGTACGGGACTTTTTTATCAGGGTTTACCATGCAATCCCCACCTGTTGTTCCGGTTTCCAAACCTCTCAATTTCTGGCTGTGCCTGGGCATCCCCGCCGGTGCTGTGCTGCTGATGCTATTGCTGCAGCTGACATCGCTGGACATGGACCTCACCAAGCAGTTCTACAGCGCTGCGGGTGGCGGCTTCATCGGGCGTTACAGCTTCTTCCTCGAAGACATCCTGCATGACCGCGCCAAACAGATGGTCATCCTGTTCTCGGTGCTGGCCATTCTGGGGTTTGCCGGTACCTTTATCCTCCAGCGCCTCAAGCCGTACCGCCGCGAACTGGGCTGCCTGGTGTTGTCCCTGGGACTGGCCACGGCGTTCGTCTCGCCGTTGAAAACCGTCACCGCCGTGCAATGCCCGTGGAGCCTCAAGGAGTTCGGTGGCCAGGAAACCTACAGCGAACTGCTGAGCCCTCGCCCGCCCACCGATAAACCTGGGCGCTGCTGGCCCGGCGGGCATGCGGCAACCGGGTTCGCCCTGTTCGCCTGGTTCTTTGCGCTACGGGATCGTCGGCCGCGGATGGCGCGCAAGGCGTTCATCTTTGCCGTGGCGCTGGGCAGCGTGTTTTCCGTGAGCCGCATGGCACAGGGCGCGCACTTCTTTTCCCACAATGTGTGGACGGCGATTTTCTGTTGGCTGATCTGCCTGGGACTGTACTGCCTGATACTCTATCGGCCATCGAAGGTCAGGGTGTCAGAAGTGCGTGCATTGAATACGTAGACCGGCCAACCACTTCAGTTACCTCCCTCCCTTTACGCACCCGCATAAAAAAACCCCGCCTGCATCGCTGCAGGCGGGGTTTTTCAGTCGCCGGGTAAGGCTGGCTTACATCATGCCGCCCATGCCACCCATGCCGCCCATGTCTGGCATACCGCCGCCAGCCGAGCCTTCTTTCTTCGGTGCTTCAGCAACAGCGGCTTCGGTGGTCAGGATCAGACCGCCGATGGAGGAAGCTGCTTGCAGCGCCGAACGAGTCACCTTGGTAGGGTCCAGGATGCCCATTTCGATCATGTCGCCGTATTCGCTGGTTGCCGCGTTGTAACCGAAGTTACCTTTACCGTTCTTCACAGCGTTAACCACAACGCTTGGCTCGTCGCCGCTGTTGGCAGCGATCTGACGCAGCGGTGCTTCAACGGCGCGACGCAGTACAGCGATACCCACGTCCTGATCGGCGTTGTCGCCTTTCAGGTCCAGGATGGCTTCCAGGGCGCGGATCAGTGCAACACCACCGCCAGGTACCACGCCTTCTTCAACGGCTGCGCGGGTTGCGTGCAGGGCGTCTTCAACGCGGGCTTTCTTCTCTTTCATTTCAACTTCGGAGCCAGCGCCAACCTTGATCACTGCAACGCCGCCGGACAGCTTGGCCAGACGCTCTTGCAGTTTTTCACGGTCGTAGTCCGAGGAAGTTTCGGCAACCTGGGCACGGATCTGAGTGATGCGCGACTGGATGTCCTGATCTACGCCAGCACCGTCGACGATGATGGTGTTTTCCTTGGAGATGGTCACGCGCTTGGCGCTGCCCAGGTTTTCCAGGGTGGCGCTTTCCAGGCTCAGGCCGATCTCTTCGGAGATAACGGTACCGCCGGTCAGAACGGCGATGTCCTGCAGCATGGCCTTGCGACGGTCGCCGAAGCCTGGAGCCTTGACGGCTGCAACCTTGACGATGCCACGCATGTTGTTCACAACCAGAGTCGCCAGGGCTTCGCCTTCAACGTCTTCGGAAACAATCAGCAGTGGGCGGCCGGCCTTGGCAACGGCTTCCAGCACCGGCAGCATTTCGCGGATGTTGGAGATCTTTTTGTCGACCAGCAGGATCAGCGGGCTTTCCAGCTCGGCAACCATGGTTTCTGGCTTGTTGACGAAGTACGGGGACAGGTAGCCGCGGTCGAACTGCATGCCTTCTACAACCGACAGTTCGTTTTCCAGGCCAGTGCCTTCTTCAACGGTGATCACGCCTTCTTTACCGACTTTTTCCATGGCTTCGGCAATGATGTCGCCGATGGAGTTGTCGGAGTTGGCGGAGATGGTACCCACCTGAGCGATAGCCTTGGTGTCAGCGCATGGCTTGGACAGGTTTTTCAGCTCTTTGACGATGGCGATGGTCGCCTTGTCGATGCCGCGCTTGAGGTCCATCGGGTTCATGCCGGCAGCGACGGCTTTCAGGCCTTCGTTGACGATCGACTGAGCCAGAACGGTAGCGGTGGTGGTGCCGTCGCCTGCGTCATCGTTGGCACGGGAGGCAACGTCTTTGACCAGCTGCGCGCCCATGTTCTCGAAACGGTCTTCCAGTTCGATTTCTTTGGCGACGGAAACGCCGTCCTTGGTGATGGTCGGAGCGCCGAAGCTCTTCTCGATGATCACGTTACGGCCTTTAGGGCCCAGGGTCGCTTTTACTGCGTCAGCCAGGACGTTGACACCGGTGAGCATTTTCTTGCGGGCGGAATCGCCGAATTTAACTTCTTTAGCAGCCATTATCGATATTCCTTAAATACTTTGTAGTAACGGGAAAATGAGCGGGGAAATCAGCCTTCCAGAACGGCGAGAATCTCGTTCTCAGCCATGACCAGCAGGTCTTCGCCGTCGACTTTCACAGTGTTGCTGCCGGAGTAAGGACCGAATACAACCTTGTCACCGACTTTAACGGCCAGCGCACGTACTTCACCGTTTTCCAGAGTCTTGCCTGGGCCTGCAGCGACGATCACACCGTGGTTGGCTTTTTCAGCAGCCGAACCTGGCAGAACGATACCGCCAGCGGTTTTCTTTTCTTCTTCGCTGCGACGGATAACGACGCGGTCGTGCAGAGGACGAAGCTTGCTCATTGTCGATCTCTCCTAATTGTGTTTTTCATCGGCCGGTGTCAGTACCGGCAGGTTAAATCCGGCGGGGCCGGTCGCGGTTCGCTGGGCGAAACGCGGAAGTCTGTCTGGTGTCGCCACCAGAAACCTTGCGGTGACCGTTACATAAGGGCGCATCAGCTTATTACAAGGGGCCGGCGATGAATTTTTTTGCGTCTGCCAGCCCTTAAAAACAACACAGCCCCCGAAGGGGCCGCGCCAGTGAAGCGGTTATTTGCTGTCGCGATGCTCGAACTCACCTTCGATCACATCACCTTCTCGCCCCAACGGCTGGCGCGGAGCCGGGCCGCCACGGGGTTGCAGGTCATCGGCGAATGCGCGTTGGCGAATCGCAGCCTCTTCGGCGCGCTGGCGCATCTTGCCCGCCAGCAGCTTGCGCGTGAACGGCAGCAACATGACCAGGCCGAGCACATCGCTGATGAAGCCTGGCAGGATCAACAGGCCACCGGCCAGAGCCATCATCAGCCCTTCGAGCATGGTTTGTGCCGGCAATTCGCCGCGATTCAGGCTTTCACGGGCACGCAGCGCCGTGGCCAGACCGGCGACGCGCAGCACCAGAACGCCGAGCATCGAGCCGAGAATGATCAGCAACAGTGCCGGGAAAAACCCGATCGCACCACTGACTTTTACGAATACGAACAGCTCCAACACCGGGAACAGCAGAAAGAGCAATAAAAAAGGGCGCATCAAATGGTTTCCTCAACGCAAGATTGCCTTGCCAGTCCACCTTAGATGACGTCGCCATTTCGTGAATTCAAGCTTCAGCGACGCTTTTTTTCGGCCAGACCTCAGCATGAGCCAAGGAAACCAGGGCCTCGCGCACTTGTGTCGGCGTGTTGCAAGACTCGGCGAACGGCAACCAGTGCAGCGCATGCCCTATGCGCAGGTGCATGCCTTCGCTGTCGATCCCGGCCAGTTGCGCCGGCTCGTGGGTGGGCAAACCGGCCAACTCGACGTAATGGGCGATGGCCTTGGAGTGGTCGGCGTTCATGTGCTCGACCATGCTGCGCTCGGCCGGGCCGGCGAACGGGTTGGCCAGGGTCAACCGGTCAAGCCAGTGAATCGCGCCAAAGCCGCCGATATAGCGGTGACGTACCGGCTTGAGTACCCAGAAGTCGAAGTCGTGGGCCTGGTGATAGTTGGCCGATTCGGGGAAGTAGCGGTAATAGCGTTCGGCGGCCGCTTCAATCGCGGTGGCATCGTGCAATTGCTCGGCTTCGGCCAGGTAGGTCAGGCGCCCCACTGCCTGCACGTCATCCGCTTCACGCTCACCGACCAGCAGCGAGCACTTGGGGTCTTTCTGCAGGTTATGGGTGTGTTGGGCAATCCGGCTGATCAGGATCAGCGGCCGGCCTTGCTCGTCCAGGCAATACGGCACGACCGAACCGAAGGGAAAACCGGGCATGGCTTTGGACAATGTGGAGAGGGCTCCACGGTATTCCTTGAGCAACAGCTCTCGGGCGTTCTTGGCAACGTGCGCGCTCAACGTATGACTCCTCGGGAATTCAGTCGCCCATAGCGTATGGGAATGGATCTCAAGCCAAGGTAATCAATATCCGCGCAGGTTGCCAGCGGGCACGAAGCGGATTACCAGGCCACGCCAAACCCTGCGGTGTAGCGGGTCTTGCTCAAGCTGCTTTCCGAGTCGCCGCTGATCACGTCACGCTCGGCCTTGAGATTGAGCGACGCCCACTCGGTGACCTTGTAGCGCAGGCCCATTTCCGCATCGAGGGCATACTCGGCCGGCCCGCCGATAGGCTTGCCCAACTCGCCGGAGGTGAAGAATTCAACTGTCTTGCCGATCAGGTAGCGGTTGTAGTCCCACTTCATGGCCAGGGAATAGAAGTTGTCCTTGCCGCCATCGAAATATTCGTAATCGGTGCGGTTGACCAACGAACCCAGGGAGAACGCGCCGAGCTCATCGTCCCAGAATTGGTAGCCCGGGCCGGTGCCGACAGTGCGTTGGCGGGACAGGTCTTCGACCCTGTCGCGCTTATAGGTCAAGCGGCCCTGCCAGAACCAGTGCTCGGTGATGAAGCGGTCGAGGTCGTATTCCAGGGACCAGTTGTCGGTGGTGGTGACGTCGTCCTGGAACTCGCGGTTGTACTCGCCCTGCCCGGTGTGGCGCCATTGGCCGTGGCGGGCGGAGGTCTTGAAGTCGATGTCGTAGTCGTTGGTGTCTTTCTCGGCGCGCTTGTAGTCCAGCGCCATGTCGACATTGCCTTTCCACACCAGGTCTTCGATCACCGGCGGGGGCTTGATGATCTGCTGGATGCTGGCCAGTTCCACGGTCTTGGGCGCTTCGCCATTGGCCAGCACCACTTTGCCATCCGCCGCAGCCTGCAAGGATTTGGCTTTCTCACCGGTGTAGGCATCCTGCTTGACCAGCAATTCCTGATCGCTCTCCAGGGTTTTCACCTGCTTCCAATCCACCGGGATAGCCCCCGCATAGTCGGTCTGGATCAGCAGCTTGCCACCGTCGAAGAGCTTGATCTTGCCGGACAGGCGGTCACCGTTCTTTAACCAGACGGTGTCGGCGAGCAAGGGGGTGGAAGCGCTGAAAACAGCAAGGCACAGCAAGGTTCTGGACAACATAAGCAGATAAGGGGCTCAGGATTGGCGAAATAGGGGCGTTATCGTGTTAGATAGCTAGGACTGACTCAATGAATTGTGTTGAGTTCAGTTCTCATCTGCATATTTACAGACGTTTCTTACAAGAAACCGACGATCTGAACGGATATATCCACCGTGAAGCAACCCGCCGAAGCCCCGCAAAGCCCTGCCGAGATGCGCCGCACCGCGCTGTACCTGACGCTGGCGCAAATCCCCGAAGGTTGCGTGGTGAGTTACGGCGAACTGGCCCACCTCGCTGGGCTGGGGCGCGCGGCGCGCTGGGTCGGGCGCACCCTGAGCCAACTGCCCGACGATACCCGCTTGCCCTGGCACCGCGTGCTGGGTGCCGGCGGTCGGATAAGCCTGCCGGCGGGCAGCGCCTCAGGCGACGAACAACGTGCGCGTTTACGCAACGAAGGTGTCGCTATCCTGAACAATCGCGTGGATATTCAGCGTCATGGCTGGCGCCCGGTAGAGCACAGCGGTTAGAGTGCGCGCTTTGTTTCCGTGAATCTGAGGCAGACTCCAGCCCATGCCCCGTAAAACCTGGCGCGCCGCGCTCGCCGCCTATGCCAGCCCCTCGACGTTAGTGCTGTTGTTGCTCGGCTTTGCCGCCGGCTTGCCTTACATGTTGGTGTTCTCGACGCTTTCGGTATGGTTGCGTGAGGCCGGTGTGGCCCGCGAGACCATCGGCTATGCGAGCCTGATCGGTTTGGCGTATGCCTTCAAATGGGTGTGGTCGCCATTGCTCGACCAATGGCGCCTGCCGCTGCTGGGCAAACTCGGACGTCGTCGCTCCTGGCTGGTACTGGCCCAATCGTTGGTGATCCTCGGATTGATCGGCATGGGCTTCTGCGACCCGCAAAAACACTTGTCCTGGCTGATCGCTATTGCGGTGATCGTCGCCTTCGCTTCGGCTACCCAGGATATTGCAGTCGATGCCTATCGCCTGGAAATCGCCGATGACAGCCGCCAGGCTGCCCTGGCCGCCAGCTACATGTCCGGTTACCGCATCGCCGCCCTGCTCGCCACGGCCGGCGCGCTGTTTTTTGCCGAAGGTTTCGGCTCTACCGGTTTCAACTATAAACACTCGGCGTGGACCGGCACCTATGTGCTGTTCGGCGTGCTGATGATTCCGGCGCTGCTGACCACCCTGTTCATGCGCGAGCCCAATGTGCCACTGCGCACCCAGTTGCAGGCCGGACGCTACAGTTTCGTGCATCAGTTGGTGTCGGTGTTTGTGCTGATCGTGCTGTTGGTGTCGGTGCCGGCGACGTTCACCCAGTTGTACAACACCGATTTCGCCAGCGTGCTGTTCCACGGTGTCAGCCTGTGGGAACTGTTAATGGAAGACCGCGCCTTCCTGCGCGCCATCCTCTATATCACCCTGACAACATTGTGTCTGTCGGCCATGGGCCGCCGAGGCCTGGCGCCGGTGCTGACGCCGGTCAACGACTTCATCCTGCGCTACCGCTGGCAGGCACTGCTGCTGCTCGGGCTGATCGCCACCTATCGCATGTCCGATACGGTGATGGGCGTGATGGCCAACGTGTTCTATATCGACCAGGGCTTCACCAAGGACCAGATTGCCGGGGTCAGCAAGATCTTCGGCCTGATCATGACCCTGGTCGGCGCCGGCATGGGTGGCCTGTTGATTGTGCGCTTCGGCATCCTCCCGATCCTGTTCATCGGCGGCATCGCCTCGGCCGGCACCAACCTGCTGTTCGTGATGCTCGCCGACATTGGCCCGGACCTGCAGATGCTGATCTTCACCATCTCCCTGGACAACTTCAGCTCAGGCCTTGCCACCTCGGCGTTTGTCGCCTACCTGTCGAGCCTGACCAACCTCAAGTTCTCCGCCACCCAATACGCGCTGCTGAGTTCGATCATGCTGTTGCTGCCGCGCCTGATCGGCGGGTATTCGGGGGTGATGGTGGAGAAGTTCGGTTATCACAACTTCTTCCTGATCACCTGCATGCTGGGTGTGCCGACCTTGCTGCTGATTGCGCTGCACTGGTATCAAGAGAATCGGCGGATTCGCTTGAATCCGCCGGCAGAAGACTGACAGAGCCTCCCCTTGTAGCTGTAGCGGGCTTGCTCGCGAAGAAGTCACAGACACCGCGTTTACCCCGGTTTCCCGCGTCATCGTTGACGATCTTCGCGAGCAAGCTCGCTCCTACAAACAGCTCTGCGTCCTGATGCCTGTACGGCGGCAGTTTGCGCCCGTACAATCCCAAGTCACTTCAAGTCCAAGCAACCGACAACGGCCTACCATGCGTACCAGTCAATATTTGCTCGCCACACTGAAAGAAACGCCTTCCGACGCGGTTGTGATCAGCCATCAGCTGATGCTGCGCGCCGGTATGATCCGCAAGCTGGCTTCTGGCCTGTACACCTGGCTGCCCATGGGCCTGAAGGTGATGCGCAAGGTCGAAGCCATCGTTCGCGAAGAAATGAACGCTGCCGGTTCTCTGGAAGTGTTGATGCCGAGCACCCAACCGGCCGAGCTGTGGCAGGAATCCGGGCGCTGGGAAGAGTACGGCCCTGAATTGCTGCGCTTCAAGGACCGTCATGGCCGCGACTTCTGCGCTGGCCCGACCCACGAAGAAGTGATCACTGACCTGATGCGCAACGAGTTGAGCAGCTATAAACAGCTGCCCCTCAACCTGTATCAGATCCAGACCAAGTTCCGTGATGAGATCCGCCCACGCTTCGGCTTGATGCGCGGCCGCGAGTTCATCATGAAGGACGCGTATTCGTTCCACGCCGACCAGGCGTCCTTGCAGGTCACCTATGACCGCATGCACACCGCCTACTGCAACGTGTTCACGCGCCTGGGCCTGAAATTCCGCCCGGTTGAAGCGGACAACGGCTCCATCGGCGGCGCCGGCTCCCACGAGTTCCACGTACTGGCCGAGTCCGGCGAAGACGATATCGTGTTCAGCAACGGTTCCGACTACGCGGCGAACATCGAGAAAGCCGAAGCCGTGCCACGGGAAACCGCCCGTCCAGCCCCGGCTGAAGAACTGCGCCTGGTGGACACCCCGGACACCAAGACCATCGCGGCCCTGGTGGAAAAATTCAATCTGCCGATTGAAAAGACCATCAAGACCCTGATCGTTCACGCCGAGGAAGCCGGCAAGCTGATCGCCCTGGTGATCCGTGGCGACCACGAGCTCAACGAAATCAAGGCCGCCCAGCAACCGGGCGTGGCCAGCCCGCTGGTCATGGCCTCCGATGCCGAACTGCGCGACGCCATTGGCGCCGGTGCCGGCTCCCTGGGCCCGCTGAACCTGCCGCTGCCGATCATCATCGACCGCTCGGTCGAGCTGATGAGCGACTTCGGTATCGGCGCGAACATCGACGACAAGCACTACTTCGGCGTGAACTGGGAACGCGACTTGCCGGTGCCGACCGTGGCCGACCTGCGTAACGTGGTCGCCGGCGACCCGAGCCCGGATGGCAAGGGCACCCTGGAAATCAAGCGCGGCATTGAAGTCGGGCACATCTTCCAGCTGGGCAACAAGTACAGCAAGGCGATGAAGTGCGAAGTGCTGGGCGAAAACGGCAAGCCGATCACCCTCGAAATGGGTTGCTACGGCATTGGCGTATCGCGCGTGGTTGCCGCTGCCATCGAGCAGAACAACGACGAGAAAGGCATTATCTGGAGTGACGCCCTGGCGCCGTTCCAGGTGGCCCTGGTGCCGCTGCGCTATGAAACCGAGCAAGTCCGTGAAGCCACCGACAAACTGTATGCCGAACTGACGGCCGCCGGTTTCGAAGTGTTGCTGGACGACCGCGACAAGAAAACCAGCCCGGGCATCAAGTTCGCCGACATGGAGCTGATTGGCATCCCGCACCGGATCGTGGTCAGTGACCGTGGCCTGGCCGATGGCAATCTGGAATACAAGAGCCGGACCGAAGCCGAAGCCCAACCATTGCCGGTGGCTGACGTGCTGTCTTTCCTTCAGGCGCGTATTCGTCGCTGAAAACCAGATCAAGAGAAGTCATGTTCAAGCGAAACACCAGAGCCCTGGGGGGCGCCGCCTTGTGCGGCGCCCTGCTGGTCAGCGGCTGCGCCAACCAGATGTCGCAACGCAGTGAGCACGAGGAGCGGGTCGAGCGTAAGTTGCTCGACCACAGCCTGCAGATCGATGTAGGCGAACCCAAAGTGCTGGAGCTGCCGCAACGCCTGGTTCGCATTCACGAGCAGAAGACCTTCGAGGTCACCGAATTCGAAGTCACCCGTCGTTACGACCGCTACACCCCCTACCAACCCTGGCGCAAACTCTATGAGATGCCGCTGGGCGCGGTCGCTTTGGTGGCCGGCGCGGGCGCCAACGTGGCGAATATCTTCGCCCTCGGCAACCTGCCGACCAGCATGACCCACGATTGGCTGAGCTACGGCATCGACGGCATCAACCCGTTCATGAACGTGCAATCCCACGGGCGTGCGCAACAGAACCTGGCGGGTATCGATGAAGTCCAGCGCGACAAGCGCGTGGAGTATTCGAGCCTGCCCTGGAGCGAACGCCCGGTGCAGGTCACCGCCGGCAGGCAAGTGTATGAAATGACCACCGACCGCAACGGCGTACTGCGCCTGAACCTGTTGGACAGCCCGTTTGCCGAGCAGGATCTGAACCGCATCAGCACCTTGAAGATCAGCGTGGAAGATGGCCGGGACGACGTACATTCGGACTCGACCCTGGCGGTGAGCCACACACTGCGCGGCAAGTTGCTCGAAGCCCACGGCCTGATCTACGACGACCTGGAAGACGACGAAGTCAGCCAGTGGGTCCACCGGGTCAAGCGCCTGTCGGAGCTGGGCCTGGAGGAAGAAGCCAGCGAACTGGAACAGAGCCTGATCGAACTGACCCACAATGATCCGGAGTTGCAGCAGGAATTCCTGCAAGCGCTGACCAAGGACGCGGGGCGACTCGTCGCAGATCCTGGCGCACGCTGATCCCTCGAAAACGCTGTAGATCTAAATGTGGGAGGGGGCTTGCCCCCGATAGCGGTGACACATTCAACACCTTAGTTGACTGACACACCGCTATCGGGAGCAAGTCGAATCGTCGCACCGCCCTCCCACATTTGGTTTCCGGGTTCTACCAGGAGAGTTCGAGTTGTTCATTGCCGCTGCTCAGGTCGAGCAACCGCACCCCAATCCCCAGCAACCGCACCGGCTTGCCACCGCGATTGAACGCCTGGGTCATCAGCTGTTGATAACTCTCCAGGTCCCGCCCTGCCCCCGCCTGCTCCAGGGTCGTCTGGGTAAAGTCATGAAACTTCACCTTCACGAACGGCTTCCCCGCGCGGTAACTGCTGTCGATGCGCGCGATGCGTCCAGCCAGGGTTTCCATCAGTTCAGGCAGTTTCGCCAGGCAACTTGAAAGATCTGGCAGGTCCACATCGTAGGTATTTTCCACACTGATCGATTGCCGACGACTGTCGTTCTGCACCACGCGCTCATCTATCCCACGCGCCAGGCTCCACAGTCGCTCGCCAAAACTGCCGAATTCGCGCACCAGCGCCAGCTTGTTCCATTCGCGCAACTGCAGGCAGTCTTCGATTCCCAGGCGCGCCAGCTTGTCGGCGGTCACCTTGCCCACGCCGTGCAGCTTTTTCACTGGCAATATCGACACAAAGTCTTCGACCTGGTCCGGGGTGATCACAAACAGGCCATTGGGTTTCTTCCAATCACTGGCGATTTTGGCCAGAAACTTGTTGGGCGCCACACCGGCGGACACGGTGATATGCAACTGATTGGAGACCCGGCGCCGGATGTCCTGGGCAATACGCGTGGCGCTACCGCCAAAATGCGGGCTGTCGGAAACATCCAGGTAAGCCTCATCCAGGGAAAGCGGCTCGATCAGGTCGGTATAGTCGCGAAAGATGCCGTGGATTTCCTTCGACGCTTCCTTATAGGCATCCATGCGCGGCTTGACGATGGTCAGGTCGGGGCAGAGCTTCAAGGCATGGCGTGATGACATCGCCGAACGCACCCCATAGGCCCGCGCTTCGTAGTTGCAGGTTGCGATCACCCCGCGCCGATCCGCCGAGCCGCCGACGGCCAGCGGTTTTTGCGCCAGGCTCGGGTCATCGCGCATCTCGATGGCGGCGTAGAAGCAATCACAGTCGACGTGGATGATTTTGCGCTGCGTCATATATAAGAAGGGGAGCAATCCAACGGATGGGCAGTATCGCACTCACCCCTGTATATAGCACCAGTAGTTTGAATCTTCCGCTTGAGCGGTAGGAAAACTCTCAGATGAATTTATTTTCTCAATCGAATTTAAGCTGCCAATAGAGCTGAAACCCTCGGCCAGACTGGCCCCGAAGGCTCAACCTGGCTCTGTTGGAGAGCTAACCGATTGAAGCACAAGCGCTTTTCTTCGATTCATAGGTTGACACCCCTGCGCTGCGCTGTAGAATGCCGACACACAGACGCGGGATGGAGCAGTCTGGTAGCTCGTCGGGCTCATAACCCGAAGGTCGTCGGTTCAAATCCGGCTCCCGCAACCAGTTTTAAGTACACGTCAAACACCGCCACGACCTCACCGTCGCGGCGGTGTTTTCGTTTGTGCTGATTTTAATGACTGCGACTGAGGGCGCTGGCCGCGCCCGGTTTCAGCTCGATTGCTTGATAAAAATCAACGTTGTGTGCAGCCTTTGGTTGGTAACGTTTACCCGGATGGGCAAGCATCGGAATTCACCTGCCGCAACGGATGAAATAACGCGCCCGCGTGTGCGTCTCGCGGCCTGACAGGTGCTGGTGTACGCCTCAATCGATCTTCACGCCTCCCCACTCAAGGATCGGATCATGACGGCCATCCCGAGTAACGATGCGAAGTGGTCTTGGCGGCGTGTCACAAGGATTGTTCTGATCCTGGTCATCGTCTTGGCAGCCGGTGCCGGTGGCGCCTGGTACTGGTGGCAAAGCCAGCAAGGCAAGTTGCCCGAGGGCATTGTCTCCGGGAACGGCCGCATCGAATCCGACCAAATCGACATCGCCGCGAAGCTGGCCGGACGCGTGCGCGAGGTGCTGGCCCGGGAAGGCGACCTCGTCACCGAAGGCCAGGTGCTCGCCCGCCTCGATACCACGGAGTTGCAAGCGCAACGCGCCAAATATGCCGCCGACGTGGCTTCCGAGGAGGCCTCGATGCTCGAGGCAAAGGCGACCGTCGTGCAACGGCAGGCAGAACTGACCCTCAAGGAAGCAAAGCTGCGCCGCGCCCTCAAGCTGATCGTCACCGGGGCGATCAGTGAGGACAACCGCGATGAGGCGCAGGGCGAACGCGATTCTGCGCGCGCCGTTCTCGACGCCGCGCAGCGGACCGTGACCGCGCGCGAGCGTTCGGTGGTGGCCGCACAAGCCCTGGTTAATCAGACCGACGCCCAGATCGCCGACACCATTCTTGTGGCGCCCGTGCAAGGGCGTGTTCTGTATCGTCTCGTCAACCCCGGGGAAGTCGTTTCGGCGGGCGGAAAGGTGCTGACGATCATCGACCTGTCCGAAATCTACATGGAGATTTATCTCCCCTCCGAACAGGCCATGCGCGTAACGATCGGGTCGGCCGCACGAATCGTGTTCGACGGTGCCGACTTCGCCGTGCCGGCCAAAGTGAGTTTCGTGTCGCCGGACGCGCAGTTCACGCCCAAGCAGGTCGAGACGCGCAGCGAACGCGACAAGCTTATGTTCCGGGTCAAGCTGCGCATCCCGCCGAGCCTCATCGCGCGCCACCTCAACCAAGTGAAAACGGGCACCCGCGGCATCGGCTATGTGCGCCTCGATCCGAACCCGCCCAATTGGCCGGACACCCTGCAAAAGCGCATTCAGGCCGATCCTGTCGACACTGAGGATTGATAATGGAGACTCGCGCAGCGCTGATTGCCGAGGTTTCCAACGCGAGCCATGTCTATGGCAAGGTTCTAGCGCTCGACAATGTCTCGCTCGCACTGCCAAGCGGCCAGATGACGGGCATCATCGGCCCTGACGCCGCCGGCAAGTCCACGCTGCTCGGCCTGATCGCCGGTGCGCGGAAGATGCAGAACGGATCGGTCGAGGTCCTCGGCGGCAGCATGAGCAATGCCCGGCACCGCCGCTCTGTCTGCACACGCATTGCCTATATGCCGCAAGGGCTCGGCAAAAACCTCTATCAGGAAATCAGCGTCCGCGAGAACCTGGCCTTCTTCGCCACCCTCTTCGGCCTGTCCGCATCGGAACGTGACGCACGCACCCGGCGCCTGGCGGCGGCGATCGGCTTACTCGCGTTTCTCGAGCGGCCGGCCGGAAAGCTGTCGGGCGGCATGAAGCAAAAGCTCGGCCTGTGCTGCGCGCTCATTCACGACCCCGACCTGCTCATTCTCGATGAGCCGACGACCGGCGTCGATCCGTTGTCGCGTCGACAGTTCTGGGACCTGATCAGCGAACTGCGGCGCGAGCGGCCGACGATGAGTGTCGTCATCTCCACCGCCTATATGGACGAGGCCGGCCAATGCGACTGGCTCATCGCGATGGATCACGCCCGCGTGCTTGCCTGCGGTACTGCGGATGAGCTGCGCGAGAAGACTGGCCAACAAGACATCGAAGCGGTGTTTGCCGCCCTGCAGCCGGGGCAAAAATCGACGGCGCAGCGCTTCGTCATTCCGCCGCGCCAACCAGGCAGCGAGGCGCCGGTCATTGTCGCGAGGAATCTGACACGCCGTTTCGGCAGTTTCACCGCGGTCGATAACGTCAGCTTCGCCATCGAGCGCGGAGAAATCTTCGGCTTCCTCGGTTCGAACGGCAGCGGCAAGACCACCACCATGAAGATGCTGACCGGACTGCTGGCGCCAAGCGAGGGAGAGGCCGAGGTCTGCGGCAAACCAGTCGATGCCAACGACCTGTCGGTCCGCCAGCGCGTCGGCTTCATGTCGCAATCGTTCTCGCTCTATGGCGAACTCACCGTGCGGCAAAACCTGCGTCTTCATGCGCGCCTTTTTCATCTGGCCGCGGACCACGCTAACGCGCGTATCGCCCAGCTCATGGTCGATGTCGGCCTTGTCGACTATGCCGACACCGAAGCGAACTCGCTGCCGCTCGGCGTGCGACAGCGCCTTTCGCTGGCCGTGGGGATCGTTCACGACCCCGAGTTGCTGATCCTTGACGAGCCGACCTCGGGCGTCGATCCGCTGGCACGCGATGAATTCTGGCGCTTGCTCGGCGATCTCTCGCGAACCCGCAATGTCACGATCTTCGTCTCCACGCATTTCATGAGCGAAGCCATGCGCTGCGACCGCATCTCATTGATGCACGCAGGTCGCGTCCTCGTCTGCGACACGCCGCAAAACGTCATTACCGCCAAGGGCAGCGCGAATCTCGAAGAGGCGTTCATCGCCTATATCGAGGATGCCGAGCCCCCTGCGCCCGCGCCCTCCGTGGCGGATGCCGAGGCGCAGACCCAGCGCGATGCAGCGGCGTTGTCGCCCAGCCGCTCGACCTTCATGCCGCTGCGCCGCCTCCTGGCCTTTACCAAGTGCGAGACGTTGTCGCTTATGCGCGATCCGGTGCGGCTCGCCTTCGCCTTCCTCGGCTCCTTCATCATGCTGTTGATCTTCGGCTTCGGCGTCTCCAGCGATGTGACCAACCTCACCTATGCGGCGTTCGACCACGACGACACGCCGGAGAGCAGAGCCTATCTCGCCAACTACTCGAGCTCCCGATATTTCACCGAAAAGACGCCGATCCACAGCGTCGACGAAATGCAAAGGCGCCTGAAGTCGAACGACATCACGCTGGCCATCGAAATCCCACCTGGCTTCGGGCGCCTGGTAAAGCGCGACTCGGATTGGCAGGTATCGGCCTGGATCGACGGCGCCAACACCTCGCGCGCCGCCACCATCGAGGGTTACGTCGAGTCGGCGCACAACCTCTTCGCCGAAGAGAGAAAGCGCCAGTCCAGCGACGTAGCGAGCAAGAAACCGACGACCAGCATCGTGATCCGCAACCGTTACAACCCGACGGCCGAGAGCATTTATGCGATCGGGCCGGCCGTGCCGGCGATGCTGCTCATGATGTTTCTCGCCATTCTCACAGCCGTCAGCGTTGCCCGTGAAAAGGAGATCGGCACGATCACGAACTTCTACGCCACGCCCACGACGCGCCTGGAGTTCCTGATCGGCAAACAACTGCCCTACATTGGCGTCGGCATGATCAATTTCTTCATCATGACCGTGACCGTGCGGTTCCTCTTCGATGTTCCGCTCAAGGGCGACGGCCTCACGCTGACCCTGGGCGCGCTGTTCTATGTGGCGGCGGCCACCGGCTACGGGCTGTTCATCTCGACGTTCACCTCAAGCCAGGTCGCAGCGGTGTTCGCCGGAGCAGTGCTGTCGATGCTGCCGACCATGCAGTTCTCCGGCATGCTGCAGCCCGTCTCGACGCTGGAGGGCGGCGCGCGCCTCATGGGGTACCTCTGGCCGACGAGCTATTACATGCACATGAGTGTCGGTGCGTTCACCAAGGGGCTTGGCTTCACCGACATGGTGACCGACCTGCTCGCGCTGAGCCTGTTTTGCCCGGCCTTCTTATTGCTGTCCGCGCTGCTCCTGCGCAAACAGGAGAAATAAGATGCAGAGTCTCTCCAACATTTTCTGGCTCGGCGTCAAAGATCTGCGCACCCTCTCGAAGGACCTGATGATGATCCTCTTCATCATCTATTCCTTCGGCCTCAGCATTTACATGCAGTCGACCGGAGCCGGCGAGACCGTCAACAATGCCTCCGTGGCGATCGTCGACGAGGACCACTCCAGCCTGTCTCGATCGATTGCCGGACTGTTCTATCCGCCGTACTTCCAGGCAGCCAAGATGATCAGCGCCGCCGACATCGATCGCGGCATGGACAACGGCCTTTACACCCTCGTCATCGTGATTCCTCCGCACTTTGAAGCGGATGTGCGAAAGGGCCGCGATATCGAAGTCCAGGTCAACGCAGACGCCACCGCAGTCCAGCAGGCGTCCCTGGGGTCGGGCTATATCCAGAACATGGTGACCGACGAAGTCACGCGCTACCGACAGGAGGCGCAGCAAACCACCGGGCTGCCCTCCGATCTCGTCGTGCGCCGCGCCTTCAATGCCAACGGCACACAATCCTGGTTCCGCGCGATCGTCGGCCTTGCCGATCAGTTGTCGATGCTGATCATTATCCTGACCGGCGCGGCGCTCTTGCGCGAGCGGGAGCACGGCACGATCGAGCACCTGCTGGTGATGCCGTTGACGGCCTTCGAGATAGCGCTCGCCAAAGTGTGGTCGAGCGGGCTGGTGATCTTCATCGGCTTCATCTGTTCCCTGTTGTTCGTGGTCGAGGGCCTTCTCGACGTCCCGATTGCCGGCTCGCGCGGTGTGCTGCTGCTCGGCACCCTCATCTATATCTTCGCCACGGCAGCGATCGGCATCTTCCTCGGCACCCTCGCCCGCACCATGGCGCAATTTGCCCTACTGATGATGATGGCCGTCATGCCGATGATGATGCTGTCGGGCGGCATGTCGCCCATCGAGAGCCAGCCGCAATGGGTCCAGTACGTGACGTGGTTTTTCCCGTCGCGGCACTATGTGAGCTTCATGCAGGCGATCGTGTATCGAGGCGCGGGCCTCGACATCGTGTGGAAAGAGTTCGTGACGGTCCTGGTGATGGGCGTGACATTTATCGCGATGAGTTTGCTGCTGTTCCGTCAGTCTGTTGCGACCTTGCGTTAAGGCTTTTTTGCGCCTGCCCGCGTCAGGCGTGGACGATTGTCCGACAAAAAACCTTGTCCGAGCGCGCACTTAGCGCATTTCGTTGAGATTCAACGGCAAATTCGCACTTATTTGACCCAACGGCCCATTAACGGTTGACACTCCGCCGCTGGGCTGTAGAATGCCGGCCACAGACGCGGGATGGAGCAGTCTGGTAGCTCGTCGGGCTCATAACCCGAAGGTCGTCGGTTCAAATCCGGCTCCCGCAACCAAACATCAAAAAAGGCTACTCGAAAGAGTGGCCTTTTTTGTATCTGGCAAAAAAGTTCTTCTGAAACAATGACATGGCATCTTTCATGAAACCCTAGACGTTTCGTGGAGTCCATTTCATCGCACCCTATGCTTGATCCTTCTACGACCAATGGCCGCAGTCGCCGCATCCGGTGATCCGCGTTAATATTTGTAATTATTTTGTCCATAGGGATTGGTAACTTGGCTGGATACCCCCATCCTGTCGCGCACAATCCACGAGGTGATTGATGCGCGCCAACTCGTCTGAACCACAAGACCCTGTCACAGCGACACAACCGATCACTCCCACCCGTTTGCGCTGGCTGGATCTGTTAAGCAAGTATCGGCAACCCATCGGGTTGGCCGTGACGCTGTTGCTGTTCGCAATCGCCCTGATCGCCTGCCGACACCTGCTGCTGGAACTGGATCTCTACGCCCTCCACGACTCGATCCTGGAAGTACCCAAACCGGCGTTGCTGGGCGCGTTCGTCGCCGCCATCGCCGGCTTCGTCATTCTATTGGGCTATGAGTTCTCCGGCGCACGCTACGCCGGGGTGAAACTGCCCCGCAAGACCCTCGCCCTCGGCGGCTTTACCGCCTTTGCCATCGGCAACGCCATTGGCCTGTCGATGCTCTCGGGCGGTTCGGTGCGTTACCGTTTATATGCGCGCCATGGCATCGGGGCTTCGGAAGTCGCCCGCATGACCGTGTTCGCCAGTCTCTCCCTGGGCTGCGCCCTGCCGCCGCTGGCGGCCTTGGCCACCTTGAGCAACTTGCCCGCCGCGTCCATTGCCCTGCATGTGTCGCAAGGCTTGCTGGGGGCGATTGCCGGCGTCGTGTTGCTGCTGTCGGCCGCGCTGTGCATCGGGATTTATCGCCGTCGCTTGCCGGAACAGCCCTACACGGACAACCTGCTGGTCAAGGTCGGCCGCCGCACCCTGCGCCTGCCCGGTCGACGCCTGACGTTCCTGCAACTGATCATCACCGCGCTGGACGTCGCCGCTGCCGCCACCGTCCTTTATATGCTGCTGCCGGAAGCGCCACCGTTCGGCCCGTTCCTGCTGGTGTACCTGCTGGCGCTGGCCGCTGGCGTACTCAGCCATGTGCCGGGTGGCGTCGGGGTGTTCGAGGCGATCCTGCTCGCGGCCTTTGCCGATAAGCTCGGCGCCGCGCCATTGGCCGCCGCCCTGCTGCTGTACCGCATGATCTATGTGGTGCTGCCGCTGCTGATCGCCTGTGTGTTCCTGCTGGTCAACGAGGCCCAGCGCCTGTTCCAGACCCAGCAGAGCCTGCGCGTGGCATCGGGCTTCGCCGCGCCGGTGCTGGCCTTACTGGTTTTTTTGTCCGGCGTGGTCCTGCTGTTTTCCGGCGCCACGCCGGAGATCGACTCACGCCTGGAAAACATCGGCTTCCTGATTCCCCACCGCCTGATTGACGCCTCGCACTTTGGCGCGAGCCTGATCGGCGTGTTGTGTCTGTTGCTGGCCCAAGGCCTGCGTCGACGCTTGTCGGCGGCCTGGATGTTGACCATGGTGCTGCTGCTGACCGGCGCCCTGCTCTCGCTGCTCAAGGGCTTCGACTGGGAAGAAGCCAGCCTGATGACCATGACCGCCGTGCTGCTGGCGATCTTCCGCCGCTCCTTCTACCGCGCCAGCCGACTGACCGAATTGCCGTTCTCGCCGCTGTATCTGGTAGCCAGCGTGTGCGTGCTGGGGGCTTCGATCTGGCTGCTGCTGTTTGCCTATCAAGACGTCCCGTATAGCCACCAACTGTGGTGGCAGTTCACCCTCGACGCCAACGCCCCGCGCGGCCTGCGCTCGCTGTTGGGGGCCGCGGTGCTGCTGGTGATCGTGTCGCTGACCTGGCTGCTGCGTACCGCGCGCCCGGTGATCCACCTGCCGACAGCCGAAGAACTGGAACGCGCCACCAAGATCCTGATGGCCTCATCGCAACCCGACGGCGGCCTGGCGCTGACCGGCGACAAGGCGCTGCTGTTCCACCCCAACGACGAAGCCTTCCTGATGTACGCCCGTCGCGGGCGCAGCCTGGTCGCCCTGTACGACCCGATCGGCCCGACCCAACCCCGCGCCGAGATGATCTGGCAGTTCCGCGACCTGTGCGACATCCACCATGCGCGCCCGGTGTTCTACCAGGTACGCGCGGAAAACCTGCCGTACTACATGGACATCGGCCTGACCGCGATCAAGCTGGGCGAAGAAGCCCGCGTCGACCTGAAACGCTTTGACCTGGAAGCCAAGGGCAAAGAGATGAAGGATTTGCGCTACACCTGGAACCGTGGCACCCGGGATGGCTTGTCCCTGGAAATCCATGAACCGGGCACGGCGCCGATGGACGAACTCAAGGTTATTTCCGACGCCTGGCTGACCGGCAAGAACGTGCGGGAGAAGGGGTTTTCCCTGGGACGCTTCAGCGACGACTACCTCAAGCACTTTCGCATCGCGATCATTCGCTTCGAAGGGCACCCGGTGGCCTTCGCCAACCTGCTCGAGACCCACAGCCACGACCTGGCCAGCCTCGACCTGATGCGCGCCCACCCCGATGCGCCCAAGCTGACCATGGAATTCATGATGGTCGGCCTGATTCAACACTATAAGAGCCACGGTTATGCTCGCTTCAGCCTCGGCATGGTGCCATTGTCTGGCCTGCAACCGCGTCGTGGCGCGCCGCTGACCCAACGCCTGGGCTCGATGGTGTTCCGCCGGGGCGAGCAACTGTATAACTTCCAAGGTTTGCGCCGCTTCAAAGACAAGTTCCAGCCTGACTGGGAACCCCGTTACATGGCCGTGCCCGCAGGACTTGATCCGCTGGTGGCACTGGCCGATACCGCCGCCCTGATCGCAGGCGGCTTGACTGGATTGGTGAAACGCTGATGATTCGACGCTCCTGGCGGTATGTATTAGCCTTTGTGGTGCTGCTCGCCGTGGTCCTGGGTGGCGGCTATTGGTACTGGAACCGCCCCGCCCCACAGCCGACCCTGGAGCAACTGCCCCAGGCCGATGGCTCGGTGATGACCCGCGTCACCCCGGCCGGCACCCCCAAAGCCCGCGTGGCCGTGGCGGTGATGGCCGACGAGACCCTGACCGACAGCCAACTGATTGCCCTCAGCCAGGGCGGCAAGGCGCAGATCGTGCAGGTGATCCTGCCCAAGGATGACTGCACGCAGCAGCAACAGGCACTGCAAGGCGCCCTGAGCCAGCTCAAGGGCCCTGCGACGCTGGTCAGCGGCATCGGCCCTGGCGCCGCCCTCGCCTGGCGCTGGCTGGCCACACAGAACGACGACAAGGCCAATGCCATCTCCGTCGGCTTCGCCCTGGTGCAGGAAGGCTGCAAAGACCCGCTGCCGAAAACCGCCGCCCACGGCAGCTGGCTGGTGGCGTGGAACGACAACCCTGACGATGAAAGCGCCAGTTTCGTGCGCGACACCCCCCGCGCCACCACCAGCATCAGCGACTACGACATTCACTACCCACAAGTGCTGAATAACGAACTGCGCAAGCAACTGGTCGGTTCGGACAACGGCGGCCTGGCGATTCCAGTCGTGGAAGTCCCGGCTGGCCAGGCCAAGGACACCGTGACCCTGTTCCTCTCCGGTGACGGCGGCTGGCGTGACCTCGACCGCGACGTGGCCGGTGAAATGGCCAAGATCGGCTACCCGGTCGTGGGCATCGACACCCTGCGCTACTACTGGCAGCACAAGACCCCGGAACAAAGCGCCAAGGACCTCAGCGAGCTGATGCAGCACTATCGGCAGAAATGGGGCACCAAGCGCTTCGTACTGACCGGCTATTCGTTCGGCGCCGACGTGTTGCCGGCCATCTACAACCGCATGCCGGAAAGCGAGCAGCAGCGCGTCGACGCAATCATCCTGCTGGCGTTCGCACGCACCGGCAGCTTTGAAATCGAAGTGGAAGGTTGGCTGGGCAACGCCGGCAAAGAAGCCGCGACCGGCCCGGAAATGGCCAAGCTGCCAGCGGCCAAGGTGGTGTGCATCTACGGTGCCGAAGAGGTCGACGAAAGCGGCTGCACCGACAAGACCGCCGTCGGCGAAGCGATCGAGCTGCCGGGCGGGCACCACTTCGATGAGAACTACCCGGCGCTGGCCAAGCGTTTGGTGGATATCATCGTCAAGCACCAGGCCAAGGCCGAGTAATTCCGCGCTGTACGCAAAACCTAATGTGGGAGGGGGCTTGCCCCCGATAGCGATAGGTCAGTCATACCGCTATCGGGGGCAAGCCCCCTCCCACATTGGGGTTGGAACTAGCGCGGCTCGATATGCGCAATCATCAACTGCACGGTTTCCTGCCCACGGAACTCGTTAACATCCAGCTTGTAGGCCAACTCCACCCAACGCACGGTCGGGTTCGGCCAGACTTCACGGTCCACCCCAAACGCAATGCCATCGAGCTTCACAGAGCCGCATTCGCTCTTGAGCACCACTTTCAGGTGCCGCTCCCCCACCACACGCTGCTCGACCAACTGAAACACCCCGTGAAACAACGGCTCGGGGAAGTGCTGCCCCCAGGGGCCGGCATGCCGCAGCGCGCGCGCCAGCTCCAGGTGAAACTCTTCCACCGCCAGGGTGCCGTCGGACAACAGCCGGCCGGTCAAGTCTTCTTCGCGCAGTTGCCGACGCACTTCGGCATCGAAGGCCTGGGCAAACAACGGGAAATTCGCCTCGGGCAATGTCAGGCCGGCCGCCATGGCGTGACCGCCGTATTTGCTGATCAGGTTGGGATGCTGACTCGCCACCACCGCCAGCGCATCGCGGATGTGAAAGCCCTGCACCGAGCGGCCCGAGCCCTTGAGCAAGCCATCACCGGCGTCGGCAAAGGCGATGGTCGGGCGGAAATAGCGCTCTTTCATGCGCGACGCCAGGATCCCGATCACACCTTGGTGCCACTCCGGGTCGAACAGGCACAAGCCATACGGCATCGACTCCAGCGGCAAGTCCTTGAGCTGGGCCAGCGCCTCGCGCTGCATGCCTTGTTCGATGGATTTGCGGTCCTGGTTCATGCCGTCCAGTTGCGCGGCCATCTCCCGTGCGGCGGCGAAATCCGTGGTGAGCAGGCATTCGATGCCCAGGCTCATATCGTCCAGGCGCCCGGCGGCATTGAGCCGTGGCCCGAGGATAAACCCGAGGTCGGTGGACGTGAGGCGAGCGTGGTCACGCTTGGCCACTTCGAGGATCGCCTTGATCCCCGGCCGCGCGCGACCGGCACGGATACGCTCCAAGCCCTGGTGGACCAGGATGCGGTTATTGGCGTCCAGCGGCACCACGTCGGCAACGCTGCCCAGGGCGACCAGGTCAAGCAACTCGCCAATGTTAGGCTGCTGCGTGTTCTCGTACCAACCCAGGCTGCGCAAACGGGCACGCAGGGCCATCAAGACATAAAAGATCACCCCGACCCCGGCCAACGCCTTGCTGGGAAACTCACAGCCGGGCTGGTTCGGGTTGACGATGGCATCCGCCGCCGGCAACTCATCCCCCGGCAAGTGGTGGTCGGTGACCAGCACCTTGAGCCCCGCCGCTTTCGCTGCCGCCACGCCTTCGACGCTGGAGATGCCGTTATCCACGGTGATCAGCAACTGCGGCTCGCGCTGCAGCGCTACGGCGACGATTTCCGGCGTCAGGCCGTAGCCGTATTCGAAACGGTTGGGCACCAGGTAATCAACATGGGCCGCACCGAGCAAGCGCAGGCCCAGGGTGCCCACCGTACTGGCAGTGGCGCCATCGGCGTCGAAGTCGCCGACGATCAGGATGCGCTGGCGTTGCTCCAAGGCCGTCACCAGCAGGTCTACCGCGGCGTCGATGCCCTTGAGCTGCTGATAAGGGATCAACCGCGCCAGGCTCTTGTCCAGCTCAGCCTCCGAGCGCACCCCGCGCGCGGCGTAGAGGCGGGTCAACAGCGGTGGCAATTCACCGAGAAACGGCAGGACAGCAGGCAACGGGCGGGGATCGATACGCATGGGACGCTGGGAAATTCTCTGTAGGGGAAATATTAGCGGCAAGCTACAAGCGCTAGCTCAACCGCGCTCGCCGATCAGCCATTGCAGTTGCACTTCATGCTGGCCACGATCATCGGTGACGAAGATCGTGCCTTCGCTGATCATCACGTCCCACTTGATCACGCGGGGCATGTCCTTGGCCAGGGTCTCGAGGACTTCCTGCGGCACGGCGGCGATGTGGACGTTCTTCAGGGTTTTCGCCACCGGAATCACCTTGCCTTCCCACACGCGCAGGCTGCCGTAAGCCAGCAGACTGGTACGCTCGGCACGACGCGAGCACCAGGTCAGGCGGTCGGCATCGGGCTGGCCGACTTCGATCCAGTGCAAAACCCGATCATCCAGACTTTTTTCCCACAGGGCTGGCTCGTCTACATCTGACAGTCCACGGCCAAACGACAGCTGCTCGCTGTACCAAAGGGCGTAGGCCAGCAGACGCACGGTCATGCGCTCTTCGGTTTCCGAAGGGTGGCGGGCAATGGTCTGTTTGACGCTCTCGTACACCGAGCGATCGAGGTCGGTGAGGTTGAGTTCGAACTTGTAGGTCGTGGACGGCTGGGCCATGAACGGGCTTCTAGAGACAGGGAAAGGCGGGCAGTCTAACCGATGGTAGGGCTATTCAACGAATCCTGCGCTGCATCATCCTTATCCCTGCGCGACTCGCCTATGTTAAAAGGCATTACACCACTGTGCTGCGTATGAAAGGTTCCTCATGTCGTTTAACGCCAAACCGCTTGCCGGCCTGAAAGTCATCGAACTCGGCACCCTGATCGCCGGCCCGTTCGCTTCACGCATCTGCGCCGAATTCGGCGCCGAAGTGATCAAGGTTGAATCCCCGGACGGCGGCGACCCGCTGCGCAAATGGCGCAAGCTGTACGAAGGCACCTCGCTGTGGTGGTTCGTGCAGGCGCGCAACAAAAAATCACTGACGCTGAACCTCAAGCACCCCGACGGCCTGGCCATCCTCAAGCAGTTGCTGACGGACGCCGACATCCTGATCGAAAACTTCCGCCCCGGCGTCCTGGAAAAGCTCGGCCTGAGCTGGGACACCCTGCACGCGCTGAACCCCAAGCTGGTGATGGTGCGCCTCTCGGGCTTTGGCCAGACCGGCCCGATGAAAGACCAGCCGGGGTTTGGCGCGGTCGGCGAATCGATGGGCGGGCTGCGTTACATCACCGGCTTTGAAGACCGCCCGCCGGTACGCACCGGGATTTCCATCGGCGACTCCATTGCCGCCCTGTGGGCGGTGATCGGCGCGCTGATGGCGTTGCGTCACCGCGAGGTCAACGGCGGGCTGGGCCAGGTGGTGGATGTGGCACTGTATGAGGCCATCTTCGCCATGATGGAAAGCATGATCCCGGAGTTCGATGTGTTCGGGTTCATCCGCGAACGCACCGGCAACATCATGCCCGGCATCACACCGTCCTCGATCCACACCAGCGCGGACGGCAAGCATGTGCAGATCGGCGCCAACGGCGATGCGATCTTCAAGCGTTTCATGTCCGCCATCGGCCGTGAGGATCTGGCCAACGACCCGCAATTGGCCAGTAATGACGGGCGTGACGAGCGCCGCGACGAGCTGTATGGCGTGATTGATCGCTGGGTCAATTCGCTGCCGCTGGAACAGGTAGTCGAGCAGCTCAACAAGGCCGAGGTGCCGGCCAGCCGCATCTATAGCGCCGAAGACATGCTCGGGGACCCGCAATTCCTGGCGCGGGAAATGTTCCTCAAGGCGCAACTGCCCGACGGCAAGGACTTCAAGATGCCAGGCATCGTGCCCAAGCTCTCCGACACCCCTGGCAGTTGCGAGTGGGTGGGGCCGCAACTGGGCGAACACAACAGCGTGGTACTCGGTGAGCTGGGCTATGACGCGGCGGCCATCATCCGCTTACGTGAGCAAGGGGCGATCTGATGGCGCGTTCAAGATAATGACTCGCCGCTGGCTATTGCACCTGTGCGCGCCCTTGCTGGCGCTATTGCCGCTACCTACCCAGGCGGCGCAGACCTTGATCTGGCTGGTTCGCGACCTGCCGCCGCTGACGATCTTCGAAGGCCCGCAAAAAGGCCAGGGCGCCATCGACGAATTGTTGCCGATGCTGATGGAGCACCTGCCGGAGTATCAGCACCAGATCCAGCACGTCAACCGTGCGCGGGGCATGCAGATGCTCCAGGCGCCCTCCCTCACCTGCGACCCTACCCTGCTGTGGACGCCGGAGCGGACCCAATGGATTGTGTATTCCGACCAGGCGTTTCCCGTGGTGAGCAATGGCGTGGTCGTCCGCCAGCAAAACCGTGAAGTCCTGGCGCCCTTTGTCGTGCAAGGCAAGGTCGACCTGGACGCGATGCTACGGGACAAGAGCACACGCCTGGGCATCATCGCCGAGCGCAGCTACGGGCCATTCATCGACGGTATGTTGCAGCAAGGCGACACGCACAATCGGGTGATGCACTACGGCACCGACGCCTTGGGCAGCCTGCTGCAAATGCAGCGTCTGGGACGCCTGGAAGGCGTACTGGGTTACTGGACCGAAATTCGCTATCACGCATTGCGGCAAGGTATCGATCCCGAAGGGCTGGCGTTCTATCCGATTGCCGGCACCGCGCCCTATCAGCACATCCATATCGGTTGTTCGGATACGCCCGAGGGGCGCGAGGTCATGGCGCGTATCAACCAGTTGCTGGGCGACCTGCCGCAGGCGCAGTTGCTGCGTTCCTACGCGTCATGGCTCGACCCGGCCCTGCGCGAGCAATACCTGCTGGACCATTCGCGATTCTATGAAGAAGTGCCCACCCCGTGATAAATCGCGAGCAAAAAGAAACCCCGAAGAGTGGGGAGACACTTCGGGGTTAAACGTGGCCTACAAAGACCAGTACAGCAAGTCACAAACACCGGAGCACAATGTCTGCTCTTGCTGTTACTAAATCTGACCGGCCACGCCGTAGGAAGTTTCCGCGGATAAACAATTCTTCATGCGAGGGCGCTGCTGCGGGTCTGGGCCGCATTGCGCAAGGCAGCGATGACCGAGGGCTCCAGGCGCCCTTCGGCGATTTTCAGATCGCGCAGCAAGCAATCCACGACATCCACCAGGACGCGCTTGTCGGTCAGTTGCGCCCGGTCGACTTCACGCTCGACCACGATGGCACCAGCAGGGTTCTTTACGGTTACCAGGCACTCGCCCTGCACACCAGCGGTGGTCAGCGTAACCTGATAAGGGCTCAGCGCTTCTTCGAGCAATAGGCTGATACTTTCCATTTCGATCACCACTCAATAGTTCGGGAACAATCGTTTCAATGGGGGTTGCCTCTCTCCTAAGTGACTGTTTGTAACGTAGGAAAGTTCGCTTTTTCGTGTTTATGGAGCCGTCAGGGAGTGACTTGATCCAGCATGCGCTTGCAACATGACAACGAAAAAACGGCCGCACATAACTGCTTACGCAATGGGCGGCCGTTTCAGGGTTCGCCCTGCAGCGCGGCGGAGTGTGAACCCTATATTCGGTAAGCGCTGATCACGCTGTCACGCAGCTAGAAGTGCATGTCAAAGGCCCTTATTGCTAAGGATGAACATGATGGTGGAACACAACGAACAACAAGCGTCGATGGAGAAGATGCATGCTGACGTATCTCGCATCTATGCCGAGATTTCACGCATGCATGCCGAGCGAGGCAAGCTCAACGCGGAGTCCTTGAAGATAACCTGTGAGACTTTCTGGTACCCCGTGGGTATCGCCACGGGTTTCTACGCCGCTGTCGGCACCGTGATTGTCGTGGCGCAGAAACTACTCTCATAACGCTCAGCAACCCGGGCCTGCCTGAAACGAAAAACGCCGCTGACCCACGGAAGGGAAAGCGGCGTTTTTGTCTGC
The DNA here is from genome assembly GCF_014889455.1 of Pseudomonas sp. K8. Lineage (NCBI taxonomy): Bacteria > Pseudomonadati > Pseudomonadota > Gammaproteobacteria > Pseudomonadales > Pseudomonadaceae > Pseudomonas > Pseudomonas sp. K8. The sequence continues at coordinate 180,420 of NZ_VJWO01000001.1, forward strand.
GCCAGGGCGCCAGCAGTTTGCCTTACAGCGGCTTACCGCGATTGCCATGCTGGCTGACAAACGCCTGCATCGCCTTCAGGTCATTCGGCAGCACGGTGCAACGCTCTTCACGCTCGAACAGGTCGGACAGATGCGCCGGCAACTCCAGCGCCTTGCCAACGCCGGCCTTCTCCACCGCTTCCGGGAATTTGACCGGGTGCGCGGTGCCGAGGATCACCATCGGGATATCCAGGCTGCGACGGCATTCGCGTGCAGCCCTCACGCCGATAGCGGTGTGCGGGTCGAGCAGTTCGCCGGTCTGGGCATAGACTTCTGCGATGGTTTCGCAGGTCTGTGCATCGTCCACGGCCAGGGAGTCGAACAGCTTGCGGGTTTCGGTCCAGCGCTCTTCATCGACACTGAAACCGCCACCGCTTTTGAAGGTGTCCATCAAGCCGGCAATCGCCGCACCGTTGCGGCCGTGCATGTCGAACAGCAGGCGTTCGAAGTTCGACGACACCATGATGTCCATCGACGGCGACAAGGTGGCGTGCAGGGTTTCCTTGACGTACTGGTTGCCGCTCATGAAGCGGTGCAGGATGTCGTTGCGGTTGGTGGCGACGATCAACTGGTTGATCGGCAGGCCCATGTTGCGCGCCAGATAGCCGGCGAAGATGTCGCCGAAGTTGCCGGTCGGCACCGAGAACGACACCGAACGCGCCGGCCCGCCCAGCTGCAGCGCGGCGTGGAAGTAGTAGACGATCTGGGCCATGATCCGCGCCCAGTTGATCGAGTTCACCGCAACCAGGCGCGTGCCCTTGAGGAAGCTCTGGTCAGCGAAGCTGTTCTTGACCATTTCCTGGCAGTCGTCGAAGTTGCCTTCGATGGCGATGTTGTGGATGTTCTCACCGAAGATGGTGGTCATCTGCCGACGCTGTACTTCCGACACGCGCTTGTGCGGGTGCAGGATGAAGATGTCGACGTTTTCGCAGTGCTTGCAGCCTTCGATGGCCGCCGAGCCGGTATCACCGGAAGTGGCGCCGATGATCACCACGCGCTCGCCGCGCTTCTCCAGCACGTAATCGAGCAGGCGCCCCAGCAGTTGCAGAGCGAAGTCCTTGAACGCCAGGGTCGGGCCATGGAACAGCTCCAGGACCCACTCATTGCCATTCAGCTGGCGCAGAGGCGCGATGGCGTTGTGGGAAAACACGCCGTAGGTCTCTTCCAGGATCTTTTTGAAATCCGCATCCGGAATGCTGCCGGTGACGAACGGGCGCATCACCCGGAACGCCAGTTCGTGATACGGCAGGCCGGCCCAGGAAGCGATTTCTTCCTGGGTGAAGCGTGGCAGGTTTTCCGGCACGTACAGGCCGCCGTCGGTGGCAAGACCTGCCAACAAAACGTCTTCGAAATTCAGGGCCGGTGCCTGGCCGCGGGTGCTGATGTAACGCATGACTGGCTCCTCTAAAACATTCTCGAACAGGGGCCGCCGATCACACGGGGCCCCTGGAACAAATCGGTTAGTTCAGGTGTTCGACGCGAATCCGTACCACCGGGCCCACTACGCCTTGCAAGGCTTCCAGGGCTTTGATGGCATCGTTGATGTGCTGCTCGAGCACGCGGTGAGTCAGCAGGATCATCGGCACCTGGCCGTTCTGCTCCTCGACTTCCTTCTGCATGATCGACTCGATGTTGATGCCACGTTCCGACAGGATGCTGGCAACCTGGGCCAATACGCCCGGATGATCCTTGGCCTGGATGCGTAGGTAGTAGGCGCTTTCGCACGCCTCGATCGGCAGGATCGGGTGGGCCGACAACGAATCCGGCTGGAAGGCCAGGTGCGGCACGCGGTTTTCCGGGTCGCTGGTCATGGCGCGAACCACGTCCACCAGGTCGGCGATCACCGACGAAGCGGTCGGCTCCATACCGGCGCCGGCACCGTAGAACAGGGTCGAACCGGCGGCGTCACCGTTGACCATCACGGCGTTCATCACGCCATTGACGTTGGCGATCAGGCGGTCGGCCGGGATCAGCGTCGGGTGTACGCGCAACTCGATACCGGCCGCGGTGCAGCGCGCCACGCCCAGGTGCTTGATGCGATAGCCCAGGGCTTCGGCGTAATTCACGTCGGCAGTGGTCAGTTGGGTGATGCCTTCGGTGTAGGCCTTGTCGAACTGCAGCGGGATGCCAAAGGCAATGGACGCAAGGATGGTCAGTTTGTGCGCCGCGTCGATGCCTTCAACGTCGAAGGTCGGGTCGGCTTCGGCGTAACCCAGGGCCTGGGCTTCGGCCAGCACGTCTTCGAAGGTGCGGCCCTTCTCGCGCATTTCGGTGAGGATGAAGTTACCGGTGCCATTGATGATGCCGGCCACCCAGTTGATGCGGTTGGCGGACAGGCCTTCACGGATCGCCTTGATCACCGGGATACCACCGGCCACCGCGGCTTCGAACGCGACGATCACGCCCTTCTCACGCGCCTTGGCGAAGATCTCGTTGCCGTGGACGGCGATCAGCGCCTTGTTGGCGGTGACCACGTGCTTGCCGTTTTCGATCGCCTTGAGCACCAGCTCGCGGGCAATGGTATAGCCGCCCACCAGCTCGATGACGATATCGATTTCTGGGTTGGTCGCCACGGCGAAGACATCGTTGGTAATCGCAATACCGGTCGTTTCGAACTGAGGCTTTGGCGAACGCGTGGCAATTTGCGCCACTTCAATCCCGCGCCCTGCACGGCGGGAAATTTCTTCAGCATTACGCTGAAGTACGTTGAAGGTGCCGCCACCGACGGTCCCTAACCCACAGATGCCTACTTTGACCGGTTTCACTGAAGAACTCCCCATGAAACGGCCGACGCGAGGTCGGCCGTGGAAAACAGCCGCACAACCGCGGCTTTCAATTAATGGCCCATCGACTTATCGAAGGGCCATGATCGTCAAAGGTTCGACGATGCTGGTTTATTTGGCACTCAGCGCCAGTTTCGCAACTTGCGGTGCCGGCTGATAGCCCGGAATCACCTGGCCGTCAGCCAAAACGATGGCCGGTGTACCGTTCACACCAATGGACTGGCCCAGGGCGAACTGCTTGGAAACCGGATTGGCGCACTTGGCCGCTTTGATTTCCTTGCCGTCGACCATCTTGTCCATCGCCGCTTTCTTGTCGGCCGAGCACCAGACCGCCTGCAACTGCTCGTCGCCCGGCGAACCGAGGCCCTGGCGCGGGAACGCGACATAGCGCACTTCCACACCGAGCTTGTTCAGCGCCGGCACTTCGGCGTGCAGCTTGTGGCAGTACGGGCAGGTGGTGTCGGTGAACACGGTGATGTGCGTCTTGGTCTCGCCGATAGCCGGGTAGACCACGGTTTCTGCAACCGGAATGCCGTTGATCAGCTTGGACACGCCCAGGCGCTCGGCTTTCTCGGTCAGGTTGACCGGCTTACCGTCCTTCAACTGGAACAGGTAGCCCTGGACAATGTACTGGCCGTCGGCACTGGCATACAACACGCGGCTGCCCTTGAGCTTGACTTCGTACAGGCCGGCCATCGGGCTGGCACTGATGCTTTCGATCGGTGTGTCGAGTTGCAGGTTGGCCAGGCTCTTGCGAATAGTCTGCTCGGCAGCGTCATCGGCGACGGCAAAGGTGGAAACCAACGCAATGGCTGCGGCGGCAATAATCTGGGTCAAGCGCATGGGAACTCCTGAAGGCAGATGCAGGGACGGGTGTGTCGAACACCGATCTGGAAACACGGCACTGTAATCACAAGTCACGCCGTCCCCTTTGCTAACCGGCAAAGCCTACCACAGTTGGGCCGCAGGGCAGCCCGTGGCGGGATAATTTGGCGGTTTTCAGCCTCGCGGATGGTGCTTGGCGTGCATATCCTGCAAGCGCGCCCGTGCCACATGGGTGTAGATCTGGGTTGTGGATAAGTCACTGTGGCCAAGGAGCATTTGCACCACGCGCAAATCCGCGCCGTGGTTGAGCAAATGCGTGGCAAATGCATGGCGCAGGGTATGCGGCGACAGGCTCTTGCCGATCCCCGCCACCTTGGCCTGGTGCTTGATGCGATGCCAGAAAGTCTGGCGAGTCATCTGCTCACCGCGCTGGCTGGGGAACAGCACATCGCTGGGGCGCCCACCGAGCAGTTCGCCGCGCGCATCGCGCATGTAGCGCTCGACCCACACAATCGCTTCTTCGCCCATCGGCACCAGCCGCTCCTTGCTGCCCTTGCCCATCACCCGCAGCACGCCCTGGCGCAGGTTGACTTGCTCGAGGGTCAGGCTGATCAGCTCGGTCACCCGCAAGCCGCAGGCGTACAGCACTTCGAGCATGGCACGGTCGCGCTGGCCGATGGCTTCGCTCAAGTCCGGGGCGGCGAGCAAGGCGTCGACATCGGCTTCCGACAAGGACTTGGGCAACGGCCGACCCAATTGCGGCATGTCGACCTGTAACGTCGGGTCGAGGGCAATGAGCTTTTCCCGCAGCAGGTAGCGATAAAAGCCACGCACACCGGAAAGGAAGCGTGCCGTGGAGCGCGGCTTGTAGTTCTGCTCCAGGCGCCAGGCCAGGTGATCGAGGATCAACTCACGGCCAGCATTGATCAGCTCGAGGTTTTTTTCCTGCAGCCAGCCGTTGAACAGCGCCAGGTCGCTGCGGTAGGCCTGGCGGGTGTTGTCCGACAGGCCTTTTTCCAGCCAGAGGGCGTCGAGGAAGCGGTCAATCAGAGGGTGGTCGATGGCGGGCATGGGGGCTCAGGCAGATGACGGAGGTGTCTGGTAGATCCTATCGCAGGCAAGTCGGCTCCCACATTGGATTTGTGTCGTGCATCGATTTTATGACCACTAATGATCAAGTGTGGAAGCTGGCCCGCCTGCGATAGCCGCGCCGCCGACCCGGACCCGTCAATAAATCCCAGGCACAAAAAAAGCAGCCCGCAGGCTGCTTTTTTTCTGCATCGGGAAGCTGGACTTAAGCCAGTTTTTCCTTGATGCGAGCTGCTTTACCGGACAGGTCACGCAGGTAGTACAGCTTGGCTTTACGCACGTCACCGCGACGCTTAACGGCCATGCTGTCGATTTGCGGGCTGTAGGTCTGGAAAGTACGCTCTACGCCAACACCGTTGGAGATTTTACGAACAGTGAAAGCACTGTTCACACCACGGTTACGCTTGGCGATTACCACGCCTTCGAACGCTTGCAGACGCGAACGGTCGCCTTCCTTCACTTTCACCTGAACGACAATGGTGTCGCCCGGGGCAAAGGTAGGGATCTCTTTGGTCATCTGCTCTGCTTCGAGTGCAAGGATGATTTTGTTAGTCATGCTGTGCTCCTAAGGTAAGTCAATGGACCTACCATCGATACGTTGTTAACTATCGTCCCGCGCGAGGATGTATTCCTCGAGCAGCTTCTTCTCTTCTCCAGAAAGCGAGCGGCTTTCCAGAAGATCGGCGCGTCGTTCATAGGTCCGACCAAGGGACTGCTGTAAACGCCAACGCCGGATGTGTGCGTGATTGCCACTTAGCAATACGTCGGGAACACGCTGATCCGCATACACCTCCGGTCGGGTGTAGTGCGGGCAATCCAGCAAACCATCCGTGAAGGAATCTTCCTCCGCGGAGTCCGCATGCCCTAAAGCTCCAGGCAGCAGTCGTGTAACCGCATCTATCAGGACCATCGCCGGCAGCTCACCGCCAGACAGGACATAGTCCCCAATCGACCACTCTTCATCGACATGAGCTTCAATGAAACGCTCGTCAATGCCTTCATAGCGACCGGCAATCAGGATCAGTGCTTCCTCATTCGCCAGTTCGCGTACCGCCGCCTGTTTCAGCTGACGGCCTTGAGGGGACAGGTAAATTACCTTCGCCTTCTCCCCGGCGGCAGCCTTGGCCTGAGCCAACGCGTCTTCCAGGGGCTTGATCTTCATCACCATGCCCGGGCCACCGCCAAATGGGCGATCGTCCACAGTGTGATGTCGATCCGTCGTGTAGTCTCGCGGGTTCCAACAGGTGAGCTGCAAGAGCCCCTGTTTCACCGCCCGACTGGTGATGCCGTACTCGCTGATGGCGGAGAACATCTCGGGAAACAAACTGATCACTTCAATGCGCAAATTAGCCACGCTTAGAAGTCCGCGTCCCATTCCACCTTCATCTCGCCCGCGGCCAGGTCGACGGCCAACACGCATTGCTCGGTATAGGGCAACAGGCGTTCGCGATCATCCAGGCTGCCAGCGCAAGGCTTGACCACCATTACATCATTGGCGCCGGTTTCCAGAAGATGATCGATTTTCCCGAGCAATTGCCCGAGTTGATCAATAACCTTCAAACCTTCCAGCTGGTACCAGTAGTACTCGCCGTCGGTCAATTCAGGGAACAGGTTGCGCGGCACGCAGATCTCATAACCGGCCAGAAGACGAGCTTCTTCACGATCATCAAGACCCTTGAGCTTTGCGACCAGGAACTTATCGTTCCCGCGTCCACTGACCAGCTCGACCTGTTTCACATTCCCCTCGCGCTTGAGCGTCCAGGTTTTGTACTGCAACAGGTTTTCAGTCGGATCAGTAAAGGAATACACCTTCACTTCGCCGCGAACGCCATGAACAGAGTAAATCTTGCCGATAACGATCAAATCATCAGCAACAGCTGGCGTCGCGTTCATATTGCTCAGGCTGCGGCCTTAGCCGAGTCCTTCAACAACTTGGCAACACGCTCGGAAGGCTGTGCACCAACGCTCAGCCAGTAGGCTACGCGCTCTTGGTTCACGGACAGACGAACTTCTTGACCACGAGCAACAGGGTTGAAGAAACCAACCTGTTCCTTGTGCGAACCGTCACGCGGGTTGCGGCTGTCGGTTACGGTCAAGTGGTAAAACGGGCGCTTTTTGGAGCCGCCAAGGGCAAGACGGATTGTTAGCATGTGAACATCGTTCCTGTAGTCGGTGCTGCAAATCTAAATGCACAGCGGGCATAGGTGCCCGAAAGGCCGCATATTCTAAGGAATATCCGGACTTTTGCAAATGTCTTTTTCTGGCGCCTATCAGCGTGCCATTCAGATCTGCTATAGAGCCGTCGGTTAAAACGGCAAGTCAGCTCCCGCCAGACGGCGGGTTTGCTGGAGATCCCACATCCCTGTGGGGCGGAGCAGGAGCACGCTCCCGCTCGAATACTTTACATTTTCGGCATGCCGCCGCCGGGCAACATACCGCCCATGCCGCGCATCATCTTGGCCATTCCGCCCTTGGCGGAGAATTTCTTCATCATCTTCTGCATCTGCTTGTGCTGCTTGATCAAGCGGCCGATGTCCTGCACCTGGGTGCCGGAGCCCATGGCGATCCGACGCTTGCGCGAACCGCTGATCAGCTCAGGGTCGCGGCGCTCGGCCGGGGTCATGGAGTTGATGATGGCTTCCATCTGCTTGAACTGTTTCTCTGCCGCGCCCTGGGCATTGCCCATTTGCGCCAGGTTCACACCGCCGATGTTCGGCAGCTTGTCCATCAGGCCGCCGAGGCCGCCCATGTTCTTCATTTGTTGCAACTGATCGCGGAAGTCTTCGAGGTCGAAGCCCTTGCCCTTCTTCAGTTTCTTGGCCAGTTTATCGGCCTTGTCCTTGTCGAGCGTCGCTTCGGCCTGCTCGATCAGGCTGAGCACGTCGCCCATGCCGAGGATACGCGAAGCGATACGTTCAGGGTGGAACGGTTCGAGCGCGTCGCTCTTCTCGCCCATACCGATGAATTTGATCGGCTTGCCGGTGATGGCGCGCACCGACAGCGCGGCACCGCCACGGGCGTCGCCGTCGACCTTAGTCAGGATCACGCCGGTCAGCGGCAGTGCGTCACCAAAGGCCTTGGCGGTGTTGGCCGCATCCTGGCCGGTCATGGCGTCGACCACGAACAGCGTCTCGACCGGGTTGATCGCGGCATGCAGCGCCTTGATCTCGCCCATCATCTCTTCGTCGATGTGCAGGCGACCGGCGGTATCGACGATGACCACGTCGATGAACTTCAGCCTGGCTTCTTTGATCGCCGCATTGGCGATGTCGACCGGCTTCTGGCTCAGGTCGGACGGGAAGAAGGTCACGCCCACTTCGCCCGCGAGCATTTCCAGCTGCTTGATGGCCGCCGGACGGTATACGTCGGCCGACACCACCATCACGGTTTTTTTCTTGCGCTCTTTAAGGAAGCGCGCCAGCTTGCCAGCGGTGGTGGTCTTACCCGCACCTTGCAGACCGGCCATCAGCACGACGGCCGGCGGCACGGCGCTGAGGTTCAGGTCTTCGTTGGCCGCGCCCATCAGGCTTTCGAGCTCGGCCTGGACGATCTTCACAAAAGCCTGGCCCGGCGTCAGGCTGCGGGACACTTCGGTGCCGACCGCGCGCTCCTTGACCGAGTTGACGAAGTCCTTGACCACAGGCAAGGCCACGTCGGCTTCCAGCAACGCCATGCGTACTTCACGCAGGGTGTCTTTGATATTGTCCTCGGTCAGCTTGGCCTTGCCGGTTACATGGCGCAGCGTCTGCGAGAGACGGTCAGTCAAGTTTTCAAACATGCGCGATCCTTTCAGGCCCTATGGTAGACCGAGGTAATGGCGGCCCAGGCTGTGATAAATCGCTATTAAAAACAGCGCTCGGCGAGCCTGCGGCGTGGGCAGGTCGCGGATTATAGCGAAGACTGCGCCCATGCACACCCGCTGTCTGGCCCTGAAGTCTTTCGTGGAACGCAGGTGTATGCCAAACTCAGCGCCTTTCGGGCTTGCCTAACAGGATTTATGCTCCCTTTGTCACCCAGTTTGCTACCCAGTCTCGCCGCCGCCTTTTTATATGCCGCTGCGACCCTCTACCAGGGCACTCGCCTGGCGCAAGGCGCCAAGGCCGACACTCGCCTGCTGGCAGGCCTTGGCGTCCTCGCCCTGCTGGCCCATGCCGCGAGCCTGTTCACCCACTTGATGACGCCGGTCGGCCTGGGCCTGGATTTTTTCAGCGCCGCCAGCCTGATCGCCGCCGCAGTGATCGCCCTCACGCTGATCGCCTGCGCACGCATCCCGGTGGAAAACCTGCTGGTGCTGCTATTCCCCCTGGGCATGCTGACGGTGCTGCTGGCGCAATTCGCCCCCACCGGCACGGTGCAGGTGATCGACGAAGAGCCGGGCATCCTTGCGCATATCCTGCTGTCGATCCTGGCCTATGGCATGTTCACCATCGCGGTGTTCCAGGCGTTGCTCCTGCTCGTGCAGGACCATCAGCTCAAGCACAAGCATCCGTCGGGCCTGATCAAGAACTTCCCGCCGCTGCAAACCATGGAAAGCCTGCTGTTCAGCTTCCTGTGGGCCGGCTGGACGCTGCTGTCGCTGTCGCTGATCTCTGGCTGGCTGTTCGTCGAGAACCTGTTCGCCCAGCACCTTGTGCATAAAACCCTGCTGGCGTGCCTGGCGTGGGTGGTGTTCAGTGTGCTGCTGTGGGGCCGCAACCGCCTTGGCTGGCGCGGGCACAAGGCGATCCGCTGGACCCTGGCCGGTTTCTGCCTGCTGATGCTGGCCTACTTCGGCAGCAAGCTGGTTCGCGAATACATCCTGCATATCTGACGGGCAGCGATCATGGACAACTTGCCCTTAGGGCCGATGCTCGCGGTAATCGCCTTGCTGATTTTGTGGGCGGCGCTGTTTACCGCCATCGAAGCCGCACAACAACACCTGCTGGCCCTGCGCCCCGGTACCCGCCAGGGCGACAAAGCCGCCGCCCGCCTGCACTTCCCACGCCCCAGCATGATCCTCTGCAACACCCTGTGCCGTGCTGGCGTGGTGATCCTTTGCACCCTGCTGGCGATCTACGCCTGGGCGCAAAACGGCGCGTGGCTGGGCTGGCTGGTTTCCTGCACGATCCTGCTGGTGCTGGCCGATTACCTGCCGCGCGCCCTGGCCACCCGCCATCCGCAAGCGGTGCTGGGCTTCGGCAACGCCCTGCTGGGCGTGCCGCTGAAAATTATCTACCCCCTCGCCTGGCTGCTCAATGGCATCAGCCTGCTGTTACTGCGCCCCTTTGCCCGCCCGCCGGGCATGGTGAAAAAAAGCGACGACCCGCAGCCCGACCATGATGACGAACCCGAGCCAGAGGGAGATGAACGTCGCACGCCCGGCATGCCCGGCATCCACGCGCTGGACAACATCACCGTCAACGACATCCTGGTGCCGCGCAGCGAAGTGGACGGCATCAACCTGGACGACTCGCTCGACGCGATCCTCGAGCAACTGCGCAACTCCCAGCGCACCCGCCTGCCGGTGTTCCACAGCGACATCAACCAGGTCGAAGCCGTGCTCAACACCCGGCTGATCCAGCACCTGCTACCGGATGCCAGCCTGACCAAGGAGACCTTGCTCGAGGCCTGCTACGAACCCTACTTCGTCCCGGAAAGCACGCCCCTGCAACTGCAACTGCTGAACTTCCACAAGCAACAGCGGCGCCTGGGCATGGTGGTGGACGAGTATGGCGAAGTGCTGGGCATCGTCACCCTGGAAGACATTCTCGAAGAAATCGTCGGCGAATTCGAAAGCGAACAAAGTGCCGACAACCCGCATATCGAAGCGCAACCGGACGGCCGCTACATCGTCGACGGCACCGCCTCGATCCGCGAATTGAACAAGAGCCTGGCCTGGCACCTGCCCAGCGACGGGCCCAAGACCCTCAACGGCCTGGTGACCGAAGCGCTGGAAACCATTCCCGATTGTGCGGTGTGCCTGAAGATCGGCCGCTACCGCCTGGAAATCCTCGAGACGGAAGACAACCGCGTGAGCAAGGTGCTGATCTGGCACACCAGCCGCGTGCCGGTTGCCACGTAGCCTCGCCGACGGAACACACTTCGAATCGTCGCATCGCCCCTCCCACACTGATCCACTGTGTGCAGACGATCAGATTTTCCCCCTTGTTGGATGCGCAAACCCCTTCCTATAATCGGGTCGGCTTACCCAAGCCGCGCCCGACCGCGTGCTATCCGCACGGACCGCGTCCAGGCACTGCCTTGCCCTGTACGACCGGTGTCCGCTCTCATCCCGAGCCGCTCCGCCCACAACCCTGATCCATGGGTGTTCGACCAATAATAATCCGCGTCCAAACGCGCACTGCCCCTCAGGGATACCGCCATGAGCACCACCTATAACGAGGCTGCGACCGCCGCCCCGACCAACTCGACCGCCCGCGTCGCCACCGCCAGCATCGTCGGCACGGCCATCGAGTTCTACGACTTCTATATCTATGCCACTGCGGCCGCGCTGGTGATCGGCCCGGTGTTCTTCCCGCAAACCTCCGGCACGGCGCAGATGCTCGCGTCGTTCCTGACCTTCGGCATCGCGTTCATCGCCCGCCCGCTGGGTTCGGCGCTGTTCGGCCACTTTGGCGACCGTATCGGCCGCAAATCGACGCTGGTGGCTTCGTTGCTGCTGATGGGGGTGTGTACCACGCTGATCGGCTTGCTGCCGGGGTATGACAGCATCGGCGCCTGGGCACCGATTCTGTTGTGCGTGCTGCGTTTCGGCCAGGGCCTGGGACTGGGCGGGGAATGGGGCGGTGCGGCGCTGCTCGCCACCGAGAACGCGCCGAAGGGCAAACGCGCGTGGTTCGGCATGTTCCCGCAACTCGGTCCTTCGATTGGCTTCCTGGCGGCCAACGGCCTGTTCCTGATCCTGGCCATGAACCTGAACGACGAGCAATTTCGCAGTTGGGGCTGGCGCATCCCGTTCATCCTCAGCGCGGCGCTGGTGATGGTCGGCCTGTATGCGCGGCTGAAGCTGCATGAAACCCCGGTATTCGCCAGTGCGGTAGCGAAGGAAGCGCCGGTAAAAGTGCCGTTGGTGGAACTGTTCAGCCAGCATTGGCTGCCGGTGCTGCTGGGTGCCGCGTCGATGGTGGTGTGTTATGCGCTGTTCTATATCACCACGGCGTTTTCTCTGAGCTACGGCGTTTCGACCCTGGGCTACAGCCGCGAGACATTCCTCGGCTTGCTGTGTTTTGCCGTGTTGTTCATGGGCCTGGCGACGCCGCTGGCAGCCTTGGCCAGCGATCGATTCGGGCGCAAGCCGGTGCTGATTGTCGGTGCGCTGCTGGCGATTCTGTCGGGCTTCACCATGGAGCCGTTGCTGACCCATGGTTCGACCTGGGCCGTGGCGCTGTTCCTGGCCCTGGAGCTGTTCCTGATGGGTGTGACCTTCGCGCCGATGGGCGCGTTGCTGCCGGAACTGTTCCCGACCCGCGTGCGTTATACCGGCGCTTCGGCGGCGTATAACCTGGGCGGGATCGTCGGCGCGTCGGCGGCACCGTTCTTCGCGACCAAGCTGGTGGCGATGGGCGGGCTGAGTTATGTCGGCGGGTATGTGTCGGCGGCAGCGTTGCTGAGCTTGATTGCGGTGCTGTGCCTGAAAGAGACGCGGGATAACGATTTGAACAAGGTTGCCTGATAGATCGCTATCGGGGGCAAGTCGAATCGTCGCACCGCCCCTCCCACACTTAACCGCGTTTAATCTGTAGGAATGCGGTCAAAATGTGGGAGGGGGCTTGCCCCCGATAGGCACGACGCGGTTTAGAGCTCTACAACAACCGCCTGAGCCGCACGGGTCGCCTTGGCGCGAGCCGCTTCAATCGACTCATCCCGCGCCAACGCCACGCCCATGCGGCGCTGGCCGTTGACTTCCGGCTTACCGAACAGACGCAACGCCGTGTCCGGCTCGCTCAGGGCCGCGCCGAGGTTGGCGAAGGCGGTCTGGGTCGATTGCCCTTCCACCAGGATCACCGCCGATGCCGAAGGCCCGAACTGACGGATCAATGGGATCGGCAGGCCCAGGATGGCGCGCGCGTGCAGGGCGAACTGCGACAGGTCCTGGGAAATCAAGGTGACCAGGCCGGTGTCATGCGGGCGTGGCGACACTTCGCTGAACCACACCTGATCGCCCTTGATGAACAACTCCACGCCAAACAGGCCGCGGCCGCCCAGGGATTCCGTGACGGCCTTGGCCACGCGCTCGGATTCCGCCAGGGCAATCGGGCTCATGGCCTGAGGCTGCCAGGATTCCTGGTAATCGCCTTTCTCCTGACGGTGGCCGACCGGCGCACAGAAGGTCGTGCCGCCGATGTGGCGCACGGTCAGCAGGGTGATTTCGTAGTCGAAGTCGATAAAGCCTTCGATGATCACCCGGCCCTTGCCGGCACGCCCGCCTTCCTGAGCGTAATCCCAGGCTTTCTGCACGTCGTCGGCACTGCGCAGCAGGCTCTGGCCCTTGCCCGACGAACTCATCACCGGCTTGACCACACACGGGAAGCCCAGGTCTTGCACGGCCTTGCTGTAGTCTTCGAAGGTATCGGCGAAGTGGTACGGCGAGGTCGGCAGGTCCAGCTCTTCGGCGGCCAGGCGCCGGATGCCTTCGCGGTTCATGGTCAGCGACGCGGCGCGCGCGGTCGGGATCACGGTGAAGCCTTCGGCCTCCAGCTCCACCAGGGTGGCGGTGGCGATGGCTTCGATTTCCGGCACGATGAAGTGCGGTTTTTCCGCCTCGATCACCGCACGCAGGGCCGCGCCGTCGAGCATGTTGATCACATGGCTGCGATGAGCCACCTGCATCGCCGGCGCGTTGGCGTAGCGATCCACGGCAATCACTTCAACGCCCAGGCGTTGCAGTTCGATTACCACTTCCTTGCCCAGCTCACCGCAGCCACACAGCAAAACGCGGGTCGCGGTTGGCGACAATGGAGTTCCGATTCGGGTCATCTCAGGTCCTCAGGGGAGCGGATCATGGGGAGAAAGGCCGGCATTTTACATGAACTGCACAGATTGGCTTCAGTTGGCGACGGCACGTTTGCGGATACGCCAGGCCATGATCAGCCAGACCGCCGTGACCCCGGCGAATTTCGACGCCAGCGCGGTGCCCACCACGGCAGGCGTAAGCGCGCCGATCAAGCCGAAAAAGATAAAGGTATCGAGGGGAATGCTCAGCGCCGAACTTATCCACAGGCGATCGTGGAGCGGGCGCTTGGTGATGCTGAACACCAGCCAGTCAATGCACTCGGACACCGCAAACGCGGTGGCGCTGGCCAGCGCGATGGACGGGTCGGAGGTGATATACGACAGCGCCAGCGCCGCCAGCATGGCAAGAATCGCGCCGTGGCCGAAGCGGGTTTGCACCATGTCGCGCAGGATAAACACCAGGCCACCCCAGGCGGACCAGATCACATCCAGGTGCGGCGCGGTGGAGAAGGCGAAGTTGATCAGCACGACGCTGCTGATGTAGGCGATCAGGAAGAGCATGGGGGGGATGGACCTGTGGGTAATGCCGCACAGGGTACACAATTACAGGGATGTCGTCTGGGATGGCGCCATCGGGGGCGAGCCCCCTCCCACATTCGACCGCGTTCCTACAGTTTAAACGCGGTCGAATGTGGGAGGGGGCTTGCCCCCGATAGCGATGATTCAGCCAACGGATTTACCGGACGCCATAAACACCAACCCACCCGCCAGCGCCCGCTCATGACACAACCCCAGCACCACCCGACGCTCAGCGTTGTCCATGCGGCTCCAACGCGTGATTTCTTCCACGGTACGCTGGCAGCCGGTGCAAATGTCGTCGTCATCCAGCGCGCAAATGCTCACGCACGGCGAGGCGACGGGGCGCTCTGGCGGCTTCATTCTTCCTGCTCGACCAGATCCCGCGCATAACGCTGGGCGTTATGCACATAGTGCGCAGCGCTGGCCTCGAGCATCTTCTTCTGCGCGTCAGTCAATTCGCGCACGACTTTGCCCGGCGAGCCCATGACCAGGGAGCCATCGGGAATCTCCTTGCCTTCTCCGATCAGCGAATTGGCGCCGATGATGCAGTGCTTGCCGATCTTCGCGCCGTTGAGGATCACCGCGTTGATGCCGATCAGGCTGTAGTCGCCGACGGTGCAGCCATGCAGCATGGCGTTATGGCCGATGGTCACGCCGGTGCCCAGGGTCAGCGGGTAACCCATGTCGGTGTGCATCACGCTGCCGTCCTGCACATTGCTGTTCTTGCCGATCAGGATCAGTTCGTTGTCGCCACGCAACACCGCGTTGAACCAGACATTGGCGCCCTCCTCCAGCTTGACCTTGCCCACCAGCGTGGCATTCGGCGCCACCCAGCTGTGTGGGTGCGTCTCGACGCGGGCGTCGCCCAGGCGGTATTTCATGATATGTCCTCACGACTGGCCATTTAAACGATGGCTTATAGATGGATGAAGCTCTTGGGCGGCTGGTGCAGGCTGATGTTGGCATCGTCATAGAGCAAATTGATCAGCTCGACGATCATGATTGCCGTCAGCCCCCAGATCTTGTATTCGCCGAACCGATAGCTCGGCACGTACCAACTGCGGCCCTGGTAATCGATGCGGTGCGTATGTTCGCGCGGGTCCTGGCGGAAAAACTCCAGGGGCACGCTGAAGACGGCGGCGATTTCGGCGTCGTTGGCCAGGTAGTCGACGTAGTCCGGGATGACGCCAACGTAGGGCGTGACCCGAATGCCATGCAGGGAAATCAGCGGGCTCAACGGGCCGATCACCTCGACCAGGCCGGGCGGCAGGCCGATTTCTTCTTCGGCTTCGCGCAGGGCGGTGAAGATCAGGTCCGGGTCTTCGGGGTCGCGACGCCCGCCGGGAAAGGCCACTTCGCCACCATGGGTCGACAGGCCGCTGGCGCGCAGGGTCAGGATCAGCTCAGGTTCGTCACTGCGGGTAATCGGCACCAGCACGGCGGCCTCGGGGAAACGCCCGTCGGTCTCAAGCCGTTGCGGTGTGTGATTGCTTACCCGGCGAAGTAGCTCGTCCAGCATGAGTCATCTCGGTCTGTTGGCTACTTTGCATCATGCACCAAAGCGCGCGGGCGCCCAACCCCAAAACCGAAGGGCTGTCGCGAAACGACAACTTGCAGGGCCCTGCCGCCCACGCCAAGATAGGCAGACTTTCCAGGAACCCCAGCATGAATTTCTGCAGCCAGTGCGGTAAACCGGTCACCCAACGCATTCCCGAAGGCGACGCACGCCTGCGTTTTGTATGCGATCACTGTCATACCATTCACTACCAGAACCCCAATATCGTCGCCGGCACCGTGCCGGTGTGGGGCGATCAAGTGTTGTTGTGTCGCCGCGCCATCGAGCCACGCCTGGGTTACTGGACCCTGCCCGCCGGTTTCATGGAGAACGGCGAGACCGTGGAACAGGCCGCCATGCGCGAGACCATGGAAGAAGCCTGCGCCCATGTACGCAACCTGAGCCTCTACACCCTGATCGACGTGCCGCATATCAGCCAAGTGCATGTGTTCTACCGCGCCGAGCTGATTGACCTGAACTTCGCCGCTGGCCCCGAAAGCCTGGAAGTGCGACTGTTCGACGAAGCCGATATCCCTTGGTCCGAGCTGGCTTTCCGCACAGTCGGGCGTACCTTAGAATACTTCTTCGCCGACCGTCGCCTACGGTCGTTCCCGGTGCGCAACGAAGCTGTGCCGCCGCTGTCCCAGCCCGCCCAATAACAAACCGGCAGATCGTCGTCCAAGGGAAATCGTTTTAATGCGTTGGTTGCTTGCTTTGCTCTGCCTGTCGTTCGCCACATTGTCCTCAGCCACCACCCTGGAAACCCTGGGCGGCAAGACGGTCGAGAAAATTCTGGTCCTCAAGTCCGCCCATCAGTTGCAACTGATCAACGATGGCAAACCCCTCAAGACCTACCGTATCTCCCTGGGCAAAAACCCCAAGGGCACCAAGCTGATCGAGGGCGACCGTCGCACGCCGGAAGGCTTGTATTGGATCGACTGGCGCAAAACCAGCGACCGCTACAACCTGTCCATGCACATCTCCTACCCCAATATCAGCGATTCGGCCCGTGCCCGCCGCCAAGGCGTGAACCCCGGCAGCATGATCATGATCCACGGCACGCCCGACACCGCGGAGTACCCGGAGCAGTGGTTTCACACCCTGGACTGGACCGACGGCTGCATCGGCATGCGTAACGTCGACATGCGCGAAGTCTGGAACCTGGTCAAGGACGGCACCCTGGTCGAGATCCGCCCGTAACCTTCGCCCCTCGGTCAATTAACTAAAAAAAGTTTCCTGCCCTCGACAGCGCCTGCCGGTGAATACCAATTTACCCCGCAGGCTGCGCAGCTCTGCGCGCCTTAAAGACCTCTCTAATACCACTTGATACCAGACACCGTTAGTGCGCCCTGAAACCAGGGGCCTAAGCGTTTTGGCAGCATTGACATGGTATTTAAGTGGTATTAGTTTCCGGCCAATACCGGGCGACAACACACTAATAACCGCATCGGAAACCTGACAGATGAACCCCATCCTGACGCTGCGTCCCGACGACAAGCAATCCACGCCGCTGTACCTGCAACTGGCCCGCAACCTGGAAGCGGCGATCCACGCCGGCCAATGGAAATCCGAACAGGCCCTGCCGTCGGAACGCGCCCTCAGCGAGCAGTTGAACATCTCGCGCGTCACCGCCCGCAAGGCGCTGGAAGTCTTGTTTGCCCAAGGCCTGATCCGTCGCAGCCAAGGCTCCGGCACCTTTATCACGCCACGCCTGGAACAACCGCTGTCGCGCCTGTCGGGCTTCAGCGAGATGCTGCGACTCAAGGGGTTTGTGCCCAGCTCCCAGTGGCTGGAACGCGACATCAGCGCGCCGACCCACGAAGAGCTGATCCGCCTGGGCCTGTCGCCGACCGACAAAGTGGCGCGGCTCAAGCGCCTGCGCAAGGCGGACGACACGGTGATGGCCATCGAAATGACCACCATGCCCGCCGCGGTGCTGCCGCATCCGCAAGCCATCGGCCAGTCCCTCTACGAGTACCTCGAAGGCATCGGCAAACCCATCGTGCGCGCCCTGCAGCATATCCAGGCGATCAACGCCTCGGACGAGTTCGCCGCGCTGGTCGGCATCGCCCCCGGCACCGCCATGCTGCTGATGACCCGTGTCGGCTACACCGCCGACAACACACCGATCGAAATCACCGACACCTACTGCCGCAACGACTACTACGACTTTGTCGCCGAGCTGCGTCGATAGGCCTTTGCCGCGCACCGCGGCCTTAGAGAACTGCCCATGTCCGAAGACAATATCCTCACACCCCATGGCTGGATTCGCGGCCGCCTGGTGCATGAACACGGCAAGGTGATCGCCATTGAAGGCGCACCTTGCGACCCGGCCGACAACGACCTGCCCTACCTGCTGCCGGGTTTTATCGACCTGCACGTCCACGGCGGTGGCGGCAAAGACATCATGGAAGGTGCCGACGCCTTCGAAACCATCACCCGCACCCACGTGCGCTTTGGCACCACGTCGCTGCTGGCCACCACCATGACCGCGCCGGTGGATGAAATCTCCAGTGTGCTCGGCCAGCTCGGCAGCTTCTGCGCGCAGCGCCCAAGCGGCAGCGCCCGGGTCCTCGGCGTACACCTGGAAGGGCCCTACATCAATCCGGGCAAACTCGGCGCGCAACCCAACTTCGCCCACACCGCATTGATGGAAGAAGTGGAAGCCTACCTGCGCCTGGCGCCGATCCGGGTGATCACCATCGCCCCGGAAATCGCCGGGCATGACCGCCTGATCCGCGCCCTCAGTACACGCGGCGTGCGTATGCAGATCGGCCACACCCTGGGCAGCTATGAAGAAGGCGTCGCCGCCCTCGCCGCCGGCGCCACCAGCTTCACGCATTTGTATAACGCCATGAGCCCGCTGCATCACCGCGAGCCCGGCATCGTTGGCGCGGCGCTGGCCCACGCGCAGTACGCGGAATTGATCCCGGATTTGCTCCACGTACATCCCGGCGCCATGCGCGTGGCCCTGCGCGCGATCCCGTGCCTGTACTGCGTCACCGATTCCACCGCCGCCGCCGGCATGCCCGACGGCGAATACAAGCTGGGCAGCCACACCGTGACCAAATGCCTGGGCGGCGTGCGCCTGGCCGACGGCACCCTGGCCGGCAGCACCCTGACCATGGATCAGGCGCTGCGCAACCTGGTGAAGATCGGCCTGCCCATCAGCGAAGCCTCACAACGCCTGTCGCAATTTCCGGCGGACTACCTGGGCCTGGAACAACGCGGCCGCCTGCAACCCGGCAGCTTTGCCGACTGCGTGCGCCTGGACCGCTCCCTGCACCTCACCGACGTCATGGTCGAAGGAGAAACCATTGTCTTCAAAAATGCTTGAAGAGGCCCTCGCCTCCAGCGACGCGGTCGCGGCGCAGCTGCAACGCCTGGCCCCGCGCCTGCAAGACATCGCCGAGCGCCTGCGCCGTCAGCCGCCGCACGTGGCGATGACTGTCGCTCGCGGCAGTTCCGACCACGCCGCGAGCTACTTCGCCTACCTGGCCATGCAGCACGTGGGCATTCCGGTGGCGTCGTTGCCGATGTCGGTGGTGACCCTGCTGCACGCGCCGTTGAAGGTCAGCGGCCAGGTCGCATTCGGCTTCTCTCAGTCGGGCCAGAGCCCGGACCTGGTCGACAGCCTGCGCCTGCTGCGCCAACGCGGCGCCTTGAGCATCTCGCTGGTGAATGCCGAAGACTCGCCCCTGGAAGCCGCCTGCGAATTCCACGTGCCGCTGTGCGCCGGGCCGGAACTCAGCGTGGCCGCGACCAAGAGCTTTATCGCGACCCTCAGCGCCAGCGCGCTGTTGATCGGCCACTGGAACCAGGAAACCGACCTGCTGCACGCCTGCCGTGCGTTGCCCGATGGCCTGCGCGAGGCGGCCAAACAGGATTGGACGAACGCCATCGACGCCCTGCGCGACTGCCAGCAGTTGATGGTCATCGGCCGTGGCGCTGGTTTTGCCATCGCCCAGGAAGCCGCGCTCAAGCTCAAGGAAACCTCGGCGATCCAGGCCGAAGCCTTCAGCAGCGCCGAGGTGCGTCATGGGCCGATGGCCTTGATCGACGACAACTACCCGCTGCTGATATTCGCCCCACGCGGTGCCGAGCAAGCCGGCCTGTTGAGCCTGGCCGCCGATATGCGCCAACGCGGCGCCCGCGTGTTGCTGGCGGCGCCGGACGATATCGCCGAACGCGACCTGCCGCTGAGCCGCGCCGAACACCCGAGCCTGGACCCGATCCTGGCCATCCAGAGTTTCTATGTCATGGCCGCCGGCCTGGCGCTCGCCCGTGGCATGAACCCGGACCAGCCGCGCCACCTGAGCAAAGTGACCCGCACCCACTGAGTGGCGTGCCGCGATTTCCTGATGAGTACCGTGCCCATGTCCAACAACAATAATGCATTGACCCTCGGCGCCCCCCTCAGCGGGCCGGTGCTGGCCCTGGGCAACGTCCCCGACGAAGTATTCGCCAGCGGCGCCATGGGTGACGGCCTGGCCATCGATCCGCTGAACGATAGCCTGTACGCACCGTGCGACGGCGAGATCATCCATGTCGCGCGCACCGGGCATGCACTGACGCTTCGCGCGCAGAACGGCGCCGAGCTGTTGATGCATGTGGGCATCGACACCGTGGCGTTGAACGGCGAAGGGTTTGCCCTGCTGGTGAAGAACGGTGCGCAGGTGAGCAAGGGCCAGGCGCTGATGCAGTTCGATCTGGACCGGATTGCGCGCCAGTGCAAAAGCCTGGTCAGCCTGATCATTCTCACCAACAGCGAGCGCTTCGAACTGACACCGCTGCCGCTGCGCTCAGTCAAACACGGTGAACCGCTGGCGCGCGTGGCGCTGCGTTCCGGCGCGGCGCTGCAAACCGCTGTGGATAACTCCGTCGCGCAAGCCAGCGCCAACGTGCGGATCACCCATCGCGGCGGCTTGCATGCGCGTCCGGCGGCATTGATCCGCAAGACCGCACAAGCGTTCAGCAGCCAGACGCAGTTGCACTTCGCCGGCAAGTCGGCGGCGTGCGACAGCTTGATCGGCCTGATGGGGCTGGGCATCGGTGAGGGCGATGAGGTGTGTGTCACCTGTCGCGGCAAGGATTGTGCGGCGGCGTTGCAGGCGCTGGTCGCCGCGCTGTCTGTCGCCATCGGCGAAGAACCTCACACGCCGATGGCGGCTGCTCCACGCCGCGCGAATACCGAGGTCGGTGTGTTGCAAGGTGTTTGTGCGGCACCGGGCCTGGTGTGCGGGCCGCTGTTCCGCCTGAGCACGATCGAGTTGCCGGCCGATACAGGTAACCACTGCGCCGACGAACAGTTGCAACGGCTGGACGCGGCCCTTGAGCAAGTGCGCGGCGAAATCCGCACCACCCTGGACCTCGCCCGCCAACGCCGAAATACCGAAGAAGAAGACATCTTCGCCGCCCACCTCGCCTTGCTGGAAGACCCGGCCCTGCTGGACACCGCCACCCGCGCCATCGAGCACGGCAGCGCCGCGACCCACGCCTGGCGCGATGCGATCCAGGCGCAATGCGCGGTGTTGCTGGGCCTGGGCAAGCCGTTGCTGGCCGAGCGCTCCAACGACCTGCGCGACCTGCAACAACGGGTACTGCGCGTGCTGCTCGGCGAAGCATGGCACGTCGAGTTGCCTGCCGGGGCGATTGTCAGCGCCCACGAGCTGACCCCGTCGGACCTGCTCCAACTGAGCGCGCAACACGCCGCCGGCCTTTGCATGGCCGAGGGCGGCGCCACCTCCCATGTCGCGATCCTGGCCCGCGGGAAAGGCTTGCCGTGCGTGGTGGCATTGGGCGCCGAAGTGCTCGATGTGCCCCAAGGCCAACGCGTGGTGCTCGACGCGGCTAACGGTCGCCTGGAGCTGGCACCCAGCGCGGCGCGCCACGCCGAAGTCGAGCGGATTCGCGACACGCAGAACCTGCGTCGCCAGGAACAACAGACCCAGGCCCGACTGCCAGCGAACACCCGCGATGGCATGACCATCGAAGTCGCCGCCAATGTCGCCTCCAGCGCCGAGGCCCAGGTGGCGTTTGAAAACGGCGCCGACGGCATCGGCCTGCTGCGCACCGAGTTCCTCTTCGTCGACCGCCGCACCGCGCCGGATGAACAGGAACAACGCCAGGCCTATCAAGCCGTGCTGGATGCGATGGGCGACAAGTCGGTGATCATCCGCACCATCGACGTGGGCGGCGACAAACAGCTCGACTACCTGCCGCTGCCGGTCGAGGCCAACCCGGTGCTGGGCCTGCGCGGCATTCGCCTGGCCCAGGTGCGCCCCGACGTGCTCGACCAGCAACTGCGCGCACTGCTGCAAGTCAGCCCGCTGGCGCGCTGCCGCATCCTGCTGCCGATGGTCAGCGAAGTCGACGAACTGCTGCAGATCCGCCAACGCCTGGATGAACTGTGCGCCGAGCTGCAACTGACCCAACGCCCGGAACTGGGGGTGATGATCGAAGTGCCCGCCGCCGCGCTGATGGCCGAACAACTGGCCAGGCATGCGGACTTCCTGTCCATCGGCACCAATGACCTGTCCCAGTACACCCTGGCCATGGACCGCGACCACGCCGGCCTCGCCGCGCGGGTCGATGCGCTGCACCCGGCGCTGCTGCGGCTGATCGCCCAGACCTGCACGGGCGCGGCCAAACACGGGCGTTGGGTCGGCGTGTGCGGCGCCTTGGCATCCGACCCGCTGGCGACGCCGGTGTTGGTCGGGCTGGGGGTCAGCGAGCTGTCGGTCAGCCCGCCGCAGATCGGCGAAATCAAGGACCGCGTCCGCCACCTGGACGCGGCGCAATGCCGGCAACTGAGCCTGGGCCTGCTCGACCTGAGCAGCGCCAAGGCGGTACGCCAAGCCTGTCAACACCACTGGCCGCTGAGCTGACAACAACAAGAAAAGGGAGACACGCCATGTACCAACACCTTATCGAAGGCCTGCAACGCCTGGGCCGTGCGCTGATGCTGCCGATCGCGATCCTGCCGATCGCCGGCCTGCTGCTGCGCCTGGGCGACACCGACCTGCTCAACATCGCGGTGATGCACGACGCCGGGCAGGCGATCTTCGCCAACCTTGCGCTGATCTTCGCCATCGGCATCGCCGTGGGCTTTGCCCGCGACAATAACGGCACGGCCGGTTTGGCCGGGGCCATCGGTTACTTGGTGATGATCTCGACGCTCAAGGTGATGGACTCGACCATCAACATGGGCATGCTTGCCGGGATCGCCAGCGGCCTGATGGCGGGCGGGCTGTATAACCGCTTCAAGGACATCAAGCTGCCGGAGTACCTGGCGTTCTTCGGCGGGCGGCGATTCGTGCCGATTGTCACCGGGTTCAGCGCGGTCGGCCTGGGCGTGATCTTTGGCCTGATCTGGCCGCCGATCCAGCACGGCATCAACAGCTTCGGCGTGTTGCTGATGGAAAGCGGCAGCCTGGGGGCCTTCGTGTTTGGCGTGTTCAACCGCCTACTGATCGTCACCGGCCTGCACCATATCCTCAACAACATGGCGTGGTTCGTGTTCGGCAGCTTTACCGACCCGGTGACCGGCGCGGTGGTGACCGGCGACCTGACCCGCTACTTCGCCGGTGACCCGAAAGGTGGCCAGTTCATGACCGGCATGTTCCCGGTGATGCTGTTCGGCCTGCCCGCCGCATGCCTGGCGATGTACCGCAACGCCCTGCCGGAACGACGCAAAGTGATGGGCGGGATTTTCCTGTCGATGGCGCTGACCTCGTTCCTGACCGGCGTGACCGAACCGATCGAATTCGCCTTCATGTTCCTCGCGCCGTTCCTGTACCTGCTGCATGCGCTGCTGACCGGGCTGTCGATGGCGGTCACCAACCTGCTGGATATCCACCTCGGGTTTACTTTCTCCGGCGGCTTTATCGACATGGTGCTGGGCTGGGGCAAGTCCACCAACGGTTGGCTGGTCGTACCGGTCGGCCTGGCTTATGCGGCGATTTACTACAGCGTGTTCAGCTACTGCATCCGCCGCTTCAACCTGAAGACACCGGGCCGCGAAGATATCCCGGTGGCGCAGGCCGAAGCGATGAGCGATAACCAGCGCGCCACGGCTTACATCCACGCGCTGGGAGGGGCGGACAACCTGCTCAGCGTCGGGGCTTGCACCACGCGCCTGCGCCTGGACATGGTCGACCGCAACAAAGCGGTGGATGCACAGTTGAAAGCCCTCGGCGCGATGGCCGTGGTGCGGCCGGGCAACGGCGGCAGTTTGCAGGTGGTGGTCGGGCCGATGGCCGACAGCATTGCCGATGAGATTCGCCTGGCGATGCCAGCGTTTGTGGCCGGCGCGCCGGTGGATAAACCGGTCGCGGTCAATGTGCAGGAAGCCGAGCAATGGCTGAGCGCATTGGGCGGCCGGGGGAATGTGCGCCAGCTGGAAGCGGTGGCGATGACCCGGTTGCGGGTGGAATTGGGGGATGATTCGGTGGTGTCCGAGGCTCAACTGACGGCACTTGGTTGCCAAGGCGTCAGCCAACTTGATAGCGGTGTTTGGCACCTGCTGATTGGTGACAAGGCCTCGGGCTTGAGTGAGGTATTGGAGCGACTGGTCAGCGTCCATGAGGTCGGCGCCAGGGTTTAAGAGAGGTAGTGGTTGTTCTGGCCTCATCGCGGGCAAGCCCCCTCCCACATTTGACCGAGTTCCAACGCTGGAATGCGGGTAAATGTGGGAGGGGGCTTGCCCGCGATGAGGCCCTTACAGCCAACAAAAAACCCACTGCCCAAACTGGCCCAGCGGGTTTCTCGTTCATGCAATCAACGAATCAGAAATCCGCCAACCGCCACACCTCATACGCCGGTGTCTCATAGGGATGGCTCAGCTTCAACGCAGCCACAACAGCCACGATCAGCTCATCCGCCACCACCAGCTCAACCTTCCACTCTTCAACCACTTCAACCTGGCCGACTTGCCCGAGAAACGGCTGGCTGCCGTCCAACGCGCGGAATTGGCCCTGGCCCAGCACTTGCCAGGCGCAGCTGTCGTAGTCGCCGATGCGCCCGCCGCCGGCTGCGAAGACGGCGGCTTTCACCGCCTCCACATGGCTGCCGGGCACGAAGAAGCTGAGCTTGTACACCGCCTTAGTTCACCCACACGCGCGCGTTGCGGAACATCCGCATCCACGCGCCGTCTTCGTTCCACTCTTCCGGGCGCCACGAGTTCTGCACGGCGCGGAATACACGCTCCGGGTGCGGCATCATGATGGTGACGCGACCGTCGCGGCTGGTGAGGCCGGTGATCCCGCGCGGTGAGCCGTTCGGGTTGGCCGGGTAGCTTTCGGTAACCTTGCCGTGGTTGTCGACGAAACGCATGGCGACGCAACCGGACACATCGGCTTCGAGCAAGGCTTCTTCGCTGGCGAACTCGGCATGGCCTTCACCGTGGGCGATGGCGATTGGCATACGCGAACCGGCCATGCCTTGCAGGAAGATCGAGTTGGACTCCTGCACCTGCACCATGGCGACACGGGCTTCGAACTGCTCGGAACGGTTACGCACGAAGTGCGGCCAGAACTCGCTGCCCGGGATCAGTTCGTGGAGGTTGGACATCATCTGGCAACCGTTGCACACCCCCAGGGTGAAGCTGTCGTTGCGCTCGAAGAAGCCCTGGAACGCGTCGCGGGCACGGCTGTTGAACAGGGCCGACTTGGCCCAGCCTTCACCGGCACCCAGCACGTCGCCGTAGGAGAAACCGCCGCAGGCCACCAGGCCTTTGAACTCATTGAGGTCGACGCGACCGGCGAGGATGTCGCTCATGTGTACGTCGATCGCATTGAAGCCGGCGCGGTCGAATGCGGCCGCCATTTCCACCTGACCGTTGACGCCCTGCTCACGCAGTACGGCAACCTGTGGGCGAATGCCTTTCTTGATGTACGGCGCGGCGATGTCCTGGTTGACGTCGAAGCTGAGCTTGGTGCTCAGGCCCGGGTTGTCTTCTTCCAGGATCACGTCGAATTCCTGCTCGGCGCAGTCGGCGTTATCGCGCAGGCGCTGGATCTGGTAGCTGGTCTCGGCCCACTGGCGTTGCAGCAGACGGCGCTGGCCTTCGAACACGGTGTCGCCGTTGAAGACGATGTCGATCTGACCGTTGTTGATCGGCTGGCCGATTACGGCTACGCAATCGCCCAGGCCGGCGGCGCTGAACTGTGCCAATACGTTTGGCGTCGCGTCCTGGCGCACCTGGATCACCGCACCCAGCTCTTCGTTGAACAGGATGCCGTTGAGTTCAGAGGCGTCCTCGGCAACGCTGTCGAGCACCAGGTTCAAGCCGCAGTGACCGGCGAAGGCCATCTCGACCACGCTGGTCAACAGACCACCGTCGGAACGGTCGTGGTAGGCCAGCAGGTGGCCGTCGGCGTTGAGGCCCTGGATCACGGCGAAGAAGGCTTTCAGGTCTTCGGCGTCATCGACGTCCGGCGCGTGTTTGCCGAGCTTGCCATGGGTTTGCGCGAGGATCGAAGCGCCCATGCGGTTCTGGCCACGGCCCAGGTCGATCAGGATCAGATCGGTGGTGCCCTTGTCCATGCGCAGTTGCGGGGTCAGGGTCTGGCGGATGTCGGTGACCGGCGCGAAACCGGTGACGATCAACGACAGCGGCGAGGTGACGCTCTTGTCCACGCCTTCGTCGTTCCAGCGGGTGGCCATGGACATGGAGTCCTTGCCCACCGGAATGGTGATCCCCAGTTCCGGGCACAGCTCCATGCCGACAGCCTTGACGGTGTCGTACAGGCGCGCGTCTTCGCCGGGGTGACCGGCAGCGGACATCCAGTTGGCCGACAACTTGATGTCGGACAGCTTGCCGATACGGGACGCGGCGATGTTGGTGAGGGTCTCACCAATGGCCATGCGGCCCGACGCCGGAGCGTCCAACAGGGCCAGCGGCGTGCGTTCGCCCATGGCCATGGCTTCACCGGTGTAGACGTCGAAGCTGGTGGCGGTGACGGCAACGTCGGCCACCGGCACTTGCCATGGGCCGACCATTTGGTCACGGGCAACCAGGCCGGTGATGGTGCGGTCGCCGATGGTGATCAGGAAGCTTTTGCTCGCGACCGCCGGGTGGTGCAGCACGCGTTCGATGCTGTCAGCCAATTCCAGTGTGCTTGGGTCGAAGTCATCGCCCAGCTCGGTTTCACGTACCGCCGAGCGGTGCATGCGCGGGGCTTTGCCCAGCAGCACTTCGAGCGGCATGTCCACCGGGCTGTTGCCGAAGTGGCTGTCGGTGACCGTCAGTTGCGGCTCGGCAGTGGCTTCGCCGACCACGGCAAACGGGCAACGCTCACGTTCGCAGATGGCCTGGAAGCGCGCGAAGTCTTCAGGGCCGACGGCCAGGACGTAGCGTTCCTGGGACTCGTTGCTCCAGATTTCGTGCGGGGCCATGCCCGGCTCGTCGTTTGGAATGTTGCGCAGTTCGAAACGGCCGCCACGCTCGCCATCGTTGACCAGTTCCGGGAAGGCGTTGGACAAACCGCCAGCGCCGACGTCGTGGATGAAGCTGATCGGGTTCTTGTCGCCCAACTGCCAGCAACGGTCGATGACTTCCTGGCAGCGGCGCTCCATCTCTGGGTTTTCGCGCTGTACGGAAGCGAAGTCCAGGTCCGCCGAGCTGGTGCCGGTGGCCATGGAGGAAGCCGCGCCGCCGCCCAGGCCGATCAGCATCGCCGGGCCGCCGAGCACGATCAGCTTGGAGCCGACCAGGATCTCGCCTTTCTTGACGTGTTCTTCACGGATGTTGCCCATGCCGCCGGCCAACATGATCGGCTTGTGGTAACCGCGCACTTCGTCGCCACGCGGGGTGGTGATGGACTGTTCGAAGGTACGGAAATAACCGGTCAGCGCCGGACGGCCGAATTCGTTGTTGAACGCGGCGCCGCCCAGCGGGCCTTCGATCATGATGTCCAGCGCGGTGACGATGCGCTCCGGCTTGCCGTAGGGCACTTCCCACGGCTGTTCGAAGCCCGGGATCTGCAGGTTGGACACGGTAAAACCGGTCAGCCCGGCCTTGGGCTTGGCGCCACGGCCGGTAGCACCTTCGTCGCGGATCTCGCCGCCGGAACCGGTGGCTGCGCCCGGGAACGGGGCAATCGCGGTCGGGTGGTTGTGGGTCTCGACTTTCATCAGGATGTGTACCGGTTCCTGCACCGCGCCGTACTGGCGGGTTTCAGGGTCCGGGAAGAAACGGCCGGCGACGCTGCCGACGATGACCGAAGCGTTGTCCTTATAAGCCGACAGAACGCCTTCGCTGTGCATCACGTAGGTGTTCTTGATCATGCCGAACAGGCTTTTTTCCTGGCTTTCGCCGTCGATGTCCCAACTGGCGTTGAAGATCTTGTGACGGCAGTGCTCGGAGTTGGCCTGGGCGAACATCATCAGTTCGATGTCGTGCGGGTTGCGCTTCAAGCCGTTGAAGGCGTTGACCAGATAATCGATCTCGTCTTCGGCCAGGGCCAGGCCCAGCTCGGTGTTGGCCTTCGCGAGGGCGGCGCGGCCACCGCCGAGCACGTCAATCGCGGTCAGCGGCTTGGGCTCGGCGTGGCTGAACAGAGCACCGGCCTGTTCCAGCTGGCTGACGATGATCTGGGTCATGCGGTCGTGCAGGCTGCCGGCGATCAGCTCGGCTTCGGCCTCGCTGAACTGGCCCGCGACATAGAAGGCAATACCGCGTTCCAGGCGCTGGATTTTTTCCAGGCCGCAGTTGCGGGCGATATCGCTGGCCTTGCTCGACCAGGGCGAGATGGTGCCGAACCGCGGCAGAACCAGGAACAAGCGGCCAGTCGGCTCTTGAACGGGAACGCTTGGGCCGTACTTCAGAAGGCGTGCCAGCACTTGCTGTTCGTCGGCGGTCAAGACGCCGGTCACGTCGGCGAAATGAGCAAATTCAGCATACAGGCCTGTAACAGCTGGAACCTTCTGGCTCAGTTGCTCAAGGAGTTTGCTGTGGCGAAAGGCAGAAAGGGCAGGAGCGCCGCGCAGGATCAACATCTTCGGGACAGCCTCGGGAAGGGGTGTGCTTTGAGGCCGTGCATTCTAACGTAAACCGTCGTCAACGGCACCCGAAACACTAACGCTGGCCGCTGCCGAACGTCAGTTGGCTGGGTTTGTAAGGTGTCGGGGCGTTATCCGGGGCGGCGGGCACAGTTATTTTAACCGTCACAATCGCTCGCCAAGCCACGTTTCTGCGGGCTGCAGCACAGTTTCAAGGCGGCTAGCAGACAAGTCCCCCGCTGTCGAGATATGGCGCCGTGGGCCGTTTGCGTATACTGCGCAGATGTTCTCCCCAACTGCTTTGCGCCCGCGATGCGCCAAATGGCTCATCGCCACCGGACTCTTCCTGATGCTCAGCGCCTGTGTTGATAAGCCCAGCACGCTCGAGCGAATCAAGGAGGATGGCGTATTGCGGGTGATTACCCGGAACAGCCCGGCCACGTATTTCCAGGACCGCAACGGTGAAACCGGTTTCGAATACGAACTGGTCAAGCGCTTTGCCGACGACCTGGGGGTGAAGCTGGAAATCGAGACCGCCGACAACCTCGACGACCTGTTCGGCCAGTTGGGCAAACCCAACGGCCCGGTCCTCGCCGCCGCCGGCTTGGTCAGCAGCGAGCGACGCAAGCAGCAGGTACGCTTTTCCCACCCGTACCTGGAAGTTACCCCGCAGATCATCTACCGCAACGGCCAGTCGCGCCCCACCAACGCGGCAGACCTGGCGGGCAAGAAGATCATGGTGCTCAAGGGCAGCACCCACGCCGAACAACTGGCCGAGCTTAAAAAGCAGAACCCTGCGATCGAATACGAAGAATCCGACGCCGTTGAAGTGGTCGACCTGCTGCGCATGGTCGACGAGGGCCAGATCGACCTGACCCTGGTGGACTCCAACGAAGTGGCGATGAACCAGGTGTACTTTCCCAACGTGCGCGTGGCGTTCGACCTCGGCGATGCCAGCAACCAAAGCTGGGCCGTGGCCGCCGGCGAAGACAACAGCCTGCTCAACGAGGTCAACAGCTACCTGGACAAGGTCGGCAAAAACGGCACCTTGCAGCGCCTGAAAGATCGCTATTACGGGCACGTCGATGTACTCGGCTACATGGGCGCCTACACCTTCGCCCAGCACTTGCAGCAGCGCCTGCCCAAGTACGAGAAACACTTCAAGACCTTCGCCAAGGAAGAAAAGGTCGACTGGCGCCTGTTGGCCGCCATCGGCTATCAGGAATCACTCTGGCAACCGGCGGTCACCTCCAAGACCGGCGTGCGCGGCCTGATGATGCTGACCCAGAACACCGCCCAGGCGATGGGCGTGTCCAACCGCCTGGACGCCAAGCAAAGCATCATGGGCGGCGCCAAGTACCTGGCGAAGATCAAGGACGAGCTGGACGACGATATCGCCGAGCCGGACCGCACCTGGTTTGCCCTGGCCGCCTACAACGTGGGCACCGGGCATCTGGACGACGCGCGCAAGCTGGCGCAGAAGGACGGCCTGAACCCGAACAAGTGGCTGGACGTGAAGAAAATGCTGCCGCGCCTGTCGCAGAAGCAGTGGTACAGCAAGACCCGCTACGGCTATGCACGGGGCGGCGAGCCGGTACACTTCGTGGCGAACATCCGGCGCTACTACGACATCCTCACCTGGGTGACCCAGCCACAACTGGAAGGCAACCAGGTAGTCGAAGGCAACCTGCATGTGCCAGGGGTCAACAAGACCAAGCCGCCGGAAGAGAACCCGCAGCTGTAAACCCGAAGCCCCCAAACACCACCGCCCAATGTGGGAGGGGGCTTGCCCCCGATAGCGGTGTGACAGTCAGCTTGTTTATAACTGACCCACCGCCATCGGGGGCAAGCCCCCTCCCACATTTGAATCGCTACTGGCCTTGAAGACCAGTGATCAGATGCACGATCCCACCCGCCAGCACCATCACTCCCGACACTCCCGCTGCCTTTAACGCCGCCGCATCCACCCGCGCCGCATCCCGCAGTTGCACACGCACCCGCGTCAGCGCCACGCGCTGTTGCGACTGGAGGTTATCCGCGCCACCGAGGGCATTCAGCACATCGGCGGACAACAGGTTCTCCGCCGCCGGCACAGGCGCCGCGACGGTTTCGGCGATCAAGTCCGGGGTCAGGGCTTTCCAGAACGCCCGCTGCAATTTCTCGAACATGCTCAGTGCTCCACGACAGGTGAGGTTTCAACGGTGGCCGCGTGGTACAGGCGCAAGGCCTCGCGCACCTGCGCGGCTTCTTCAAGGCCGAGCACCTGATGGGCGATGATCTGGCAGTCCGCCAGGTCCAGCTCGCGCACGGTGGCCTTGATGGTCGGGATCAGCGGTACGCTGACCGACAGCTCGTCCACCCCCAGCCCGATCAACACCGGCACCGCCGACGCTTCAGACGCCAGCGCCCCGCACACGCCAACCCACTTGCCATGGGCATGGGCGGCCTTGACGGTGGTGGCGATCAGACGCAGCACCGCCGGGTGAAAGCTGTCGGCCTGGCTGGCCAGGCGCGGGTGATCGCGGTCCATCGCCAGGGTGTATTGGGTCAGGTCGTTGGTGCCGATGGAGAAAAAGTCCACATGGGGCGCGAACACGTCCGCCATCAAGGCCGCGGACGGCACTTCGATCATGATGCCCAGCTTCGGCAGCTCGGTGAGCCCCAGCGCCAACGCTTCCTCTTCAAGCATCGTGCGCGCCAGGCGCAGCTCCGAGAGCAGGCTGACCATCGGCAGCATGATGTGCAGCCGCGTCAACCCGGCACTCGCGAGGATCGCGCGGAACTGTTCGCGCAACAACTCGGGGCGCTCCAGGCACAAACGAATACCGCGCAAGCCCAGGAACGGGTTGGTCTCGGCATCCATCGGCACATAGGCCAACGGCTTATCGCCGCCGACATCCAACGTGCGTACCACCAGGTTGCGCTCCGGGCCCAGGGCGCGGGCGATGGCGTTGTAGGTGCCGGCTTGCTCCTCGGGGCTCGGTGCGCGATGGCGGTCCAGGTACAGAAACTCTGATCGCAGCAGCCCCACGCCTTCGCCGCCCAGGCTCAGGGATTGCTCGACCTCCTGAAGCGACGCGACGTTGGCCGTGACTTCGACGTGATGACCATCGCGGGTGATGGCCGCCAGGCGTGCCTGCGCGACATCGCGTTGGCGCCGCGCTATTTGCTCCCGGTGGGTGGCCTGCAATTGCTCGATCTCGGCCAGGTCCGGGTCCAGGTGCAACTCGCCCTTGTCGGCGTCCAGCAACACCTGCCGACCGTCGGCCAACGCCAGCACCTGCGGCGGCACCCCGCAAATCGCCGGCAGCCCCAGCGCCCGGGCGAGGATCGCGACGTGGCTGGTCGCCCCGCCGCCGACGGTGACGAACCCGAGCACCTTGTGCGTGTCGAGGCTGGCGGTCTGCGACGGCGTCAGTTGCTCGGCGATCAGGATCGCGCGCTCGGGCAGTTCCCAGGCGCGGTCGTGAATGCCGAGGATCAGTTTCAGCACGCGCTGGCCGACGTCGGCCAGGTCCGCCGCACGTTCGGCGAGCAGGGCATTGCCCAGGCCCTGGAACAGTTGGGCGGTGGCGAGCGTGGCGCTGTTCCAGGCAAAGGCGGCGCTTTTGCCGACGGCCAGCAGGTCGTGGGCTTGCTCCAGCAGGGTCGGGTCTTCGAGCAGTTCCTGATGGGCGCGGAAGATCTGCGCCTGGGCACTGCCGACCGCCTTGGCCTGCAAGCTCTGCAAGGCCTCGGTAGCGGCGTGCAGGCCACGGTCCAACGCCGCGCGTTCGAGTGCTTCGCCGCCGCCCGTTTCGGGAATGCTCAGCGCCGGCTCTGCCACCTGGACCACCTGGCCAAACGCCGAGCCCGGCGACGCACACACGCCCCGCAGCAGGCTCGTGGACGCCAGCGACACACGCGGTTCGACGCCCTCGACCGGCGCCGCGACGCTCTCGCCGCACCCCTCGGCCAACAGCGCCACCAACGCCTTGATCGCCGCGGCGGCATCCTCTCCCGCCGCGCTCACCTGCAAGGTGTCGCCCTGCACGGTTTGCAGTGCCATGATCGCCACCAGCGACTTGGCGTTGGCGCTCTGGGTTTGCTTGTGCAGGTAAATACTGGCGTCGAACCCCTTCGCCGCCTGGGCAAACACCGCCGCCGGGCGCGCGTGCAAACCGTTGGCATTGGGCAACGTCAACGGTTTGGAGAACAGTGCGTCGCCCTCCTCTTCGTCCTCGGTTTCAGCCGTCTCGCCTGGCGACAGGCGCACCAGCGGCTGGCCCAGCGTGACCGGGCCGCTGTCCGACGCCAGCAGCGCAAACGGCTCGCCGCTGACCACCAGCATCAAGGTCAACAGGCTCCGGGCATTGAGCGCTACGTAGTCGGCGTCGAACTCGATCAACGGCTGCCCGGCCTCCACCCGCTGGCCTTCCCCGACCAAACGGCTGAACCCCTTGCCCGCCAGGTTCACGGTGTCCAGGCCGATATGCAGCAGCACCTGGACGCCATTGTCAGCCGTGATGCTCACCGCATGGCCAGTGTCCTGGATATTGCTGATCACCCCGGCCAACGGTGCGCAGAGGGTCTGCGAGGTCGGGTCGATGCACAGGCCGTCGCCGATCAGGCGGCTGGAGAATACCGGGTCGGGGACCTTGTCCAGTGCCAGCAGCACGCCCGACAAGGGCGCAAGCAATTCCAGGGGTTGAGTTGCGGTCATGACTTCACCTGCTGTTTTGTTCTGTAAAAATCATTGGGTGGATACACATCCCGAGGTGACAAAGATCAAATGTGGGAAGGGCTTGCCCCCTGCCACGTTTAAGCCTGTCTACATCCGAAGATTCACTTCCACCAGTACTCGACTTGCACACCGATATTCGAGCCATGCCGCGCGGTGCCGTAGGCGCCGGTGTCAGACAACGCCGACCCAGCCGCCAGCTCATTCGCCGCGCGTTTGGCCGCTGCGTTCCAGCTCGCATAGGTGTAGTACAGACGCACTTCCGGGCGCGCCCAGAAATCCGGGCCCTTGGGCGACCAGGTCGGGGCGAAGGTGAATTTGCTCAGTTTGCGCGTACCGCCGGTGGCGTCGACCTGATCATGACCAAGCTCGGTGACCAGTTTGAACTGTTCACTGATGGCATAGGCCGGGCGCACACCGATGGACATCCAGGTCTGGTCCTGGCTGCCGGGGCGAATGTCTTTCTGGTACACGGCCTCGATCTGCCCACCGAAACGCGGGGTCACCTGCCAGTCGAAAAACTCCACGGCGCGGTAGCTTTTGCTGCTGTTATCCAGGGCCGTATTGCCGGTGTAGCCAAGGCCGGTGCCGGGACCTTCGCCATACTGCAGGGCGAACTTGTTCTTGCCGCCGAGGAAAGGTTTTTGCACATGTTGCGCGGTCAGCGCCCAACCGCTGTTGGCATCACGCCCACCGGCTTTTTCGATGTAGCTCAAGCCCAGTTCCAGCTCGCCGCCGGGGTTGGTCTTGAAGCCGGCCACGTTGAAGTCGTGGCGCGTGGCGTATTCCTTCTGGTACAGGTTGTCCTTGCGCGAAAGCGCGTAGCTGTATTTCAGGTCGCCAATCAGCACATCCTCGATGCCGCCGCCCGTGGCGCTCTGGTTCCAGTAGTAGAAATCGGAGATATGGATGTCGTTACGCTTGTAGTAACGCCGCCCTGCCCACAGCGAGCCGCCGTTGAGGCTGGGCAGGTTGGACCACTGTGCATACATCTGCGGCATGCGCGCCGAGCCGTTGTCTTCGCCCTGGAATTTAAGCGCGCGGTCGTACTTGTTGTAGAGCGAAGCCATGGCGTCGACGCTGAGCACGGAGCCGTCGTCGAGGGTCAGCAGGTCCTGGCGCAGTTCCAGTTCGGCGTACTGTTCGCATTCGTTGCCCAACCGGTATTTGGATTGCGCGCCCGGCAGTTGGAAGCATTGCTGCTTGCCACTGCCGGTCGACGTCCCCGCGCCGCTACGCAAGTAACCGGCAAACTCCAGGGCCTGAGCGCCGAACGGCAGGCTCAGACACGATGCAACGAGGCCCAGCTTTATTGTTGTTTTCATGAAGTACTCCGATATTTTTATTATGTTTGTGTGAAGCGCCCGGTGCTCCCACACCGGGAATTGACCTTCTGCTTCGCGTCGCGCGGGGCAGTTGCAACGACGTTCCAGCCGTCAGTCCTTGAGGTGCAGCACGAAGGATTCGTAAGGCCGCAACAGCAGCGGGCCCGTGCTGACCTGGCAATCGGGGTAGTTGCTGATCAGCAGGCGTTGTCGGGTAGCGGCGTTGAGGACGTGATCGGGCAGCTGGATTTCGCAGGGTTTGCCGTAGAAGTTGTTCAGCACCAGCAGGCGCTCGCCATGGCCTTCGCGCAGGTAGGCCCAGACCTGGAGGTGGCCCAGCAACAGTTCGCAGTAAACGCCGTCTTGAATCAGCGGTTCCTGGCGACGCAGGGCGATCAGGCTGCGGTAGTGATGCAGCACCGAATCCGGGTCATCCCGTTGGCTGTCGACGTTGATCTGCGCCGCGTTGGCCGGGATGCCGATCCACGGTTCGCCGCTGCTGAAACCGGCATGCTGGCGGGCATTCCACTGCATCGGCGTGCGCCCGTTGTCCCGCGACTTCTGCATAATCGCCGCCATGCTCGACGCCTCGGACTCACCGGCATCGCGCTTGAGGCGGTAGATGTTGAGAGTTTCGACATCGCGGTACTGCTCGATCGTGTCGAAACCCGGATTGGTCATGCCCAACTCCTCGCCCTGGTACACATACGGCGTGCCCTGCAGGAAGTGCAGCGCCGTGGCGAGCATCTTGGCCGAGACCACACGATGCTCACCGTCATCCCCAAAGCGCGAGACCACCCGTGGCTGGTCGTGGTTACACCAGAACAGCGCGTTCCAACCGCCGCCGGCCTGCATGCCCAGTTGCCAGTCGGAAAAGATCTGCTTGAGCTGCAGGAAATCGAAGTCGGCCTTCACCCACTTCTGCAGGTTCGGGTAGTCGACTTTCAGGTGGTGGAAGTTGAAGGTCATCGACAGTTCTTTGGACTCCGGCCGCGAGTAGCGGATGCAGTGTTCCAGGCTGGTGGATGACATCTCGCCGACGTTGATCAGGTCATGGCCTGCGAAGACTTCGCGGTGCATTTCCTGCAGGTACGCGTGTACGTTCGGACCGTCGGTGTAGAAACGCCGACCGTCGCTGGCGTCCTCGGGGAAATCGGCGGGCTTGGAGATCAGGTTGATCACATCCAGGCGGAAACCGCCGACGCCTTTGTCGCGCCAGAAACGCATCAGCTTGAACACCTCGGCGCGCACCTTGGGGTTGTCCCAATTCAGGTCGGCCTGGGTGTGATCGAACAGGTGCAGGAAGTACTGGCCGGTTTGCGCTTCGTATTCCCAGGCCGAGCCGCCGAATTTGGATTCCCAGTTGTTCGGCTGGTCGCGCCAGATATAGAAGTCGCGGTACGGGTTGTCGAGGCTGCTGCGCGCCTGCTGGAACCACTCGTGCTCGATGGAGGTGTGGTTGACCACGATGTCGAGCATCAACTTGATGCCGCGCTTGGCCGCTTCGCTGATCAGCCGGTCGCAATCGGCCATGGTCCCGTAGCTCGGGTCGATGGCGTAGTAGTCGCTGATGTCGTAGCCGTTGTCGCGCTGCGGCGAGCGCAGGAACGGGGTGATCCACAGGCAGTCAACGCCCAGCCATTGCAGGTAGTCGAGTTTGTCCACGATACCCAGCAGGTCACCGGTGGCGTTACCCGCGTGGCTGTGAAAGCTTTTGGGGTAGATCTGGTAGATCACCGAGTGTTGCCAGTTTTGCATGGTGGGTTCCTTCAGTAAAATTGTGTACCCGCCGCTCGGGCCTCATCGGGAGCAAGCCCCCTCCCACAGGGGGAACGCATTCAACTGTGGGAGCGGGCTTGCTCGCGAACGCGGTAATTCAGGCAACGCGATACCCAGGCCGCACGATCTTCATGCTCAATGCACAGGTCAGAACAAACGGCACGACCATCGCGATGACCATCCCGATCACAAACATCGGGATGGCATGCGGCACGATCGAGATAAACCCGGGCAAGCCGCCGACCCCGATGGCCGAGGCCTGCACCTTGTTCAGCGACAGGAAAATGCTGCCCAGTGCCGAGCCCAGCAGCGCGGCATAAAACGGGAACTTGAAGCGCAGGTTCACGCCGAACATCGCCGGTTCAGTGATGCCGAAATACGCGGAGACGGCGGAAGTCGAGGCCATGCTTTTGTCCCGCGCATTGCGCGCCATGTAGAACACCGCCAGCGCGGCGCTGCCCTGGGCCAGGTTGGACATGACGATCATCGGCCAGATAAACGTGCCGCCCTGGGTGGAGATCAGTTGCAGGTCCACCGCCAGGAACATGTGGTGCATGCCGGTGATCACCAGCGGCGCATACAACAGACCGAAAATCGCCCCGCCGAGCATCGGCGCCAGGTCAAACAGCGTGACCACGCCCTGGGTGATCAGGATGCCGAGGTGACGGGTCACCGGGCCGATGATCGCCAGCGCGAGCACGCCGGTGACGACGATGGTGGTGATCGGCACGACCAACAGTTGGATGGCATTCGGCACCCGCGCGCGCAGCCATTTCTCGATGACGCTCATCACATACGCCGCCATCAGGATCGGCAGGATCTGCCCCTGGTAGCCAACTTTCTCGATCTTGAACCAACCGAAAATATCGAAGTACGGCAGGCTCTGGCCATCGAGGCCGGCCACCGCCTTGCCGTAGTTCCAGGCGTTGAGCAGGTCCGGGTGGACCAGCATCAGGCCAAGCACGATGCCGAGGATTTCACTGCCGCCAAAACGCTTGGCCGCCGACCAGCCCACCAGCGCCGGCAGGAACACGAACGAGGTGTTGGCCATCAGGTTGATCAGGCTCCACAGGCCATCCAGGTTCGGGTAGGCCTCCAGCAGCGTCTTGCCCTCGATGAACATGCCCTTGGCGCCCATCAGGTTGTTCACGCCCATCAACAGGCCGGCGATGATCAACGCGGGCAGGATCGGCATGAACACATCGGAGAACACCCGCACCAGACGCTGCATGGCGTTGGTCTTGTCGGCGCCCTTCTTCTTGACGTCGGCGATGGTGGCGGCGGCGAGGCCGGTCTGTTCGCGCAGGGCGGCATAGACCTTTTCCACTTCGCCGGGGCCGATCACCACCTGGAACAGCCCACCGGTAAAGAACGAGCCCTTGACCAGGTCGACTTGGTTCAACGCGCTGCCGTTGACCAGGCTCGGGTCCTTGAGCGCCAGGCGCAGGCGGGTCACGCAATGGGCGGCTTGCTCAAGATTATCGCGGCCCCCGAGGTGCTCGAGAATTTCGCGGGCGATGTTCGAATAGTCGTGGCTCATGCTTGGTTTCCACTTTGATTTTTTTATTTGGGGGGCAGTCATTGGCAGCACGCCGAAGGCAAAACTACTCGTACAGACGAGTTAAAGCAACAACTCGTCTGTACGAGTTACATATTGTCTATTTTTTCTGGATCAGGCCCCGCCACAGCCCACAGATTTCCGTGGGCCCAATGGACAAACCCCAGCCGTGCCACTAAGGTTCCTGCCTTGAACGCAAACGCGGCACAGAGCCATCCCCATGAGCAAATACAACCAGATCTATACCGATCTGCTTGCCAACATCACCACCGAACGCCTGCAACGCGGCACCCGTCTTCCCTCTGAAACCGAACTGATGGATGCCTACCAGGCCAGTCGTGGCACCGTGCGGCGGGCCATCGAGCAGCTGCAGGAGCGTGGGTTTGCGCAGAAAATCCATGGCAAAGGCACGTTTGTGTTATCGCCCAACCCCATCGAGTTCCAACTGGGCGGCATCGTCAGCTTCCACGAAACCCACGCCGACCTGGGCGATGACGTCCACACCGACGTCGTCGAATTCACCCAGTTCCCGCTGGAAGGCTCACTGCTGCAGCATATCGAGGCCGAACCCGGCACCCTGATCACCCGCATCAAACGGGTGCGGCGCATCGGCGGCAAACGGGTGATCCTCGACATCAACCACTTCGTCGCCGACCTGATCCCCGGCCTGGACCGCACCATCGCCGAGCAGTCGATCTACGCCTTCATCGAACAGACGTTGCAACTGCACATCAGCTACGCCCAACGCACCATCGAAGCCCTGCCCCGCGGCAAAGACGACCAGGCACACCTCGACCTTGAGGGGCAAAGCCATGTGATCGTGGTAAGCAACCAGACGTTTCTGCAGGACGGGCGGCAGTTCGAGTACACCGAGTCGCGGCATACGTTGGATAAGTTCTACTTTTCGGATATTGCGCGGCGCTAAGGCCGAGTGAAGCTCAAACGTAGCCGCGGGCCGCTATCGCGAGTAAGCCCGCTCCCACACTTTTGCTGCGGCGTTTGATTTATCGTGTTTCAGATGCGCAGAACCCCGGCACATGGCCGGGGTTCTGTTATTCAGCATCTACCTGCTAGGGCAGGATCATTCCCACTCAATCGTCGCTGGCGGCTTGCTCGACACGTCATACGTCACGCGCGAGATGCCTTCGATTTCATTGATGATACGGCCGCTGACGGTTTCCAGCAGTTCGTAAGGCAGGTGTGCCCAACGGGCGGTCATGAAGTCGATGGTTTCCACCGCACGCAGGGCCACGACCCAGGCGTAACGACGGCCGTCACCGACCACGCCCACCGATTTCACCGGCTGGAACACTACGAACGCCTGGCTGACTTTGTGATACCAGTCGGCCTTGCGCAGTTCTTCGATGAAGATGTGGTCGGCGCGACGCAGCAGGTCGGCGTATTCCTTCTTCACTTCACCGAGGATCCGCACACCCAGGCCCGGGCCCGGGAATGGGTGGCGGTAGACCATGTCGTAGGGCAGGCCCAGTTCCAGGCCGAGACGGCGGACTTCGTCCTTGAACAGCTCACGCAGCGGTTCGACCAGCTTGAGGTTCATTTCCTCGGGCAGGCCACCCACGTTGTGGTGGGACTTGATCACGTGGGCCTTGCCGCTCTTGGCGCCGGCCGACTCGATCACGTCGGGGTAGATGGTGCCCTGGGCGAGGTACTTGATGTTGTCCAGTTTGTTGGACTGGGCATCGAATACGTCGATGAAGGTGCGGCCGATGATCTTGCGCTTCTTCTCCGGGTCGGACTCGCCGGCCAGGTTGTTCAGGAACTGATCTTCAGCGTTGGCGCGGATCACCTTGACGCCCATGTTCTCGGCGAACATGGCCATCACTTGCTCGCCTTCGTGCAGGCGCAGCAGGCCGTTGTCGACGAATACGCAGGTCAGTTGATCACCGATGGCCTTGTGCAGCAGCGCAGCAACCACGGAGGAGTCAACGCCGCCGGACAGGCCGAGCAGGACGTTGTCGGTGCCGACCTGGGCACGCACGTTGGCGATGGCGTCTTCAGCGATTTTCGACGGGGTCCACAGGGCTTCACACTCGCAAATGTCGAGGATGAAGCGCGACAGGATGCGCCCGCCTTGCTTGGTGTGGGTCACTTCCGGGTGGAACTGCACGCCGTAGTAACCACGCTCGTCGTTGAACATGCCGGCGATCGGGCAGCTCGGGGTGCTGGCCAGGATGTGGAAGTCTTGCGGCATCTTGGTGACTTTGTCACCGTGGCTCATCCACACGTCGAGGCCGAACAGGCCGTCGGCGTCGACGTGGTCTTCGATGCCGTCCAACAGGCGGCTCTTGCCGACCACGTCGACACGGGCATAACCGAATTCACGCAGCTCGGAACCTTCAACCTTGCCGCCCAACTGCTCGGCCATGGTCTGCATGCCATAGCAGATACCGAACACGGGCACGCCCAGGTCGAATACGGCTTGCGGGCAGCGCGGGCTGTTGGCTTCGTGTACCGACTCGGGGCCGCCGGCGAGGATGACGCCTTTCGGTGCGAATTCGCGGATCGCTGCGTCGTCCATGTCGAACGGATGCAGTTCGCAGTACACACCGATTTCACGCACGCGACGGGCGATCAGTTGGGTGTACTGGGAACCGAAATCGAGGATCAGGATACGGTGGGCGTGAATGTCGAGGGCCATGAGATCAGTCTCGTCTAATGAATCAGAAACAACTCGGGGCTGAATAAGACAGCCCCGGTTACTTAACTTTATGCTGGAAGCCTCAACCTACGCGGTAGTTTGGCGCTTCCTTGGTGATCTGCACGTCATGGACGTGGGATTCGGCCATACCGGCGCCGGTGATCCGCACGAACTCTGGCTTGGTACGCATTTCGTCGATGTTGGCGCTACCGGTGTAGCCCATCGAGGAACGCAGGCCGCCCATCAGTTGATGGATGATCGCGCTCAGGGTGCCTTTGTACGGCACACGGCCTTCGATGCCTTCCGGAACGAGTTTCTCGGCGCCTGCCGAAGAGTCCTGGAAGTAACGGTCGGAAGAACCTTGCGCCTGGGACATGGCGCCCAGCGAACCCATGCCGCGGTAAGCCTTGTACGAACGACCCTGGAACAGTTCGATCTCGCCCGGGGCTTCTTCAGTACCGGCGAACATCGAGCCCATCATCACGCAGGAAGCACCGGCGACGATGGCCTTGGACAGGTCACCGGAGAACCGGATACCGCCGTCGGCGATCAACGGAACGCCCGTGCCTTCGAGGGCCTCGGCGACGTTGGCGATGGCGCTGATTTGCGGCACGCCCACGCCGGCGACGATACGCGTGGTGCAGATCGAGCCAGGGCCGATACCGACCTTGACCGCATCCGCGCCCGCTTCGGCCAGGGCCTTGGCGGCAGCGCCGGTGGCGATGTTGCCGCCGATCACCTGGACTTCAGGGAAATTCTGTTTGACCCAGCGAACGCGGTCGATCACGCCCTTGGAGTGACCGTGGGCGGTGTCGACCACCACCACGTCCACACCGGCAGCAACCAGGGCCGCTACGCGATCACCAGTGTCTTTACCGGTGCCGACTGCCGCGCCGACACGCAGACGACCTTGGTCATCCTTGCTGGCCAGCGGGTAAGCCTTGGCTTTTTCGATGTCGTTGACGGTCATCATGCCCTTGAGGGCGAATTTGTCGTCGACGATCAGCACGCGCTCGATGCGGTGCTTGTGCAGCAATTCGCGCACGTCGTTCTTGTTGGCGCCTTCCTTGACCGTGACCAGACGCTCTTTAGGCGTCATCACTTCGCGGACGGTGACTTCAAGACGGTTCTCGAAACGCACGTCACGGGAGGTGACGATGCCGACGAGGTCGCCATTGTGCAGCACCGGAACGCCGGAGATGTTGTGCAGACGGGTCAGTTCGAACAGGTCGCGCACGGTGGCGTCAGCGTCGATGGTGATCGGATCTTTCACCACACCGGCTTCATAACGCTTGACCTTGCGCACTTCGGCAGCTTGCTGCTCGACGGTCATGTTCTTGTGGATGATGCCGATACCGCCTTCCTGAGCCATGGCGATGGCCAGACGGGCTTCGGTGACGGTATCCATGGCAGCGGAAACCAGGGGAATATTCAGCTCGATGCCACGGGTTAGGCGGGTCTTGAGACTGACTTCGTTAGGAAGCACCTCGGAATAACCGGGCACTAGGAGAATGTCGTCGAATGTCAGAGCTTCTTGGCTGATACGCAGCATCGCGGGGGCTCCCGAGCGGGAAAATGGAAGCGCGCCATTATACTCAGACACCCCTCAGGTCTCAACGTAAAACTCTGACAAACTTGGTAATACTGATAGATGGAGAAAAGATGCTGCTTTTCTGTAGGAGCGAGCTTGCTCGCGAAGAACACCAAGGCACCGCGTTTAACCAGACTACCCGGATTGTCGTTGACGATTTTCGCGAGCCAGCTCGCTCCTACAAAGGGTTGAGCTTGCAGCCTACAACTCGACTTTGACCCAACTGATCTTCTGGTCCAACCAATCGGCAAATTCGTCGATAAAGCTCTGCTTGAACCCCGCCTCCGCCCAGTTGTTGAAGATGAATCCGAGGTTGGAAAACCCACATTCCTGCAGGAACAGAAAACCGTTGATGTCATCCTCATGCCCACACAGCGGGCAGGTGAAGTTGTCGGTGTGGCCGGGCATCCACTCTTCCAGGCTGTCGAACAGCGCCTCGCCGATTTCCTTGAGGCATTCCGGGCAGCCGGCTTCTTCGAGAAAACCCTTGGCCGGTGTATAGATGCAACGCTTGTAGATGATTTCCAGGCCATTGACGGGTTCGTTGAACGGCAGCGCATCCGGGTGCAGCACCACGGCGCGGGCGCCGTCGGCCAGGGCGTAGGCCATGCGGTTGCCGGTGCGCCCGCAGGTGGTCAGCTCTTCCTTGATGATGTTCTTGCGCACCAGCCAGCGCACGATCGCCCGGGCACGGGGTTCGTGGACGGGCAAGGTGGAGATTTTCGGGACAAGGATGCTTTGGGAATTCATGGGAGCCCTGCGGTATGACGTCTGGCGCCGTCGCGGGCAAGCCCGGCTCCCACCTTGCAATGCGATCGACTGTGGGAGTGGGCTTGCTCGCGAAGAAGCCCTGAAGGCAGGCAGCTTAATCCCTGCCCGACACAGGTCAAGTACTCAGGTACCGCCCAATCAAGGCAATGCCGCTGGCCAGCACCAGCCACGTGACCAATCGCACAAACGCCTCACGGGACATGCGCAACGTCAGCCGCCGCCCACACCACAACCCCAGGGCCATCGCCGGCAGCAGGCAAACCGCCAGCAGCAACAGCGGCATGTCGGCATACACCCCGGCAATCAGGAACAGGCTCAGGCGCACCACGGTGCTGCAACTGATCAACGCGCTTTGCGTGGCGCGCGCGGCGTCCTTGGGCAAACGACTGCTCAAGTAGATCGCATATAGAAAGCCGCCACTGCCGAACAACGCACCGAACAAACCGCCGACGGTGCCCATGGGAACCGCCCAGCCCGCCGCCAGTTGCGCCGGCCGGGCCTTCACCGCCAAGGTGTAAATCGCGTAGGCGCTGATAAACAGCCCCATCAACAACAGCAACAGATCCGAATGCAGGTTGAGCAAAAACACCACGCCCAGGGTGCAACCGATCGCCATGCACGGCAGCAGTCGCAACAGCTCCGGCTTGTTCACATCCCGTCGCGATTGCAGCAGGTTGCCGAAGGCCGCGATGAAATCCAGCAACACCAGCAGCGGGATGACCTTCGACAGCGGCATGAATATAAGCAGGATCGGCCCCGCCACCAGCGCCGTACCGAACCCGGCGATGCCAAACACGATATAGGCCACGGCAACGCCCAGGCCGATCACCAGCCAATCTGTACCGCCAAACGACCACTGACTCATCAGCTCAACCGGGCTCATGGGCAATTCCTTGAAAGAGAGGTGCATCACTTTAGCCACGGGTGAGAGTTGCGACTAATATCTTCAAAGCCCTCTACCCATCTCGAAAAGGCATGACGTGTGATTTCCACCCGCCAACTGCGCTACTTCGTCGAAATCGCCGACAGCGGCAGCTTCAGCGCCGCCGCCGAGCGCCTGTTTGTCGCGCAATCGGCCCTGAGCCGGCAGATCAAAGAACTGGAAAACCAACTGCACACCCCATTGTTCGAACGCACCGCGCGCCTGCCTCGGCTGACCGCCGCCGGTGAAGCCTTCTACCCGCGGGCGCGCAATCTGCTGAGTGAACTGCACAAGGCCAGCGAGATGGCGACGCAAGTGGGTAACGGCCAGGTCGGCACTCTGCGCTTGAGCCATTCGAGCACCGTGCCGATGAGCGGCGCGCTGCTGCGCGGCATCAGCACCTGGCTGGAGCGCTGCCCCGGCGTATCGATGGATATCGCCAAACTGTCCTCCGAAGCCCAACTCGAAGAAATTGCCGACGGTCGCCTGGACGTCGGCCTACTGCGCCTGCCGGTGCTACGCCAGCGCGAAGGCGTGCGTGTGGTGCCTTTATACAGCGAGCAGTTACTGCTGGCCGTACCGCCGAACCACGCGCTAGCCCGCTG
Organism: Pseudomonas sp. K8; assembly: GCF_014889455.1. Taxonomy (NCBI): domain Bacteria; kingdom Pseudomonadati; phylum Pseudomonadota; class Gammaproteobacteria; order Pseudomonadales; family Pseudomonadaceae; genus Pseudomonas; species Pseudomonas sp. K8. Next base: position 225,174 of record NZ_VJWO01000001.1, read on the forward strand.
CCAGGCACCGGTCGAATTGGCCCAACTCAAGGACGAAGCGTTTATCTCGGTCCCCCACCCCCAGCGCGGCGGGCTGAGCTATCTGTCGGCCGAGTTGTGCATGCGTGCCGGATTTTTCCCCAAGGCTGCACGGGTCATGTCGCGCAAGACCACGCAGTTGCAGTTGATCCAGGCCGGCTTCGGTATTGCCTTGTTACCAAAATCGATGCAGGACATCGCCCCGGCCGCCGTGCATTTTTTACCCCTGGCCGACCCGGACTGCCTGAGTACCGTAGCCCTGGCCTGCCCGCACACACCGAGCGCGTTGGTGGAGCAATTCTGCCAAACCTTGCGCGAATGCCTATAAACTGCCGCCCATGATTAAAGATCCCTCTCCATGATTAAAGATCCGTTCGCCCGCCTGGGCCTGGACCGCGAGGTCCTGACTGTCAGCCAACTCAACGGCCGTGCGCGGGTGTTGCTGGAAGACGTGTTCACCAATATCTGGGTCGAAGGCGAGATCTCCAACCTCGCCCGCCCGGCTTCCGGCCATGTGTACTTCACCCTCAAGGACAGCGGCGCCCAAGTGCGTTGCGCGCTGTTCCGGCAGAACGCCGCGCGGGTGCGCCAGGCCTTGAAGGACGGCCTGGCGGTGAAAGTGCGCGGCAAGGTCTCGCTGTTCGAGGGCCGTGGCGACTATCAACTGATCCTCGACACTGTCGAGCCCGCCGGCGATGGCGCGCTGCGCCTGGCCTTCGATGCGCTGAAGGAAAAACTCAGCGCCGAAGGCCTGTTCAGCGCCGACCGCAAGGTGGCGTTGCCGGCCCATCCGCAGCGCATCGGCATTATCAGCTCGCCGACCGGCGCGGTGATCCGCGACATCATCAGCGTGTTCCGCCGCCGCGCGCCGCAGGTGCAACTCACCTTGATCCCCACGGCCGTACAGGGCCGCGAAGCGGTGGCGCAGATCGTGCGCGCGCTGAAGCTGGCCGACGCGCGTGGCTTCGACGCATTGATCCTGGCCCGTGGCGGCGGCTCGCTGGAAGACCTCTGGTGCTTCAACGAAGAAGCCGTGGCCCGGGCGGTGGATGCGTGCGTGACGCCGATCGTCAGCGCCATCGGCCATGAGACCGATGTGTCGATCAGCGACTTTGTCGCCGACGTGCGCGCGCCGACACCGTCTGCCGCCGCAGAACTGCTCGCTCCGGACGCCAGCAACCTGGTGCGCCAGGTCGACAGCCTGCACCGCCGCCTGGTGATGCTGATGCGCAACCGGCTAAGCCACGACCGCCTGCGCCTCGAAGGCATGGCCCGCCGCCTGCGCCACCCCGGCGAACGTCTGCGCCAACAGGCCCAGCGCCTGGACGACCTGGACATGCGCCTGCGCCGCGCTTTCGAACGCAGCCTCAATACCCGCCGCGAACGCTTGATCCGCCTGGAAACCCGCCTCGCCGGCCAACACCCCGGCCGCCAACTGGCCTTGCTGCGCCAACGCCTGGACAGCCTCGCCGAACGCCTGCCCCGCGCCATGCGCGAAGGCCTCAAGGCGCGCCGCCTGCAACTGCAAAGCCAGGTGCAGACGCTGCAAGTGGTCAGCCCGCTGGCGACTCTCGGCCGCGGCTACAGCATCCTGCTCGACGAACGCGGCCAGGCGATTCGCAATGCCGCGCAGACCCACACCGGCCAGCGTCTGACTGCGCGCCTCGGTGAAGGCCAATTGCAAGTGCGGGTGGAAGACAACCACCTGACACCCGTCACCCTTTCGTTATTGGATTGATCGATGCCACGTTTTTTCAGCCTGTTGATGCTGCTGTGCCTGACCGTCAACGCCCACGCCGACAGCTTCATCATCCGGGCCTTGAACAAGCCGGTGCCCGGCGGTGTGGCGGTCGTCGACCTGGGCCCCGCGGCGGCCGCGCCGAAAGCCACCTACCAGGGCAAGCCGGTCCTGGTGGTCAAGGAGCAGGCCAACTGGCTGGCGATTGTCGGCATTCCGTTGACGGTCAAACCCGGCAACGAACGCATCAGCAGCGGCGGGCGCAACCTGCCGTTTATCGTCGGCTACAAGCAGTACCCGGAACAGCGCATCACCCTGAAGAACAAAAGCCAGGTCAACCCCGCCCCGGCGCAACTCAGACGCATCGAGGCCGAGCTGGCGGTGCAGATCAAGGCTTACCGCCGTTTCAGCCCTAACCTGCCAAGCAACCTGCTGCTGGACAAACCGGTCAACGGCCCGCTGTCGAGCAAGTTCGGCGTGCGTCGCTTCTTCAACGGCGAAGAACGCAATCCGCATTCAGGCCTGGATTTCGCCGTCCCCGCCGGCACACCGATCAAGACCCCGGCGGCGGGCAAGGTGATCCTGACCGGCAACTACTTCTTCAACGGCAACACCGTGTTCGTCGACCACGGCCAGGGCTTTATCAGCATGTTCTGCCATATGTCGAAGATCGATGTCAGTGCGGGCCAGCAACTGGCACGCGGCGCGGTGGTGGGCAAGGTCGGCGCGACGGGTCGCGCGACCGGGCCGCATATGCACTGGAATGTCAGCCTGAACGATGCACGGGTGGATCCCGCGATCTTTATCGGCGCATTTCAACCTTGACCGACTCGATTGCGCAGCCGATAGAGGCTGCGCAATTAAAACCAGCCCCAGACTATTTACCAAGCATAAAATCTCGTTTCCTACGCCCACAGAAGAACTTATCTCAATTTTTCTGGACTACTTGCCATCTTTCACCCCGGCGGTTAGGGTTGAGCTTATGAAAACCTCTCACACACTCATTTTGCTCCGCCAGCACCGCAGCCTGTGCCTTGTCAGCGCACGACTGCCAGGCTGAATCGATCTGCCTCGTCCCTTGTTTTATACCCCATAACAGTTTTCCGGCAGGCCGCCCTTTTTCGGCCCCTCCACCAAAGGATTTCCCGATGAGCATGCTCAAAGACCCGTCTTCGAAGTACCGCGCGTTTCCGACCATCGATATTCCGGACCGCACCTGGCCGTCGAAAACCATCACCACCGCGCCGATCTGGTGCAGCTCCGACCTGCGTGATGGCAACCAGTCGCTGATCGAACCGATGGATGCAGTGAAAAAACTGCGCTTCTGGAAGACCCTGGTCGCCGTCGGCGTGAAGGAAATCGAAGCCTCGTTCCCGGCCGCTTCGCAAACCGACTTCGACTTCGTCCGCACCCTGATCGAAGGCAACCACATCCCCGAGGACACCACCATCCAGGTGCTGACCCAGGGCCGTGAAGACTTGATCGAGCGCACCTTCGAATCCCTGCGCGGCGCGAAAAAAGCCATCGTCCACCTGTACAACGCCACCTCGCCGTCCTTCCGTCGCATCGTGTTCAACCAGGACAAGGACGGGATCAAGGCCATCGCGGTCAACGCGGCCAAGCTGTTCGTCAAATACGCCGCCCAGCAGCCGGAAACCCAGTGGACGTTCGAATACTCGCCAGAGACCTTCAGCGCCACCGAGCTGGAATTCGCCAAGGAAGTGTGTGACGCAGTGATCGAGGTGTGGAACCCGACGCCCGAGCACAAGATGATCCTCAACCTGCCGGCCACCGTTGAATGCGCCACGCCGAACATCTATGCCGACCAGATCGAGTGGTTCGGTCGTCATGTCAACCGTCGTGACAGCGTGATCATCAGCCTGCACACCCACAACGACCGTGGCACCGGCGTAGCCGCCACCGAATTGGGCCTGATGGCCGGCGCCGACCGTGTCGAAGGCTGCCTGTTCGGCAACGGCGAGCGTACCGGTAACGTCGACCTGGTCAACGTGGCGTTGAACCTCTACACCCAGGGCGTGAACCCTGAACTGGACTTCTCCGACATCGACGGCGTGCGCAAAGTGGTCGAGGAATGCAACCAGATCCAGGTGCATCCACGTCACCCGTATGTCGGCGACCTGGTACACACAGCATTCTCCGGCTCCCACCAGGACGCAATCCGCAAGGGCTTCGCCCAGCAGAAACCCGACGCCCTGTGGGAAGTGCCGTACTTGCCGATCGACCCGGCCGACATCGGCCGCAGCTACGAGGCGGTGATCCGGGTGAACAGCCAGTCGGGCAAAGGCGGCATCGCCTACCTGCTGGAGCAGGAATACGGCATCAGCTTGCCGCGTCGCATGCAGATCGAGTTCAGCCAAGTGGTTCAGGCCGAAACCGACCGCGTGGGCCTGGAGATGAGCGCTTCGCAGATTCACGCGCTGTTGCAGCGTGAATACCTGCAAGCCAACACGCCCTACGCGCTGGTCAGCCATCGTCTGCAGGAAGAAAACGGTAACAGCACCGTGGAAGTGGAAGTCTCGGGCAAAGGCCAGGGCGAAACCAACCTGCACTGGCACGGCAAGGGCAACGGTGCGCTCGAAGCCCTGGTCGCCAGCCTGCCGATTGGCGTGGAAATCATGGACTACAACGAACACGCAATCGGTGCCGGCACCAACGCCAAGGCTGCGGCCTACATCGAGCTGCGAGTGAACGGTGAGCGTCCGGTGCATGGCGTGGGCATTGATGAAAACTTCACCACGGCCAGCTTCAAGGCGGTATTCAGCGCCCTGAACCGCTCGCTGAGCCATTTGGAAGCGAAAGCGGCGTAAACACTGAGCGCTGACATGCAAAAGGCCCCTGGGTGAGAACTCAGGGGCCTTTTTTGTTGGGCTTTGGATGTGTGTGGTCTGTCGGGGCCTCATCGCGGGCAAGCCCACTCCCACATTTTGACCGTGTTTGGCTCGAATGTGGGAGTGGGCTTGCCCGCGATAGCGGTCTGTCAGACAAACTGAAAAGTATCGGCATCCAGGTTCGCCGGAAATTTGCTGCGGTAAGCCGCCAATTCATCCGCTTTGAGGCACACCGTAAACACCCCGTCCGCCTCCCCCGCACTCAACAGGCTCTCACCCTGGAAGTCCAGCACCTGGCTATCCCCGGTATAAGCGAAGCCTTTGCCGTCGGTACCCACCCGATTCACCGCCGCCACATAACACAGGTTCTCGATCGCCCGCGCTGGCAGCAACCGGTTCCAATGCTGGCGTCGCGCCCCCGGCCAGTTGGCCGTGTACAGCAGCAGGTCGGTATCCTGGGCGTCACGACTCCACACCGGAAAGCGCAGGTCGTAGCAAATCAATGGGCGAATACGCCAGCCCTTTATCTCGAACAGCTCCTGGCGCTCGCCGGGCGTGTAGTGATTGTGCTCGCCGGCCATGCGAAACAGGTGGCGCTTATCGTAATGCAGCACCTCGCCATCCGGCCGCGCCCATAACAGACGGTTGCGGTGGCTGCCGTCGGCGGCCTGGATGATCACACTGCCGGTGATCACCGCGTTGTACTTCGCCGCCTGGCTCTGGAGCCAGCGATGGGTCGGGCCATTTTCCGGTTCGGCCTGGGTGGCCGAGTCCATGGAGAAACCGGTGGTGAACATCTCCGGCAGGATGATCAGGTCGGCGCCACGGGCCTGTTCCAGCAACAGTTCGAAGTGATCGAAGTTGGCCTGGCGGTTGTGCCAGGCCAGGCTGGTCTGGACCAGGGCGATGTTCAGGTCGGGTAGTGCATTCAGATCACGCATAGTTTCTCAGCTGCTTGTTGCAGCGTCTCCTCGCGTTTGGCAAAGCACAGGCGCACCAGGCGCTGGCCTTGGGGTGGATGCTGATAGAACACCGAAACCGGGATCGTCGCTACGCCATGCTCGCGGGTCATCCACAACGACATGGCGACGTCATCCAGGTCTGGGCGAATCGCTGAATAATCCACCAGTTGGAAGTAAGTACCGGTGACCCGGGTAAAGCTGAAACGCGACGGCGTCAACAGGTCGCAGAACAGGTCGCGCTTGGCCTGGTAAAAGGCCGGCAGTTCTTCGACGTGTTCCGGGTGTTCGGCCATGAAGTCTGCCAACGCGTACTGCAGCGGGGTCACGCCGCAAAAGTTGACATATTGATGCACCTTGCGCAATTCGATGGTCAGTGCCGGTGGCGCGACCACGTAGCCGGTTTTCCAGCCGGTGACGTGATAGGTCTTGCCGAAGGAACTGACCACGAACGCACGTTGATACAGTTCTTCGTGGGCCAGCACGCTGACATGAGGCACACCGTCAAACACCAGATGTTCGTAGACCTCATCGCTGACCAGGTAAATATCGCGGTCGCGGATCAAGGCCGCCAACAGGTCCAGCTCGGCGCGGCTGATCAGTGCGCCGGTGGGGTTATGCGGCGTGTTCAGGATGATCATGCGCGTGCGCGCAGACAACGCCGCCTGGATCTTTTCAAAGTCGAGGCTGAAGTTTTCCAGGTTCAGTTGCACATGCACGCAGCGACCGCCGGCCAACTCGACCGAAGGCTCATAGCTGTCGTAGCACGGGTCGAACACGATGACCTCATCGCCGCTGCGGATCACCGCCTGGATCGCGCAGAAGATCGCCGCCGTGGCTCCGGGCGTGATCGTCACTTCGCTGTCGGGGCTGACCGTGGCGCCATAGCTGCGCGCGATCTTGGCCGCTACTTGCTGGCGCAGGGCTGGCAGGCCGGTCATCGGTGCGTATTGGTTATGGCCGCTGGCGACATGCTTGCCCACGGCATCGAGCAAACCCTGCGGGCCATTGAAGTCAGGGAAGCCCTGGGACAGGTTGAGCGCGCCGGTTTCGGCAGCGAGTTGCGACATGGTGGTGAAAATGGTCGTGCCGACATTTGGCAGCTTGCTGTTGATCATCGGAGGCCCCTGCAGGTGAACCGCAAGTTTTAAGCTGCCAACTGCATCGGGTCAAGGCGCAAACCACCGCGCACAAAAAAGGGCCCGTAAAGAGCCCTTTTTGCGAGGTCGGAATCAGCGCTTGTCGCGGCGCTTCTTGTCGGCCTTCTTATGGTGAGTCATCAAACGACGCTTCTTGTTCACCTGACGGTCAGTCAGTGTGTTCTTGTTGCCTTCGTATGGGTTCTCGCCACCCTTGAACTCGATACGGATCGGCGTACCGACCAGCTTCAAGACACGGCGGTAGGTGTTTTCCAGGTAACGCACGTAGGATTTAGGCACCTTCTCGATCTGGTTACCGTGGATCACGATAATCGGCGGGTTGGCACCACCCAAGTGGGCGTAACGCAGTTTGATCCGGCGGTTGTTGACCATCGGCGGTGCGTGCTCGCCGACCGCGTCTTCGAGGATCTGGGTCAGACGGTTGGTCGGCCAGCGGGTGACCGCGGACTTGAACGAGTTCTGTACGGACGCGTAGAGATTGCCCACGCCGGTGCCGTGCAGTGCCGAGATAAAGTGGATATCGGCGAACTCGACGAAGAACAGACGACGCTGCAGTTCGATCTTGACGAAATCGCGCTCGCTCGGCGTCATGCCGTCCCACTTGTTGATCGCGATCACCAGCGCCCGACCAGCCTCAAGGGCGAAGCCCAGCAGGTTGAGGTCGTGGTCCACCACGCCTTCGCGGGCGTCCATCACGAAGATCACCACGTTGGCGTCTTTGATCGCCTGCAGGGTTTTCACCACGGAGAACTTTTCAACTTCCTCGTGGATCTTGCCGCGCTTGCGCACACCCGCGGTGTCGATCAGCGTGTACTTCTCGTCGTTACGCTCGAACGGGATGTAGATACTGTCGCGAGTAGTGCCAGGCTGGTCATACACGATGACCCGGTCTTCACCGAGCATACGGTTGACCAGGGTCGACTTGCCGACGTTGGGACGGCCGATGATGGCGATCTTGATACCGTCTTTTTCGCTCGGGCCCGGAATGCGCTTGGCTTCCTCACCTTCGGCGACGACCTCTTCTTCGCCCTCTTCTTCCTCGGCGTCATCCTTAGGGAAGTCACGCAGGGCGATTTCCAACATCTGGGTGATGCCGCGACCGTGGGCACCGGCGATCGGGATCGCGTCGCCCAGGCCCATCGGGCTGAATTCGGCACGGGCCATTTCAGGATCGATGTTGTCGATCTTGTTGGCGACCACGTAGGAACGCTTGTTGCGCTTGCGCAGGTGCTCGCCGATCATCTGGTCGGCAGCGGTGTAGCCCGCGCGGGCGTCCACCAGGAACAACACGACATCGGCTTCTTCAATGGCCAGCAGCGACTGCTCGGCCATCTTTTCGTCCATGCCATGCTCGTCACCGGAGATACCACCGGTGTCGACAATAATGTAGGAGCGCCCTTGCCACTTTGCCTCACCGTATTGGCGATCACGGGTCAGACCGGACAAGTCGCCGACAATGGCGTCGCGAGTCCTGGTCAGGCGGTTGAACAAGGTGGACTTGCCGACGTTAGGTCGGCCCACCAGGGCGATTACGGGAACCATGCGGCTCTCCACTTCGTTATTTCAGAAAATACAAAAGCCGCTGCAAGGCAGCGGCTGGTGCTCGGGGCGGCATTTGAAATGCCACATACCCTGCCCGACACTGGTTCCTGTAGGAGCGAGCTTGCTCGCGAAAAACCTGAGGACGCCGCGTTGATCCAGAAACCCGCGTGAGCGTTGACGTCCTTCGCGAGCAAGCTCGCTCCTACATTAAGCAATGAAGCAGGGCCGCCTGGGGGTAACCCCAAGCATAGTCAAACCTTTACTTGATGGTCAGGGCTTCCAGCTTGCCGCTGTTGCCAAACACATAAAGCATGTTACCCACGACCAGCGGACGAGCACGCAGGCCGTCGCTGTCGATGCGCTCGCGACCCACAAAGCGACCGTCTACCTGGCTCAGCAGGTGCAGGTAGCCTTCGAAGTCGCCTACCACTACGTAGCTGGAGAACACTTCCGGTGCCGACAGTTGACGGCGGGCCAGAGAGTCGTTGCTCCACAGCGCAGTGGTGGAACGTTCGTCGACACTTTCAACGGTGCCGGACGACAGGCTTACGTAGACGCTGCCAAACCCTTGGGCGACACCGGCGTAGCTGGAAGCATCACGCTGCCAGTTGACGCGGCCGCTTTGCAGGTCCAGTGCCGCGACACGGCCCTGGTAGGTAGCGACGTAGAGGGTTTCGCCGGACAGCAGCAAGCCACCGTCGATGTCGACGACACGATCCAGTTCCGAACGACCTTGCGGGATCGCCACACGCGTTTCCCAGATCGGCACGCCGTTCTGGGTATTCAGGGCGACCACTTTACCGGTCGACAGTCCCGCAACGGCCAGATTATTGGTCACAACCGGACCACTGGTACCGCGCAGGGTCAGCACCGCAGGGGTGCTGTCGTACAACCAGCGCTGGGCGCCAGTGCTGGCGTCGAGGCCGATCACACGGTCGTCCTGGGTTTGCACCACGACGATGTCGCCGTTGGTGGCAGGCGGTGCGAGGACTTCACTGGTCACGCGAGCGCGCCATTTCTCTTCACCGGTGCTGGAGTCCAGCGCCACGACTTCGCCCTTGAGCGTGCCGAGCATGACCATGCCGTAACCCACGCCGACGGCGCCGGATACAGGCAGTTCGAGGTCTTTCTTCCACTTCACGTCGCCGTTCATGCGATCCATGGAGATCACCACGCCGGTCACGTCAGCGGCCACAATGTTGTCACCGTCGATTGCCGGTACCAACATGTTGTAGGTTTCGCCCTGACCGTCACCGATGGAGCGGCTCCACTGCTTTTGCAGGACCACTTCTTCCTTGAAGCTGGTCAGCTCGGCCGGAGGCAGTTCTTTTTTACTGTTGCTGCTGCAACCCGCGGCCAGAACGGCCAGAGCCAGCAATGCTGCATGTTTCCAACGGATCACGTCACGCATCCCCTTTGGCCAAGTCGTCGAGCTTGATTTGTAAGCCACCGACCGCCGCTTCATCAGACAGCGCCGCCTTGGCTTTTTGGTACGCAGCATTGGCTTCGTCGGTACGACCCAATTGGACCAACAGGTCACCCTTGAGCTCTTCGCGAGTGGCTACAAATGCCTTGTCAGCGTCGCCGTCGAGCAGTTTGAGTGCTTCGTCGGCCTTGTTCTGTGCCGCCAATACCTGAGCCAGGCGCTGACGTGCGATTTCACCCAGGGTCGGGTTGGTCGGCTTGTCGGCGATGGCCTTCAGTTCGGCGACGGCGTCATCCAGCTTGCCGGTGTCGACCGCGACTTTCGCGACGAACAGGCTGCCGTATTGGGCGTAGGTGCTACCGCCAAATTCGCTCTTGAGCTTGCCGGCCAGGTCTGCCACTTGCGCAGGATCGGGCTTGCCGCTCGGCGTCAGCGTGCTTTCCAGCAATTGCTGATAGAGGATCGAGGCGCCCTGGGACTGGTTGGCCTGATACTTGTGCCAGGCTTGCCAGCCGAACACCACCACTAAAGCCAGCAGGCCGCCGGTAACCAGGGGCTTGCCGTTACGCTGCCACCAGTCCTTGAACTCGGCCAGCTGCTCATCATCAGTACTCGACACCCCAACACTCCTTAATCGCTAAATTCGGCTGTTCGACAGCTTCAACCCTGCACGACGCAGGTGGCCAAGTGCGCGGCGAGCGCATCAAAGGCAATGTTCTGTTGCTCGCCCTGGCCACGCAGGGGTTTGAAACCTATCACTTGCTGGGCCAATTCGTCATCGCCGAGGATCAGTGCGTACAGCGCACCGCTCTTGTCGGCCTTCTTGAACTGGCTCTTGAAGCTGCCGGCGCCGGCATTGATCTGCAGGCGCAGGTTCGGCAACTGGTCGCGCACTTTTTCGCTCAGGGCCAGGGCAGCCAGTTCGGCGGCCTCGCCAAATGCGCACAGGTACACGTCCACCTGACGGGAGATTTCTTCCGGAACCTGTTCCAGGGTTTCCAGCAGCAGGATCAGGCGCTCGATACCCATGGCAAAACCCACGCCGGGAGTCGGCTTGCCGCCCATCTGCTCGACCAGGCCGTCATAACGGCCACCGGCACACACGGTGCCCTGGGCGCCGAGCTTGTCGGTGACCCACTCGAACACGGTCTTGCTGTAGTAGTCGAGGCCGCGCACCAGTTTCGGGTTGATCACGTAAGGAATCCCGGCGGCTTCCAGGCGCGCCTTGAGCCCCTCGAAGTGGGTGCGGGATTCGTCGTCCAGGTAATCAGCCATCTTCGGCGCATTGACCAGCACGGCCTGCGTGTCGGCGTTCTTGGTATCGAGGACGCGCAACGGGTTGGTTTTCAGACGGCGCTGGCTGTCTTCGTCCAACTTGTCCAGGTGGGCAGACAGGTACTCGACCAGGGCGACGCGATAGCGGCCCCGGGACTCACTGGTGCCCAGGCTGTTGAGTTCAAGCTTGACCGCATCGCGGATGCCCAGCAGGCCCCACAGGCGCCAGGTCAGCACGATCAGTTCGGCGTCGATGTCCGGACCGTCGAGGTTGAACACTTCCAGGCCGATCTGGTGGAACTGGCGATAACGGCCTTTCTGCGGGCGCTCGTGGCGGAACATCGGCCCGATGTACCACAGCTTCTGCGGCTGGCCACCGCCGGTGAGGCCATGCTCGAGCACGGCGCGCACGCACGCGGCGGTGCCTTCCGGACGCAAGGTCAGGGAATCACCGTTGCGGTCTTCGAAGGTGTACATCTCTTTTTCGACGATGTCGGTCACTTCACCGATGGAGCGCTTGAACAGCTCGGTGAACTCGACGATCGGCATACGGATCTGTTTGTAACCGTAGTTATCCAGCAGACGCGCAACGGTGTTCTCGAAGTAGCGCCACAGCGGCGTCTGCTCCGGAAGGATGTCGTTCATGCCACGAATGGCTTGCAGAGACTTGCTCACATCTATTCCTTAAATTCGCTGGATCAGCCGCGCGCGATAACTGCAGCGTCAGCCTCGACCTTTTCGGCCGCTTTCTGGCGGATCAGTCTTTCGAGCTCATCCACCAGATTGTCATTCGTCAGTTTCTGCGACGGCTTGCCGTCGATGTAAATCAGGTTCGGCGTGCCGCCGGTCAAGCCGATATGGGCTTCCTTGGCTTCACCCGGCCCGTTGACCACACAACCGATCACCGCGACATCCAGCGGCACCAGCAAGTCTTCGAGGCGCCCTTCCAGTTCGTTCATGGTTTTCACCACGTCGAAGTTCTGCCGCGAGCAGCTCGGGCAGGCAATGAAGTTGATGCCACGGGAACGCAAATGCAGGGATTTGAGAATGTCGTAACCGACCTTCACTTCCTCTACCGGGTCTGCCGCCAGGGAGATGCGGATAGTATCGCCAATCCCTTCGGCGAGCAGCATACCGAGACCCACCGCAGATTTCACTGTGCCTGAGCGCAAACCGCCCGCTTCAGTGATACCCAGGTGCAGCGGCTGCACGATTTCCTTGGCCAGCAGGCGGTAGGCTTCTACCGCCATGAACACGTCGGAGGCCTTTACGCTGACCTTGAAGTCCTGGAAGTTCAGACGCTCAAGGTGTTCAACGTGGCGCAGCGCCGATTCAACCAGCGCGGCCGGGGTCGGCTCGCCGTATTTTTTTTGCAGGTCTTTTTCCAGGGAACCGGCGTTGACGCCGATGCGGATCGGAATCCCGCGATCACGGGCAGCATCCACCACCGCGCGTACACGGTCTTCGCGACCGATGTTGCCCGGGTTGATGCGCAGGCAATCGACGCCCAGTTCGGCCACGCGCAAAGCGATCCGGTAGTCGAAGTGGATGTCGGCAACCAGCGGCACCTTGACCAGTTGCTTGATGCGGCCGAAGGCTTCGGCGGCATCCATATCCGGTACGGAAACCCGCACGATGTCGACGCCGGCGGCTTCCAGACGGTTGATCTGGGCGACGGTGGCAGCAACATCGTTGGTGTCGCTGTTGGTCATGCTCTGTACCGCGATGGGGGCGTCGCCACCCACCGGCACCGAGCCGACCCAGATCTTGCGCGATACGCGACGTTTGATTGGAGATTCGCCGTGCATGACTATTGTCCCAACTTCAGGCGAGCAGTTTCGCCACTGGTGAACGGCGCTACGTCGACAGGCTGGCCGTTGTAGGCCACTTGCGCGCCACGGGCAAAGCCCAGACGCAGCGTCAAAGGAGGCTTGCCGCCCTGGTCGAGCGTATCTCCCTTACGCTTCAGACCGCTAAACAGCACTTTGCCGTTGCCATCGCTGAGTTGCGTCCAGCAGTCAGCAATGAAGGTAATTTGTACGTGCCCGTCACCGGCGATCAACGCGGGGGTGGTCGGCGGCGAAATCGCGGGAGCCGTCGGGGCGGCGGCAGGCGCTGGCGCCTGCACGGGAGCGACCGGGGCGGTGGCTTGCGCCACAGGCGCCGCCGGAGTGTGCGCCGGTGCAGCCGGTACGACTGGGGCGTGCGCCGGTACGGCTGGAGCCGGCACCGCAGCAGTAGTGGCCGCCGGGGCCGATTCCGCCGCGGGTTGCTCGGCCGTCACTGGCGCTTCGGGCGCAGCCTGGCCTTCGGCGACAGCCTGGTCTTCCGGCTCGTCCAACGGGTGAATCTGCGTGGTGCCGTCGGCGCTTTCGACTTCGACGTGCTCCATGGCGTTGCTGGTCAGGTCCTTGGTGCGCTGGGAGGCCTGGTCCTGCCACCAGACGAAACCGCCACCAATCACGGCGATCAGCAGCAACAGGCTGACGATGCGCAGGATCGTGTGGGACACCCGCACCGGCTCTTCGATGCGCCCCAGGCCATGGACGTTGCTGCCCTGGGAGTCGGTGCCGGTGACCTGGTCGAATTGCTGGACCAAGATGGCCTGGTCGATACCCAACAATTTGGCGTAGGCGCGAATATAGCCGCGGGCGAAGGTATGCCCAGGCAGCTTGTCGAACGCGCCGGCTTCCAGGTTGCCCAGTGACGTGGTGGTCAAATTGAGCTTGAGGGCCACTTCCGCCAGCGACCAACCATTGCTTTCGCGGGCCTGACGCAAGGTGTCGCCTGGGTTTACGCGATTAGCTGCTACAACTTCCGGGTGCGCCGCTTTCATCATTGCTCCGACAGGTATTGCTGATATTCCGGCGTACCGGGATAGAGTCGTTCGAGTTGCTGGCCATAACGTGCGGCCGTGTCGCGTTCTTCATGAACCGTCGCCAGGCGCACACCGAGCAATAGACTACGTGCATTTTGCCCGCTGAGCAGGCTAAAACGTTCGTAATAGTCACGTGCCGGCACATAATGCCTGTCTTCGTAAGACAACTCAGCCATTTCGAGCAAGGCGCGAGGCTGGCGACTGTTCAGGTGCAGGGCTTTTTCCAGGTGTTGGCGCGCGATGTCACGCTGGCCGAGACGCTTGGAGGCCACCCCAAGGTTCTCGAACACGCGCGACCGCTCTGGGTAGAGGGTATCGGCGCTGGCTTGCTGGAAATAACGGGAAGCCTGGTCATAGCGTTTCTGCTCGAACAGGAAGCTGCCGTAGTTGTTCAGCAGCCGGGGATCGGCAGGACGGGAAGCCAGGGCCTTGCTGAAATACTGCTCGGCCAACTCAGGCTCGGCCTGGGCCTGGAACACCAGGGCGAGTGCGCCATTGGCCTCGGCATCGTCGCCGTCCAGTTCAAGGGCCTTTTTCAACGGCACCTTGGCCTGCTCGCTCATGCCCTGACGCAGGTAACCCAAGCCCAGTTGCACATAAGCCACTCGCGCCTCTTCGCGGCCCTTGCCGGTTTGCAAAGGGCTGTCATAGCCCGATGAAACACAACCGGTCGCAAGACCGGTAACAAGCAAAAGCAGCGCAAGGCGCAAGGGCATAGAGATCCTCTCTCAGGTTCGAGTCGCAGCGCTTTGCGGCACATCGTCGGCGGCGCTCAGTTCGCGCACGGCGATATAACGTTCGCTGCGACGGGTGCGATCCAGCACCTGTCCTACCAATTGGCCACAGGCGGCGTCGATGTCTTCACCACGGGTGGTACGCACGGTGACGTTGAAGCCGGCCTGGTGCAGTTGATCCTGGAAACGGCGGATGGCGTTGTTGCTCGGCCGCTCATAGCCAGAATGGGGAAACGGGTTGAACGGAATCAGGTTGATCTTGCACGGGATGTTCTTGAGCAACTCGATCATCTCGATCGCGTGTTCGACCTTGTCGTTGATGTCCTTGAGCAAGGTGTACTCGATGGTCAGCACGCGCTTTTCGCCCAGGGACGACATGTAGCGCTGGCAAGATTCAAGCAGCATCTTAAGCGGATACTTCTTGTTGATCGGCACCAATTGGTTACGCAATGCGTCATTGGGTGCGTGCAGCGACAATGCCAGGGAGACGTCGATGTGCTTGGACAGCTCATCGATCATCGGCACCACGCCGGAGGTCGACAGGGTCACACGGCGCTTGGAGATGCCGTAACCCAGGTCGTCCATCATCAGGTGCATGGCCGCGATCACGTTGTCGAAGTTCAGCAGCGGCTCACCCATGCCCATCATCACCACGTTGGTGATGGCACGGTCGACGGTCGCCGGGACGCTGCCAAAGGATTTGTTGGCAATCCACACCTGGCCGATGACTTCGGCGGCGGTGAGGTTGCTATTGAAGCCTTGCTTGCCGGTGGAGCAGAAACTGCAGTCCAGGGCACAGCCTGCCTGGGACGAAACGCACAAGGTGCCACGTTTGCCCTGGGGAATGTAGACGGTCTCGACGCAGCTGCCGGACGCCACGCGCACCACCCACTTACGGGTGCCGTCGCTGGAGATGTCCTCGCTGACAACTTCGGGACCACGGACCTCGGCAATAGCCTTGAGCTTGTCGCGCAGGGCCTTGCTGACGTTCGTCATGGCGTCGAAATCATCGACGCCAAAGTGGTGAATCCATTTCATTACCTGACCGGCACGGAAACGCTTCTCCCCGATCGAGTCGAAGAATTTTTCCATTTCCTGTTGAGTCAGACCCAGCAGGTTGGTTTTTACAGTCGATGTAGTCATGGATTCACCTTCACTCTTAAGCCAATGCTTAGCGAGTGGTTACTTCAGTAGCTGCGAAGAAGTACGAGATTTCGCGGGCAGCAGCGGCTTCGGAGTCCGAACCGTGTACAGCGTTGGCGTCGATGGAATCAGCGAAATCAGCACGGATGGTGCCGGCAGCTGCTTCTTTAGGGTTGGTAGCGCCCATCAGCTCACGGTTCAGAGCGATAGCGTTTTCGCCTTCCAGAACCTGAACGACAACAGGACCGGAGATCATGAAGGCAACCAGGTCGCCGAAGAAGCCACGAGCGCTGTGCTCAGCGTAGAAGCCTTCAGCTTCAGCCTTGGACAGTTGCTTGAGTTTCGAGGCTACAACCTTCAGGCCGGCCTTTTCGAAACGAGTGGTGATCTCGCCGATGACGTTTTTTGCAACAGCGTCAGGCTTGATGATGGAGAAAGTACGTTGAACAGCCATGGTGTAACTCCAGAAACGGTAATTTGCGAAAAATTAAACCCGCGAATTATACGCGGGTTCTTGGGTATTGCCTAACTGCGTAAAGGAGGCGTCAGTCCTGTTCTTCTTTCCAGGCAGTCTGGATCGCTTCCAGGACCTTTTCACCGCCGCGGTCGCGCTCATCGTCAAACCCAGGCAAAGCCATGACCATGTCACGCAAAGCGACAAAGTTCAGCGAGTAGGGATCCATATCCGGATTGCCATCGGCCAACAGGATAGCGATCTCTTGCACATCAACCCATTTAAGACTCATGACACTTCCTTGAATCAATGCGGTGCTTCGGCCGCATGGTTGAGCGAATATTTCGGAATTTCGACGGTGATGTCTTCGGTCCCGACCTTGGCCTGACAGCTTAGGCGAGAAGTCGGCTCCAGGCCCCAGGCACGGTCAAGAAAGTCTTCTTCCAACTCGTCAGCTTCTTCCAGAGAGTCGAAACCCTCGCGAATGATGCAGTGACAAGTGGTGCAAGCGCAGACACCGCCGCAGGCACTTTCGATCTCGATGTGGTTGTCATGGGCAACTTCGAGGATGGACTTGCCGGTCTCAGCCTCCACGACCATACCGTCCGGGCAATGCTCGGCGTGTGGCAGAAAAATGACCTGCGGCATCAATTATTCCTCAATTTCATTCAGGTTGCGGCCCGCCAGGGCGGCTTTTACCGTCTGGTTCATGCGGCGGGCAGCGAAGGCATCGGTCACTTGCGACAGGCGCTTGGTCTGCTGCTCGATGGCATAGCCATCGGAGCCTTTCATCAATTCGGCCAGTTCCTGCATCTGCAGGTCGATGACCATGCGTTCTTCGGCATCCAACAGGCGTTCGCCGTCGACATCCAGAGCGCCCTGCACCGCTTCGAGCAGGCGCTGGGCATCGACTTGCTGCTCGCGCAGCACGCGGGCGACCTTATCGTCACTGGCATACTGGAACGAATCCTTGAGCATCTTGGCGATTTCGCCGTCGGTCAGACCGTAGGACGGCTTGACCTGGATGCTGGCCTCAACGCCCGAGCCCAATTCACGCGCAGCCACGCTGAGCAGACCATCGGCGTCGACCTGGAAGGTCACGCGAATCTTCGCCGCGCCCGCGACCATCGCCGGGATACCGCGCAATTCAAAGCGCGCCAGGGAGCGGCAGTCGCTGATCAGCTCGCGCTCGCCCTGCAGCACATGAATCATCATGGCCGTCTGGCCGTCTTTGTAGGTCGTGAAGTCCTGGGCGCGGGCGACGGGGATGGTGGTGTTGCGCGGAATCACCTTCTCCATCAGGCCGCCCATGGTTTCCAGGCCCAGGGACAGCGGAATCACGTCGAGCAGCAACAGTTCGCCACCGTCGCGCTTGTTGCCCGCCAGGGTATCGGCCTGGATCGCTGCACCAATGGCCACCACTTGATCCGGGTCGATTTCTGTCAGCGGCTGACGACCGAACGCTTCGGCAACGGCTTCGCGCACGCGCGGCACGCGGGTCGAACCACCGACCATGACCACGGCAGCCACGTCTTCAAGCTCTACGCCAGAGTCACGCACAGCGCGGCGACAGGCTTTGAGGCTGCGGGCGACCATCGGCTCGATCAGCGCATCGAAGGCTTCGCGGGTCAGTTTGGCCGACCAATTGCCGTAGGAAACGTCAACAGAGGCCGCGTCAGTCAGGGCTTCTTTGGCGGCGCAGGCGGTTTGCAGCAGATGGCGCTGCTCGCCCGGGTCCAGGTCATCGGACAAACCGGCACTGCTGATGATCCAGCGTGCGATCGCATGGTCGAAGTCATCGCCGCCCAGGGCGGTATCGCCGCCGGTGGCCAACACTTCGAAGACCCCGCCGGTCAGGCGCAGGATCGAAATATCAAAGGTACCGCCGCCCAGGTCGTAAATGGCGACCAGGCCTTCGGCCTGCTGGTCGAGGCCATAGGCCACGGCGGCCGCGGTCGGCTCGTTGAGCAGGCGCAGCACGTTCAGGCCGGCGAGTTTCGCCGCGTCCTTGGTCGCCTGGCGCTGGGCGTCGTCGAAATACGCCGGCACGGTGATCACCGCCCCCACCAGTTCGCCGCCCAGGGTGGTCTCTGCGCGCTGGCGCAGCACCTTGAGGATATCGGCCGACACTTCCACCGGGCTTTTCGGGCCCTGGACGGTGTCGATGAACGGCATGTGCGACTCGCCGCCGACAAAGCGGTACGGCAGTTGATCGCCCAATTGCTTGACGTCGGACAACCCACGACCCATCAAGCGCTTGACCGACAGCACGGTGTTCAACGGGTCGGTGGACGCCGCCAGCTTGGCCGACTCACCGACTTCAATGCGATCGGCGTGATAGCGCACCGCCGACGGCAGGATCACCTGGCCATCAGCATCGGGCAACGGCTCGGACAGGCCGCTGCGCAAGGCGGCGACCAGGGAATTGGTGGTGCCCAAGTCAATCCCGACCGCCAGGCGACGCTGGTGCGGTTGAGGACTTTGGCCGGGTTCGGCGATCTGCAGTAGGGCCATGGTAATCAGGTCTTATCTGTCTTTCAGGCGTGCAACAGGGGCAGCGCTGGGTTAATCGTCGAGGCGCTCTTCTAACTGGCGCACTTCGTAGGAGAGCTTGTCGAGGAACTGCATGCGCCGCATCAGGCGTTCGGCCTGCTCACGTTGCGCTGCATCGTCCCAACAGGCTGCGAAGCTTTCGTTGAGCTCATCCTGGGCCACTTTCAGACGCCGCTTGAAGACTGCGACACCCGCCAGATCGGCTTCGTCCTGCAAGTCTTCGAGTTCCTCGCGCCACTGCATCTGCTGCATCAGAAAGTCCGGATCATGCACCGTGACTTCCAGCGGCAACTCACCACCGTTCATCGCGAGCAGGTAACGCGCGCGCTTGGGGGGGCTTTTGAGGGTCTGATAGGCTTCGTTGAGGCTGGCCGACTGCTCCAGCGCCAGGCGCTGTTCACGCTCGGAAGCGTCGGCAAAGCGGTCCGGATGCACGCCACGCGCCAATTCACGGTAGCGCGTGGCAAGCTGCTCGAGGTCCAGCCGAAAGCTCGGTTGCAACTCGAATAAAGCGAAATGACAAGGAGTGCCCACAAGTAGCCTCAGATGTTGAAGCTTTCGCCGCAGCCACATTCACCGCGCACGTTGGGGTTGTTGAACTTGAAGCCTTCGTTCAACCCTTCCTTGACGAAATCGAGTTCGGTGCCGTCCAGGTAGGTCAGGCTTTTCGGGTCGATGATCACTTTCTCGCCGTGACTTTCGAACACCTGATCTTCCGCCACTACCTCGTCGACGAACTCCAGCACATAGGCAAGGCCGGAACAGCCCGTGGTGCGAACACCCAGACGAATCCCCTCACCTTTACCGCGCCCATCCAGGGAGCGTCGCACGTGCCGCGCAGCCGCTTCTGTCATGCTGATAGCCATCGTTGACTCCTTACTCGTCGCCAAATGCTTTAGATCAAGCCTTTCTTCTGCTTGTAGTCGCGAACGGCCGCCTTGATGGCGTCTTCTGCGAGTACGGAGCAGTGAATCTTCACTGGCGGCAAGGCCAGTTCTTCGGCCAGTTGAGTGTTCTTGATGGTCTCTGCTTCATCCAGAGTCTTGCCTTTCATCCACTCGGTCGCCAGGGAGCTGGAGGCGATGGCCGAACCGCAGCCGTAAGTCTTGAACTTGGCGTCTTCGATGATGCCTTGTTCGTTGACCTTGATCTGCAGGCGCATCACATCGCCGCACGCCGGAGCGCCGACCATGCCGGTGCCGACATCAGGGTCTTCCGCGTCCATCTTGCCGACGTTGCGCGGGTTTTCGTAGTGGTCGATGACCTTTTCGCTGTAAGCCATGGTACTGAATCCTCACTCATCAGGGCCGCTCTGGAACCCTGTAAAAACGTCTGCGTTTTCCGCCACGTTCCTACAGAGCTGGGGTGGCGGCTTCTATAGTTAGTGTGCCGCCCACTCGATCTTGGAAATGTCGATGCCGTCTTTGTACATGTCCCACAGCGGCGACAAGGTGCGCAGCTTGGTGACGGCCTCGCAGACTTTCTGCGCGGCGTAGTCGACTTCTTCTTCGGTGGTGAAACGGCCAAACGTAAAGCGGATCGAGCTGTGCGCCAGTTCGTCGTTGCGGCCCAGGGCGCGCAGCACGTAGGACGGCTCAAGGGAGGCCGAGGTGCAGGCCGAACCGGACGAAACCGCCAGGTCCTTGAGCGCCATGATCAGCGACTCGCCTTCGACGTAGTTGAAGCTCAAATTCAGGTTGTGCGGTACACGGGCAGTCATGCTGCCGTTGATGTACAGCTCTTCAAGGTTTTCGACCTGCTTGTAGAAGCGATCGCTCAGGCCCTTGATACGCACGTTTTCGGCAGCCATTTCTTCCTTGGCGATACGGAACGCTTCGCCCATGCCGACGATCTGGTGAGTCGCCAGGGTGCCCGAACGCATGCCGCGCTCGTGACCGCCGCCGTGCATGATGGCTTCGATGCGAACGCGAGGCTTGCGGCTCACGTACAGGGCGCCGATGCCTTTGGGGCCGTAGGTTTTGTGCGCCGAGAACGACATCAGGTCGACTTTCAGCTTCGACAGGTCGATGTCGACCTTGCCGGTGGACTGAGCCGCGTCGACGTGCAGCAACACACCTTTGGAGCGGGTCAGCTCGCCGATGGCCGCGATGTCGTTGATGGTGCCGATTTCGTTGTTCACGTGGATCACGGAAACCAGGATGGTGTCTTCACGCATGGCCGCTTCGATCATCGCCGGCGTCACAATACCGTCGGTGGTCGGCTCGATGTAGGTGACTTCGAACCCTTCACGCTCCAGTTGGCGCATGGTGTCGAGGACCGCCTTGTGCTCGATCTTGGTGGTGATCAGGTGCTTGCCTTTGGTCGCGTAGAAATGCGCGGCGCCCTTGATTGCCAGGTTGTCGGATTCGGTGGCGCCGGAGGTCCAGACGATTTCGCGTGGATCTGCACCCACCAGGTCGGCGACTTGGCGACGAGCGTTTTCAACCGCTTCTTCGGCTTTCCAGCCGAATACGTGGGAACGCGACGCCGGGTTGCCGAAGTTTCCGTCAACCAGCAGGCATTCGCTCATCTTTTGCGCGACACGCGGATCAACCGGGGTGGTCGCTGAGTAATCAAGGTAAATCGGCAATTTCATGGACTTTCTCCTAAATCAGGCTGGCTGGCGTGCCGTTAGCTCTTCGGCTGTCACTCGACGGCGGACGCTTCAATCTTGTCCAGACGCGGCACCTTGGTGTTGCAACGGCGCTGGTCCTGACGCTGGGCTACTTCTTGCACCTCACGGCGAGTCACAAGATCAGCCAAGCTGATACCACTCAAAAACTCATGGATCTGCAGGCTCAAGTCACACCACAAGTGGTGGGTCAGGCAGGTGTCGCCGGCATGGCAATCACCCAAACCCTGGCATTTGGTGGCATCGACGGATTCGTTGACCGCGTCGATCACCTGGGCCACCTGGATGCCCTGCATGTCGCGGGACAGTTGATAGCCGCCACCCGGCCCACGCACACTAGAGACCAGATTGCTGCGGCGCAATTTGGCGAACAGTTGCTCGAGGTAGGACAGGGAAATGCCTTGGCGCTCGGAGATATCGGCCAGGGACACCGGCCCAGTTTGCGCGTGCAAAGCCAAGTCAAGCATGGCGGTCACCGCGTATCGGCCTTTTGTAGTCAGTCTCATGGACAAGTACCAAGGTGTTTCAGAATGGGAGCAAGTATGCTATTCCCGAGTATTTAAGTCAACTATAAGACCTAGTACTTTAGTCAGGATTACCCGTAAAAAGGGCGCGCAAATAATAGCAGGATGGGGTGGGGACGAACAGAAGGAACAGCGGCCAAGCAGGAATTCCAAGACCAATGGAGAACAACCTGTGGAAGGGGGCTTGCTCCCGTTCGCGAAGGACCAGTCAATGTATGGGTGACTGCCCCACCGCTATCGGGAGCAAGCCCCTTCCCACAGGGGACTTTTGGTGATCGTGAGGCTTCAGCCGGCCTTGGTGGCGGCTTCGTCTTTGATCTCGGCGAAGTCCTCTTCGCGCAGCTCAGGCAGGTCTTTCGCACAATAGTTACTGCCCAATTCCTTCAGCGCGCCGCACATGCCATCCAGCTTGCCGTCTACCGCCTGCAGGTGGTCGAGCAACTGGCCGATGGCACGGGCCACCGGGTCGGGCATGTCTTCGCTGACGCCGTAGGCATCGAAGCCGATCTTCTCAGCCATGGCCTTGCGCTTGGCCTCCTGCTCATCGCCGACTTCCGGCTTGACGATGATGCGCCCCGGAATGCCGACCACGGTTGCGCCCGGCGGCACCGCCTTGGTCACCACCGCATTGGAGCCGACCTTGGCCCCTGCCCCCACGGTGAACGGACCCAGCACCTTGGCGCCCGCCCCGACCACTACACCGTTTTCCAGGGTCGGGTGACGCTTGCCCTTGTTCCAGCTGGTGCCGCCCAGGGTTACGCCCTGATACAGGGTCACGTCGTCACCGATTTCGGCGGTCTCGCCAATCACGATACCCATGCCGTGGTCGATAAAGAAGCGGCGGCCGACCTTGGCGCCCGGGTGGATCTCGATGCCGGTCAACCAGCGCCCAAAGTTGGACACCACCCGCGCCAGCCATTTCCAGCCCATGCCCCACAAGGCACCGGACAGGCGATGAATCCAGATCGCATGCATGCCCGGGTAGCAGGTCAGTACTTCAAAGGCGTTGCGCGCCGCCGGGTCACGGTGGAAAACACTCTGGATATCTTCTCGCAAACGCTCGAACATTTTTAATCCTTCCGCTTAAGAAGCTCGCCACGGGCCGCTTTCTGGGTTTCCGTGAGGATGCCACGCAATATATTCATTTCCGCCCGGCTGACCGAGCTGCGTCCGTACAGACGACGCAGGCGCGCCATCAAGTGCCGCGGTTTTTCCGGATCGAGGAATTCGATGGCCACCAGGGTTTGCTCCAGGTGTTCATAGAACCGCTCCAGCTCGTCCATGGTGGCCAACTCGCCACTCTTGGTCGACGCCACTTCATCCTTCTCAACCTTGCTCGGCTGCCCTTCAGCGGCCAGCCAGGCCATGCGTACTTCGTAACTCAACACCTGCACCGCCGCCCCGAGGTTCAGCGAGCTGAACTCCGGGTCTGATGGAATATGCACATGATAATGACATCGCTGCAGCTCTTCGTTGGTCAGGCCGGAGTCTTCACGGCCGAACACCAGGGCGATTTCAGCGCCGCCGGCGGCCTCTTCCACCACTTTGGTCCCGCATTCACGCGGATCGAGCAATGGCCAGGGGATGCGCCGGTCGCGGGCGCTGGTGCCGAGCACCAGGTTGCAGCCGACCAATGCGTCTTCCAAAGTGGCGACGACCTGGGCTTTTTCAAGGATGTCATTGGCGCCGGATGCGCGGGCATCGGCCTCGTGGTGCGGGAACACGCGCGGCTCGACCAGCACCAGGCGCGTCAGCCCCATGTTTTTCATGGCTCGCGCCACCCCGCCGATATTGCCGGGATGACTGGTATTGACCAAGACGACACGAATGTTTTGCAGCAAGGGAGGCGCTCTCGGACACGGGAAAGGGGAGCAAATCTTACAGAACAGCCTAAGGTTATGCCACGAAAGCTCACGCCGTCCTTCACCTGAAGAAAGTTTCTGCTAGAATGCTCGGCTTTCTTTAACAACCTTAGGTGACACATCCATGCAGCCCATGCTGAATATCGCGCTGCGCGCCGCCCGCAGCGCCAGTGAATTGATCTTCCGCTCCATCGAGCGCCTGGATACCATCAAGGTCGACGAAAAAGACGCCAAGGATTATGTATCCGAGGTGGATCGCGCCGCCGAACAGAAAATCATCGACGCCCTGCGCAAGGCCTACCCGACCCACGGCATTCTCGGCGAAGAAACCGGCCTGCACAAAGGCAGCGGCGAAGGCGAAGACTACCTGTGGATCATCGATCCACTGGATGGCACCACCAACTTCCTGCGCGGTATCCCGCACTTTGCCGTGAGCATTGCCTGCAAATACCGTGGCCGCCTGGAACACGCCGTTGTGCTGGACCCGGTTCGCCAGGAAGAATTCACCGCCAGCCGTGGCCGTGGCGCCCAGTTGAACGGTCGTCGCCTGCGCGTCAGCGGCCGCACCAGCCTGGACGGCGCCCTGCTGGGCACCGGCTTCCCATTCCGTGACGACCAGATGGACAACCTGGACAACTACCTGGGTATGTTCCGCGCCCTGGTTGGCCAGACCGCCGGCATCCGCCGCGCCGGTGCAGCCAGCCTGGACCTGGCCTACGTCGCCGCCGGTCGTTTCGATGCCTTCTGGGAATCGGGCCTGTCCGAGTGGGACATGGCAGCGGGCGCCCTGCTGATCCAAGAGGCCGGCGGCCTGGTGAGCGACTTCACCGGCGGGCATGACTTCCTGGAGAAAGGCCACGTGGTAGCCGGCAACACCAAATGCTTCAAGGCAGTGCTGACGGCGATCCAGCCGCACCTGCCGGCTTCGCTGAAGCGCTAAGCGAGCGAGCACAAAAAAGCACCCTTCGGTGCTTTTTTTATGCCTGGAATTTGGTGTGAGCTTAAATACCAGCAACACCACAAGCCAACTGTGGGAGGGGGGCTTGCCCCCGATAGCGGAGTTTCAGCTACAGATAGGCTGACTGACACACCGCCATCGGGGGCAAGCCCCCTCCCACATTGTGAACTGTGCCAGGCCCGGGGTTATTGCTGGTTCTGGCCGAGGATCAGACGCCCCTCTTTATCGACCGGGATCTGGCCGCCTGGGTCACGATCCATACGCACCGAACCTTCCTTGCCATCCAAGGTGTAACGCACGTCATAACCGACGACCTTGTCGCTGATGTCGTTGACGGTGTTACAACGGGTTTGCGTGGTGGTGTAGGTATCGCGGTTCTGCATACCCTCCTGCACCTTGTTACCGGCATAACCGCCACCGACCGCACCGGCCACGGTGGCCAGCTTCTTACCGTTACCGCCACCGACCTGGTTGCCCAACAGGCCACCGGCCAGCGCACCGACCACCGTACCGACGATCTGGTGTTGATCCTGCACCGGCTTCTGCCGGGTCACGGCGACGTCCTTGCAGACCTCGCGCGGGGTCTTAATCTGGGTTTTCACCGGCTGCACCGCCAGCACTTGCGCATACTCAGGGCCGCTTTTTACCAGGCTGTAGGTGGCAACAGCACCCCCGGCAGTCACACCGACAGCACCCAATACCGCACCAACCAGTAACGACTTGTTCACGTTGAACCTCCTGACCATCACAAACGGACCGAAAGATCCGCGCTATACCCAGCCTTGGAGCAAAAAAAAAGGCGCGAGTTCAATACTCGCGCCTTCTTTGTAACAGCAGATCAACAACCACCCATCAAGGGCGGTCGTCGACCTCCTTGCCAGTCGCGGCCGGAGGGATCAGGTCTTCGCTGTTGAGGTTCAGCCAGATCAGCACCACGTTGGCGATGTAGATCGACGAGTAGGTGCCCGCCAGAACGCCGATAAACAGCGCCAGGGAGAAGCCCCACAGGTTATCGCCACCGAAGATCATCAGTGCTGCGATCGCCAGCAAGGTGGAGATCGACGTCGCCATGGTGCGCAACAGGGTCTGGGTGGTGGAGATGTTGATGTTCTCGATCAACGTCGCCTTGCGCAGTACGCGGAAGTTCTCGCGAACCCGGTCGAATACCACGATGGTGTCGTTGAGCGAGTAACCAATGATCGCCAGCACCGCGGCCAGCACAGTCAGGTCGAAGGTGATCTGGAAGTACGCCAGGATGCCCACGGTCACGACCACGTCGTGGATCAGCGAGACAATGGCGCCGACACCGAACTTCCACTGAAAGCGGAACGCCAGGTAGATCATGATGCCGACCAGCGCCATCAGCATGCCGAGGCCGCCCTGGTCGCGCAGCTCTTCACCCACTTGCGGGCCGACGAACTCGACGCGCTTGACCGCCGCCGGGTTATCACCGCCGACCTTCTGCAATGCCTCGGCAACCTGGTGACCCAGTTGCGGGTCTTCGCCCGGCATACGCACCAGCAGATCGGTGGTCGCACCAAAGCTCTGCACGATAGCTTCGTGATAGCCGGCCTTGACCAGCTCTTCGCGCACCTGAGTCACGTCGGCCGGCTTCTCGTAGGTCAGCTCGATGAGCGTACCGCCGGTGAAGTCCAGACCGTAGTTCAGGCCCTTATGGAACCAGCTGAACAACGCCAGAACGGTAAGGAGCACGGTGACGCCGAACGCAATATTGCGAACGCCCATGAAGTTGATTGTACGTAACATGGCAGCCCCTTAAATCCACAACTTCTTGAAGTCACGCCCGCCAAAGATCAGGTTGACCATTGCGCGGGTCACCATGATGGCCGTGAACATCGAGGTAAAGATACCGAGGGACATGGTCACCGCAAAACCTTTGACCGGGCCGGTGCCCATGGCAAAGAGAATCCCGCCGACCAGCAATGTGGTCAGGTTGGAGTCGAGAATCGCGGTAAATGCCCGGCCGAAGCCTTCGTTGATTGCGCGCTGCACGGTCATGCCGGCGGCGATCTCTTCACGAATCCGCGAGAAGATCAGCACGTTGGCGTCCACCGCCATCCCCATGGTGAGGACGATGCCGGCGATGCCTGGCAGGGTCAGCGTAGCGCCCAGCAACGACATCAAGGCCAGCAGCATCACCATGTTGCCCGCCAGGGCCACGGTGGCGATGACGCCGAAGAAGCGGTAGATGGCGATGATGAACAGCGACACGAACAGCATGCCCCACAAGGCCGCATTGATACCCTTGGTGATGTTGTCGGCACCCAGGCTCGGGCCGATGGTGCGTTCTTCAGCGAAGTACATCGGCGCAGCCAGGCCACCGGCACGCAGCAGCAGGGCCAGCTCAGACGATTCGCCCTGACCGTTCAGGCCGGTGATGCGGAACTGAGCACCCAGCGGCGACTGGATGGTCGCCAGGCTGATGATCTTCTTCTCTTCCTTGAAGGTCTGCACCGGCACGTCTTTCTCGACGCCGTTGACCATTTGCTTGGTGTAGGTGGTGACCGGGCGTTGCTCGATGAAGATCACCGCCATGCTGCGCCCGACGTTGCTGCGCGTGGCGCGGCTCATCAGTTCGCCACCATGGCCATCCAGGCGGATGTTCACTTCAGGCGTACCGTGCTCGCCGAAACCGGCCTTGGCGTCAGTCACCTGGTCGCCGGTGATGATCAAGCCACGCTCGATCTGCGCCGCAGGGCGGTTGCCTTCACGGAACTCGAAGGTCTCGGAAGTGGCTTTGGAAGCACCCGGCTCGGCGGCCAGACGGAATTCCAGGTTGGCGGTCTTGCCGAGGATACGCTTGGCTTCAGCGGTATCCTGCACGCCCGGCAGCTCAACCACGATGCGGTTGGCGCCCTGGCGCTGAACGATCGGCTCGGCCACACCCAGCTCGTTGACGCGGTTACGCACCGTGGTCAAGTTCTGCTTGATGGAGTATTCGCGGATTTCCGCCAGCTTGGCCGGGGTCATCGCCAGACGCAGTACAGGTTGACCGTTGAGGTCGGCCGGTACGATGTCGAAATCGTTGAAGTTCTTGCGGATCAGCGCACGGGCCTGCTCGCGGGACGCTTCGTCAGAGAAGCCCAGCTGGATGGCACCGTTGAGCTGCGGCAGGCTGCGATAACGCAACTTCTCTTTACGCAGCAGGCTCTTCACGTCGCCTTCGTAGACTTTCAGGCGCGCGTCGAGGGCTTTGTCCATGTCGACTTCCAGCAGGAAGTGCACACCACCGGACAAGTCCAGACCCAGCTTCATCGGGTGCGCGCCAATGCTGCGCAGCCATTTTGGCGTGGTCTGTGCCAGGTTGAGCGCGACAACGTAGTCGTCACCCATGGCCTTGCGCACGACGTCTTTGGCCGGCAATTGGTCTTCTTGCTTGGTCAGGCGCAACAAGCCGCCCTTCGCATCAGCTGCCAACGTTGCCGCTTTGACCTGGATGCCCGCATCGGTGAGCGCTTTGCTCGCGCGCTCCAGGTCAGCCTGATTGACCTTCAGCGAAGTGCTGGCGCCAGAGATCTGGATCGCAGGGTCATCAGGATAGAGATTGGGAGCGGAATAAATAAAACCGATCGCCAGCACCGCCAGGATCAGTAGGTATTTCCACAGAGGGTATTTGTTCAGCATCACGCCGCCCGCTTATAACGCGGGGCGCCTTGCGCGCCCCGTCGATTGGTAAAAGTTGTTACTCAGATCGCTTTGAGCGTGCCTTTAGGCAGCGTGGCGGCGATGGCGCCCTTCTGGAACTTCATTTCGACGGTGTCGGAGACTTCCAGAACCACGAAAGCATCGGAAACCTTGGTGATCTTGCCCGCGATACCGCCGGTGGTCACGACTTCGTCACCTTTCTGCAGGCTGCCGAGCAGGTTTTTCTGCTCTTTGGCGCGCTTGGCCTGTGGACGCCAGATCATCAGGTAGAAGATGACCAGGAAGCCGACCAGGAAAATCCACTCGAAACCACCGCCCATAGGGCCGGCAGCAGCAGGCGCAGCGGCATCAGCCATGGCGTTAGAGATAAAAAAGCTCATTTAGCACTCCAGTTGCAAATAGTGAATCTTAGGGTCGGAAAACTCAGTCCAAGGGCGGCACAGGGAGCCCGCGCTTGGCATAGAAGGCATCGACGAAGGCGGCCAATGTACCCTGTTGAATAGCCTCGCGCAAACCAGCCATCAGGACTTGGTAATGACGCAAATTGTGGATGGTATTCAACATGCTACCCAGCATTTCCCCACACTTGTCCAGATGGTGCAGATAAGCACGGGAGAAGTTCTGGCAGGTATAGCAGTCACAGGTGGGATCCAGCGGCGAATCATCATGGCGATGGAACGCGTTACGGATCTTCAGCACGCCTGTATCGATGAACAGATGCCCATTGCGGGCATTACGGGTTGGCATCACGCAATCGAACATGTCCACACCGCGGCGCACACCCTCTACGAGATCCTCCGGTTTGCCAACGCCCATAAGGTAACGAGGTTTGTCAGCGGGCATCAGGCCCGGCAGGTAATCCAGCACCTTGATCATCTCGTGCTTGGGCTCACCCACCGACAGACCGCCGATGGCCAGGCCGTCGAAGCCGATCTTGTCCAGGCCTTCCAGCGAGCGCTTGCGCAGGCTTTCATGCATGCCGCCCTGGACGATACCAAACAGCGCCGCAGTGTTGTCGCCGTGGGCGTTCTTCGAGCGCTGGGCCCAGCGCAGCGACAACTCCATGGAAACCCGCGCGACGTCTTCGTCGGCCGGGTACGGCGTGCATTCGTCGAAAATCATCACGATGTCGGAGCCCAGGTCGCGCTGGACCTGCATCGACTCTTCCGGGCCCATGAACACTTTGGAACCGTCGACCGGCGAGGCGAAGGTCACGCCCTCCTCCTTGATCTTGCGCATGGCGCCCAGGCTGAACACCTGGAAACCACCCGAGTCAGTGAGGATCGGGCCTTGCCACTTCATGAAGTCATGCAGGTCGCCGTGCTTCTTGATCACTTCCGTGCCCGGGCGCAGCCACAGGTGGAAGGTGTTGCCGAGGATGATTTCGGCGCCGGTGGCGACGATATCGCGCGGCAGCATGCCTTTGACGGTGCCGTAGGTGCCGACCGGCATGAACGCCGGGGTCTCTACCGTACCGCGCGGAAAGGTCAGACGACCGCGACGGGCTTTGCCGTCAGTGGCCAGCAATTCAAACGACATACGACTCATAGTTGTTCCTCTGGGCCGCGTGGCGCCGGATTACGGGTGATAAACATCGCATCACCGTAGCTGAAAAAACGGTACCCATTGTCGATGGCAGCCTGATAAGCAGCCATGGTTTCCGGATAACCGGCAAATGCCGACACCAGCATCAACAGCGTGGATTCCGGCAAATGGAAGTTGGTCACCAGCGCATCGACCACATGGAACGGCCGGCCGGGGTAAATAAAGATATCGGTGTCGCCGCTGAACGGCTTGAGCACGCCATCACGCGCCGCGCTTTCCAGGGAACGCACACTGGTGGTGCCCACGGCAATCACTCGCCCGCCGCGCGCCTTGCACGCGTTGACCGCGTCCACGACGTCCTGGCTGACTTCCAGCCATTCGCTGTGCATATGGTGGTCTTCGATGTTATCCACACGCACCGGCTGAAACGTGCCGGCCCCCACGTGCAGGGTCACATACGCGCTCTCGACGCCCTTGGCGGCGATCGCATCCAGCAGCGGCTGGTCGAAATGCAGCCCGGCCGTCGGCGCCGCGACGGCACCGAGGCGCTGGGAATACACCGTCTGATAGCGCTCGCGGTCCGCATCTTCGTCGGGGCGGTCTATATAAGGAGGCAACGGCATATGGCCGACGCGCTCCAGCAGCGGCAACACTTCCTCGGCAAACTTGAGCTCGAACAACGCATCATGACGCGCCACCATCTCGGCCTCGCCACCGCCATCGATCAGCAGGGTCGAACCCGGTTTCGGCGACTTGCTGGAGCGCACATGGGCCAGCACGCGATGGCTGTCCAGCACCCGCTCCACCAGAATTTCCAGCTTGCCGCCGGAAGCTTTCTGGCCAAACAGCCGCGCCGGAATCACCCGGGTATTGTTGAACACCATCAAATCGCCCGGGCGCAAATGCTCAAGCAAATCAGTGAATTGACGGTGTGCGAGGGCACCGCTGAGCCCGTCCAGGGTCAGCAGTCGACTGGCGCGACGCTCGGCCAAAGGGTGGCGGGCGATCAGCGAATCAGGGAGCTCAAAAGTAAAGTCAGCAACGCGCATGATGGGGTTCGTCTAGCAGGGCCGGGAAGTCTAGCGGAAATAGTCAAAATTGACCATGAAACGTGATTGACCAACGGTAATCTCATCTCTATACTTCGCCGCCATTGAGCCCTGATGGCGGAATTGGTAGACGCGGCGGATTCAAAATCCGTTTTCGAAAGGAGTGGGAGTTCGAGTCTCCCTCGGGGCACCATTTGCAGTACATAGACGACTACCAGCGTCTACGAAACACACCTAGAGCCCGCTAACTGCGGGCTTTTTGGTCTCTGGGGTTCCACCCCCATCTCTTGCAAGCCAGCCACTTTTTGGTACATTTTCTGTACATATTCCAGTTCGAGAACCGGAGGTGTACAGCGATGCCATTGACCGCCTTACAAATCAAAGCGTCCAAGCCTGCCGACAGACCGTTTACCTTGAGTGATAGTTCGGGTCTTGCCCTGCTGGTGAAACCCAACGGCAGCAAGTACTGGCACTTCCGGTATACCTATCAGGGTCGGGCGGCGCGCATGTCACTGGGTGTGTATCCGCATATCTCCTTGCAGGAAGCTCGTGAACGAGCTGCAGAATGCCGCAACCTACTCAAGCAAGGCACCAACCCCGGCACAAAACGCCGCGATGACAAGCTGCGACAGCAGGAGGCCGGGCTCAACACCTTCAGGCGAGCCGCGGAGTACTGGTACCAATTCAAAGCGGACTCCGGCCGCAGCAGCGCGACGCTGAAGAAGATCCGCGACTATCTCGATAAGGATCTACTGCCCGCTCTCGGCGAAAAGCAACTGGAGCTCATTACTCGAAGCGACTGTGCAAAACTGCAGGCCTGCATCGAAAAACGAGGCGCCTTCAATGTTGCGGACAAGACCCGGACCTGGCTGAAACAGATTTTCAGTCAAGCCATTGCACGCGGCCTGTGCGAACATAATCCAGCCTCCGAACTCCATGCCATTGCGATAGCTCCACCGCCCACTCAACACTACCCACATCTGCACGAACACGAACTACCTGAGTTTCTCCGGGCTTTAAGCAAGACCACCAGCCGGCTACCAGCGAGGATTGCGTCATGGATGACAATTCTGACGGCTAGCCGCCCCGGCATGGTTCGCTATGCAAAATGGGAAGAGATCGATTTCGAGGAAGGGATATGGACCATCCCGGCCGCCCGCATGAAGATGCGCAGAGATTACGTCAGCCCTCTACCTCATCAATTGATCGCCATGCTTACCAAACTGAATCAAAGCACTGGACGCAGCCGGTATCTATTCCCTGGCAATGGTGAAAAGCAGCCAGTCATCAGTGAAAACACGATCAACCTGGTGTTCGCCAAGATCGGCTATAAAGGACGACTCGTCAGCCATGGCACTCGTCATACCGCAAGCACGCTGCTGCGCGAACATGGCTGGCTAAAGGATCATGTAGAAAGCCAACTGGCTCACGTCGAGGGCGGCATCTCTGGTGAGTACAATCAAGCCCTATACCTATCGCAACGTCGGATGATGATGCAGTGGTATGCGGACTATCTCGATGCCCTCAAAGAAGGCATTACAGCCAACCTTCGCGATCAATTTGATACTCGCGTTAATCAGTTCCTCGCACGCCCTTCTGCATCGCCTCTAACAGCGTCCCACGCACGCAAAGATGATAAGTTTCCTATCGATACAGACTAAGCGGCGATACAGCGATCACGGGATGCCTCACGAATTCGACTCGGTCTGCGACAACATCACAGCCCTATAAAATAGCCGTGGCGCATTCAAACGTGGGTAAGCCTGTGAGATCACCGCTGTCCACCCTTCCTCGCGGGTCCATCCAAGCGGGGCTGCAAAGCCGCCCTGCTTGGATGGACCTCACTTAAAAAATCTAAAGCCCACGTAACTGTCTGTGGAAAACCACTGATTTCCACCGGTGGATACTTTCATCCACAGCCGCAGAATCCCCGAAAAATCGAGCCTTGACCCAAATTATCCACAGGCGTAAAAAAGATCGTGCAAGCGCTGTCCTTGACAGCAACCCAGGTAGTCAGAACCTTTGAGGCTACGCCACATCGTGGTGGTTCACCCCCAAGTGCGATTAGCGTCCGGCGGCTCGCACAGTCACAGCGATGTGATGGATGCCTACTTCTACCAGAGTGCCCACTGCGGCAACTCATACCTCTACATTCCTGCCCTGCAGCAACCTATCCGCTTGGCCATTTCACTGCGCCAACCTGCGTTCGTCTCTTACTTCCAGGAAGAGACGAACGCGCCTACCGCTGCTGCAGCCCAAATCGTACAAGGCTTTGCGGCATTCCCCCTCGTGACAATCGGCGTGACAAACACCGAAGCCACCAGCAACAGCGATGCAGATGAT
This sequence comes from Pseudomonas sp. K8, assembly GCF_014889455.1. Classification (NCBI taxonomy): domain Bacteria; kingdom Pseudomonadati; phylum Pseudomonadota; class Gammaproteobacteria; order Pseudomonadales; family Pseudomonadaceae; genus Pseudomonas; species Pseudomonas sp. K8. The sequence goes on from NZ_VJWO01000001.1 coordinate 258,482, forward strand.
GGTGCCGCAGCCCACGGAATGGACTGCACCTGACTGACAGTCAGGCACGCCCCGGTCATCACATCCCTGCCTTCACCTGACTCAGGATCTCGCGGCATTGGCCTCGTCAGCCAGCACAGCCTCCACCCGCCCACTTCCTCGGAAGTGCTCAGGAGGCCAGATCATGAGATGCCCAAGCTCTTGGCCGTAAGGAGCCGCCTGTCCCGCGTCAGTGGACACCCCTCACAGGCCGCAGGGGCCTTGATCCCTGATAACACTCAACATTCTTGGCGGGATGACGTGGGGATGGTTTTAAAAGTTGGGCTTCGAGAGGAGTTTGATCATGGCACTGGTAGGTAAACGTGACGGGCGAAATTTTGGGTATGGACGACAACTGAGTTATGCCGGGCCGCAGGCATTGCGCGATATGTTTGGCGGCGGACATTACGGAACGGTCAAGGCACACAGTGATCGGTGGCAGGCGTTTGTGCGGTGGTGTCGGTCGGAGGATGGACCGGGGTTTAACGATGCGCGAAAAATTGATCGGCAGACCTTGCTGGACTATGCCGGGCATCTGCGCCAGCAAGTTGAACAAGGGGCTATCTGCATCGCCACCGCGCAAAACCGGTTATCCAGCGTGAACCGGACCATGGCCGCGCTTCGCGGTGATCAGTATGTGAAAGTGCCGAGTCCGAGCAAGGCACTAGGCATGCGGCGCATCAGTGTTCGTCGCTCGGTGCCGCAAGGCCAAGACCGCGAACACGTGAAGCGGATCGTCGACATGCTCTGCGAACACCAAATGCCGCGCGCCGCGGCCATCGCGCAGCTGGCCCGAGCCACCGGCATGCGCTTGCGCGAGACCATTTTGGCCGACCTACCTCGCTTGCAACGCGAGGCCGAAAAACTTGGCAAGATCAACATCCAGGAGGGCACCAAAGGTGGCCGATCCGGTGCGTCGGCCCCTCGCTGGATTACCGTGAACGATCACATCCGCGAAGCATTGGAGTTCGCCCTTCAAGTCTCACCCGACGGTAGCCGCAACCTGCTTGCACCGAACGAACGCTACCTCGATTTCCAACGGGAAATCGTGCGTCCCGCACGAGTCATCCTCCATACGCACAACCTCAAAGGCTTCCACGAATTGCGGGCGGCCTATGCGTGCGAACGCTACGAGCATATCACCCAGCATCTCGCCCCCATCAACGGAGGCCGTTGCTATCAGCTCGACCAACGCCTCGATCGTGAGGCTCGAGACCAAATCAGCTATGAACTCGGGCACGGCCGTATCGACGTGGTATCGGCTTACATTGGTGGTCGAACATGAGCAAGCCATTCGATATGGAGCTGTTCCTTAGGGGTGTCCTGAGCGGGTCGCATGCCACACGCCAGCGTCACCTTCGCCAAGCGAAGGCTATCCAAACAGCTATCGCTGAGCGCTGGCAACGCGACAACCCATGGGCTTGGCAGCAAAAGCATCTCGCTTGGTTTTTAAATCACCACGTGAACCAGCACGCTGAGTCGACGCGCTATTACTTTTTGCTGACCATGCAGTTACTCACTCATCGCCTAGGGAAATCCTGGCAGTTCAACCCCAAGCGAAGGTCAGAAAACGGCCGATTCTGTTGAAAAAGTCGGCCATGGTTTCTACGGCAGAAAAATACGCGTTTGAGATTGAAATCTATGTTTTGAACAGAGGATTCCGGGCTCAGATTTCGCGTAGCGGCGCGCAAAAAAGGCGTTTTCAGCGGTCAGTATGCAGGCAGTCCGGAAGGACCGACTTTTTCAACAGAATCGGCCAAAAGCTGACAGTCGTGGCCGCACTATGATGAGCTAGCCCCAGTCGAGGCTGTGGGCATTCGATGCTTGACTTCTACACGACATCCCCTGTCGGGGACGACAAAGACAACAAGAGTTAAACTGCTACCGGGGAGATACGGTACGACGCGAAATTCCTGCTGCGGCACCGTCCCGTTGGTAGCGATGTTGAACTGGCTTTACGCCGTGAAGAGGAACCCGATCACTTCGGCTCCTTAATTGACCCCTGTGGGCAGTTCCTCTACCGAAAGCTGAGGGCAAGCCGCTGAGCGACAGTGAATCATGGCCCTTCCAAGATCACGTATTCCGGCAAGTTCTACATGCCTCTGGCATCAGTCTGGCCCCGCGGCGCTTTGCCTGCGCTGTTTGCGGTCCATCGGGTTGTAAGTCAATGGGCTCATTCAGCTTCGCTCAAATGATCGATATGAGCAAAGCGCTCGACCAGAAAGTCGATCAGGGTGCGAACCCGTGCAGATAGCTGCAGTTGCTGGGGGTAAACTGCATAGACATCCGCGCGGGTAGGCCTCTGATCTTCAAGGATCAACTGCAAGCGGCCGCTTCGCACATACCGGGCAATGTCCCACTCTGCTCGCATCAGAATGCCGTAACCCTCCAACGCCCAGTTCAAGGCCACCTCGCCGTCGTTGCAACCCAGGGCGCCATGCACTTTGATGTTTTGAGTACGGCTACCTGCTGCGAAACTCCATACGCCATAAGGCGTCTCGTTTTGCCTGATGAAAATGCAGTTGTGCTGCTGCAAATCTGCCAGTCGCTCAGGTGCGCCGTGCTTCTGCAGGTAAAGGGGAGAGGCACAGAGCAAACGACGGTTGGATGCGATTTTGCGAGCATGGAATGCTGCATCCGGCAGTGTGCCGAAACGGATGCTCAGGTCAAACCCGTGGGTCGTCAGATCCAGTGGATGGTCGCTGATCTCCAGTTGTATTTCAACCTCAGGATAGCGGCTGTAAAAGGCCGCCAACGCCGGCCCGATATAGCGGCGACCAAAGCCGAGCGATGCGTTGACCCGAATCAGCCCTTTGGGAGTTGCCCGACTGCTGCTGACCATCTGCTCGACCTCATCGATCTGCGTCAGGATTCGCGCCGCGTGGGAGAAGTAAAGCTCACCCTCTGTGGTCAGGCTCATAGAGCGGGTGGTGCGATTGATTAAACGAATGCCCAGCCTGGCCTCCAGCGCCGATAGACGTTTGCTCACTGCCGGAGGGGTGACCCCCAGCTCGCGAGCCGTGGCGGCAAGGCTGCCTTGGTTGGCCAGCAGGTAAAAAAACGACAGGTCTAAGGTCTGGCTCATTCATGACTCAAAGTGATGTATGGGGCGTTTAAGTTTGATTGAAGCATCATCAATACATATATCCTGCCCATGGCTTGTCTGAATAGCATTTTCAACCTGCAAAAGCAGGAGCCTTAGATGAAGGTGCTCTGGTTTCCGTCAGTGCTGCGCCTGCTTCGGGGGCGAGCCACCATGAAACCGTAACCACCTTTTCAAAATCCGCACCGGCCCGGCTGTTTACCTGGAGGCTTGGTCTCGAGTGGTTTACGCCTCAAAAAGGACGAAGGATTCATAACTTAAAGTAAATTATGTAGTGATTTCAAGTAACTCACACCTTCCGATTCAATACTTATACTCGGAACACACCCTGATCGAACAACTCCGTTTGACGGGCAAAACAAAACTTACAAAGGTGTTCCCAAATGAGTGCTTACAAAATTGCTTCGATTCCTGGTGACGGTATCGGCATTGAAGTTATTGCTGCCGGGGTTGAAGTCCTCAAGGCGCTGTCCAAGAAAGTCGGCTTTGAAATTACCTTCAAGGACTTCGACTGGAATTCGGATAACTACCTGAAAAATGGCTACTACATTCCGGAAGGCGGCCTGGAAGAACTCAAGACTTTCGATGCCATTTTCTTCGGTGCCGTGGGTGCGCTGAACGTTCCTGACCACATTTCTTTGTGGGGACTGCGTCTGCCTATTTGCCAAGGCTTTGACCAGTACGCAAACGTACGTCCTGCCCGCGTGCTTCCTGGCGTTAAAAGCCCGTTGCACAATGGTGATCAGATCGACTGGGTCGTGGTTCGTGAAAATTCAGAAGGTGAGTACTCGGGCAACGGCGGACGTGTACACCGTGGCTTGCCAGAAGAAGTGGCCACTGAAGTCTCCGTGTTCACCCGTGCCGGTGTTGAGCGTATCCACCGTTTTGCCTTTCAGTTGGCGCAAAGCCGTCCGCGCAAGCACTTGACTATGGTTACTAAGTCCAACGCCCAGCGCCATGGCATGGTGTTGTGGGATGAGATCTTCTACGAGGTGGCCAAGGACTTCCCGGATGTGAAAATCGACAAAGAACTCGTCGATGCCGTTACCACGCGCATGGTGCTTAAGCCATCCACTCTGGATGTGATCGTGGCGACCAACCTGCACGCCGATATCCTTTCCGACCTCGCCGCCGCCTTGTCAGGTAGCCTGGGGATTGCACCGACTGCCAACCTGAATCCTTCGCGCCAGTTCCCATCGATGTTCGAGCCGATCCACGGTTCCGCCTTCGACATCACCGGTAAAGGCGTCGCCAACCCGATCGCAACTTTCTGGACTGCGGCCATGATGCTCGAGCATCTGGGCGAGGCGTCGGCGGCCAAGGAACTGATGTCCGCCATCGAAGCTGTAACCGAAAGCGGTTTGCACACGCCTGACCTAGGCGGTACGGCAACCACTCGGCAGATCACCGACGCTGTAATCAAGCTGATTGGCCGCTAATTCAAAGTAATAACTGCGGCATACCGCCAAGGGATGGGTCATTGATCCTGCCCTTGGCATTTCCTGACAACAATAAAAAATCAGGGCCCTGTCATGAAAAGAATTCTGGGAAAGCTCTACGTTCAAGTTTTGCTAGCCGTGATCCTCGGTGCCGTCGTGGGTGTAGCGGTTCCTGAAACCGGTGAAGCACTGAAGCCCTTGGGCGACGCCTTCATCAAGTTGATCAAGATGCTCCTTGCACCGGTGATTTTCCTCACGGTGGTAACGGGCATTGCCAAGATGGAAAACATGAAGGAGTTAGGGCGTGTTGGTTTGCGCGCGCTGATCTACTTCGAGGTGGTATCGACCCTGGCGCTGGTGGTTGGTCTAGTGGTGGTGGACGTGTTCAAGCCCGGCGCAGGCATGAACATCGACATCGCGACGCTGGACGCGTCAAGCCTGGATACCTACACCACCGCAGCGAAGCACACGACGTTCATGGATTTCGTGATGAACATCATCCCGAACACCATTGTCGATGCCTTTGCCAAAGGCAATGTGCTGCAGATCCTATTGTTCTCGGTGCTGCTGGGCGTCGCCCTGGCACAGGTCGGCCCCCGCGCAAAATTCTTCGTCGACACGCTTGATAGCTTGATGCAGGGCATGTTCCGAATGGTCAACATGATCATGCGCTTGGCCCCCATTGGCGCATTCGGCGCGATTGCCTTCACCATCGGCAAATACGGCTTCGGCTCGCTGTTCTCGCTGGGCAAGCTGATGGCCTGTGTCTATCTCACCTGCATCGTGTTTGTGATCTTCGTGCTCGGTCCCATCTGCCGCATGAGTGGTTTCAGCCTGTGGAAATTCCTGCGCTTCATTAAGGAAGAGTTATTCACTGTGCTGGGCACCAGCTCGTCGGAGTCGGTACTGCCGCAGATGATTTCCAAGATGGAGAAGGCAGGCGTTTCCAAGCCCGTTGCCGGCATGGTGATTCCGGCGAGCCTGACGTTCAACCCTGACGGGCAGGCGATCTACTACACCGCCGCCATTTTCATTGCCCAGGCCACCAACACACCATTGACCTTGATGGACCAATTGATCGTGCTGGCCGTGCTGATGTTCACCTCCAAGGGATCGGCCGGGGTGACCGGTTCGGGTTTTATCATTTTGGCGGCCACTTTGGCTTCGCTGGGAACCATCCCGGTGGCTGGCATGGTGCTGTTGTTGGGTGTCGACCGTTTTATGTCTGAAGCGCGTGCCATCACTAACACCATTGGCAACGGCGTCGGCACCATGGCGATTGCCAAGTGGGTTGGAGCACTGGATACGGCGAAGATGAATCGTGCACTCAACGGTCAGCCGGAGCCTGATGAAGTGGCGCCCCCTGTCGCCAGCCAATCCGCGTCCCATGACGCTCATAGCAACGGCTCTCAACAGGTGGGCCTGGCGCCTGCTTTGAAGGTCTAAGCTTCTGCAATCAGAAGTTTGGACTGGCTCAACGTCGGCTCCTTCCCGGAGTCGACGTTTTCTTTTTAGGCGACCTTCAATTTGAAATCAGATAGCTGCGCCGGTCGCGTGACGAGTCATTTTCGAAGGTAAAAACAATGTTTGAGTTGGATCATGTGCTTGCGCAGGACATTGTCGATCGAGCAATGCTCATCCTTCCTTTCAATGTCAATGTGATGGACTGCCAGGGCTTGATTATGGGCAGTGGCGAGCCCGAGCGGATCAACACCCGTCATGAGGGTGCCCAGCTAGTCCTGGCGAACCAGCGCGTGGTGGAAATCGAAGTGCAGTCGTCTCCCTGCCTGAAAGGGGTCCAGCCAGGTATCAACGTGCCGCTGATGCACGATGAACGTTTGATTGGCGTGCTGGGCCTTACGGGCGATCCGCATAAGCTGCGTACTTACGCAGAACTGCTGCGCATGACCGCTGAAATGCTAGTTTCGCAACGGCACCGCGAAGTGCAGTCACAATGGCGCAAACAGCGCAGCGATGACTTGCTGGCCTTGCTTTTGGCGGATTCGGGAGACTGTCCTCGCTTGTTGGACGAAGCGCAGCAGCTAGGGCTCAAACACCAGCTCACGCGCACGCCACTCTTGATTGAGCTGACCTCCATGCAAGTCGCGACGATGGTCAGTGAATGGCTGCTGGCGAGGGTTCCAGACAGTTGGTGTCTAAGTCCGTCGCCTAAGACTGTCCTGTGGTGCTGCCCCGCTCAGAGCGGGGTCGATCCTCACAAGTACCTTCAAAAAATGCACACCCGAGGCTGGACGCCTGTTCGTGTGGCCTTCGGCGTGCCTGCCCAAGGAATTGAGCGGCTACGCAAAGTCTGCACGCATGTGACGGCGCTAGCGGCCTATGGTCGTGCCGTGTTGAAGACAGAGCGGCTCTTGCTGCTGACGCGCTTGCGTCTGCCAGCGATGTTATGGGCTCATCGTGAAGAATATGTGATCGAGGAACTACTCGCCGTCGTCAACAAGGTGCGTGCGAAAGACAGCAATGGTCAGTTGATGCAGACGTTGCGAAGCTGGTGCGAGCACAGTGGGCAAATTCAAACTTGTGCAGATGCACTGGGCCTTCATCGAAACACGCTGCGTTATCGGATGGACAGGATTTCAGAGATCACAGAGATGGATCTAAGCCAGCTGGATAATGTGATTACCTTGTATCTGGGTGTGCAACTGATGGCTGACGGTTGAGCCTCGATGTTCAGGCATAAAACAGGCGCGGACTTGCATCAGCGCCTGAGGTTGGAAAGCTGGACAGTTCGCCGGTATCAGCACTCGGCATAGGCTTAGCGAGTACCTGCGCCGTAAACCGCGAAGGCGCCCAATGCTTCTTCTATACGCAGCAAACGATTGTATTTGCTCACTCGGTCCGACCGGCACAGCGACCCGGTCTTGATCTGTCCGGCCCGTGTGGCGACAGCGAGGTCGGCAATAAAGGTATCTTCCGTTTCCCCGGAGCGGTGTGAGATGACCGCTTTGTAGCCCGCCGCTTGAGCCATGCGGATGGCGGCCAGGGTTTCGGTCAAGGTACCGATCTGGTTGTATTTGATCAGGATCGAGTTGGCGATCCCTCGATCTATACCGTCCTTGAGGATGCGCGTGTTGGTGACGAACAGATCGTCGCCGACCAATTGCACACGTTCGCCCAGATGAGCGGTCAGTTTTTTCCAGCCGTCCCAGTCGCTTTCGTCCATGCCGTCTTCGATAGAAGTGATGGGGTAGCGCTCACAGAGTGAGCTCAAGTAACGGGAAAAGTCTTCGGAGTCGAATCGACGATCTTCACTCTGCAGATGGTAAAACCCGTCCTCGAAGAATTCGGAGGCTGCGCAGTCGAGCGCCAGGGTAACGTCCTGTCCCAGCACATAGCCTGCCCGTTCCACGGCTTCCTGGATGACCACCAAAGCGGCTTCGTTGGAGGGCAGCGAAGGGGCAAACCCGCCTTCGTCGCCGACCGAGGTACTCAAGCCTTGAGCGCGCAATACAGCTTTCAAGGAATGAAAGATCTCGGCTCCCACGCGCAGTGCCTCGCGAAACGATGTGGCTGACACTGGCTGAATCATGAACTCCTGAATGTCCACATTATTGTCGGCATGTTCACCGCCGTTAATGATGTTCATCATCGGTATGGGCAAGGCGTATCGTCCAGGTTGACCGTAGAGGGAGGCCAAGTGCTCGTACAGCTCCAGGCCTTGGTGCTGTGCGCCAGCTCGTGCGGTGGCCAGCGATACGGCTAGCGTCGCATTGGCGCCCAAGGCGCTTTTGGACTCAGTGCCGTCCAGTTTGATCATGGCCTCATCGACGGCCTTCTGGTCTAAGGCACTAAGCCCTTTGACCCGTGCGCCGATCACGCTGTTGACGTTGTCCACGGCGCGCAGAACGCCCTTGCCCAAGTAGCGTGATTCACCATCGCGCAGTTCCAGCGCTTCTCTCGAACCCGTCGATGCGCCAGAGGGCACACTGGCAGATCCGGTCACACCGTTGGCCAGTGTCACGCTGGCTTCTATCGTCGGGTTGCCGCGTGAATCGAGTATCTCGCGGGCGTGAACGTACGCAATGGCAGAGGTTTCAGGCGTCATGGAGGGTCTCCGATCGAGTGGTGTTTGCAGGGGACGGGTGGCTGGCGTTTTCGAATAGTTCTTGCTGTTCTGCTCGTACGGCACGGACGTCGAAATCCCGTGGCCAATCAGTCATGGGCTCTAAGGGAGGCGGCGTTTGTACGGCCGCGTGCGGGTTCAAAATCATTGGACGTCACTCTTTTGTTAATGAGGGCAACATTTCTTGACCAAGCCTACGCCGCGATTCGGTCGAATCCTTTAGGCGCGCGAACAAAAGCGCTTGCCTGTACTTGTGCCGGGAGCTGGAGCCTAAGCGGTTCGCTAATGTCAGCATGAGGCATCACCTATCGCCGGAGAGCGCTCATGAAAATCGTCATAGCACCTGATTCATTCAAGGACAGCCTGAGCGCCGATGGCGTTGCACAAGCCATTGCGCAGGGGCTGGCAGAGGTGCTGCCCAACGCTGAATTGGTGCAATGCCCGATGGCCGATGGCGGCGAGGGAACCGTGGAGGCGATTCTGGCGGCCCTGCATGGTGAGTGTCGTCACGCCAGAGTTTGTGGGCCTTTGGGTGTTGAGGTTAGCGCCCGTTGGGGATGGCTTGCGAAGACGCGAACCGCGGTCATTGAAATGGCTGAGGCGAGCGGCCTGCAACTGGTGGCCCTGGAGCAACGTGATGCCTGTCTCAGCTCTAGCTACGGCACTGGACAACTGATCCTTGATGCTCTGGATGCCGGGGCCGAGACAATCATCCTCACCATTGGTGGTAGCGCAACCAACGACGGTGGTGCGGGTATGCTCAATGCCTTGGGCGTGTGCTTCCGAGATGCTGGTGCAAGAGAGTTGACGCCAGGAGGTCTGGCTCTTTCTGGCTTGTGCAGTATCGATTTGAGTGGGATGGATCCGCGTCTACATAGCACCCGTTTCGAAGTGGCGGCTGATGTCGATAACCCCTTGTGCGGTGCCCACGGCGCTTCATTTACCTTTGGCCGGCAAAAGGGTGCAAGCAGCGAGCAGATCGAGCAGTTGGATCAAGCATTGACTCATTTCGCCGACTGTTGCGCAGTTGTGCTTGCGCAGGATGTTCGCGACGTTCCGGGCGCCGGTGCAGCCGGAGGCATGGGGTTCGCCGCGAAAGCGTTTTTGGGCGCCGGTTTTCGACCGGGCATAGAAGTGGTGGCCGAATTGGTCGGGCTTGCCGATAAGATCAAGGGTGCAGCCTTGGTGATCACCGGCGAAGGCCGTTGTGATGGTCAAACATTGCGCGGTAAAACCCCCATGGGAGTGGCGCGTATTGCGCGTGAGCAAGGCGTACCTGTAGTGATTCTTGCCGGCACGCTCGGTGAGCGCTACGAGGCGCTGTATGAACACGGCGTCAACGCTGCTTTCGCATTGGTGTCGGGCCCCATGAGCCTCGCCGATGCGTGCCAGCAAGCACCTCGACTATTGCGCGAACGGGCGCGGGATATTGCTCGTCTCTGGCGGCTTAAATAGCTATTTGCGGCCTGCAGGCAACTGAGAGGTATGAACCGTCCCACGCCTGAGCTCAGTCACCACCACCTGCGGAGCACCTACTCGCCACATTGAGCGGTTTCTCAGTCCTGCGGTGATCTTTGCTGCTCTTTATTGGATTAGTTTCAGGTTATTTGCTAGTGCAGGTGCGTCTATCCTGTGCCTGCGGCCTTAGATGCAAATTAAGTCAGCCGTTGCAGTTTCTGCATCTGCGGCGGCCGGTGTGAACTCATCGGCCGCGCCTCATGCTGTGAAATTTGTAGTGATCCAATTTCAGGATGCGCTTGAGGTGAGCTCACACCATTTCTACCTTTTTACGGTCGTGCGAAAGCGCTGATACTCTCGCTTGGCGGTGATATGACGAACCACATCTCGAGTGGTTCATCGTTCGGCCCCACTCCTACCGTTCGAGTATCGGCCCAAAAGCGATTCCTGGTTATGTGCCGCTTTGGCCGACCTTTGCGGAGCCTGAGAGGCTGCAATGGTTTTCTACCCCTCGCGGCAGGCAGAAAACGGCCCAGAGGCAGACATTCTGACGGAACCAATTCTCCGAGATCCTTGTGAAACTACTCCGGATTCTCACAAAGGCACTTACTCATTTAACAGTCAGTCCCAAAACTCACTGGACGGAAACTCATCGAACCAAACCTCGTCGTCAAAATCTTCGTCGGCCTTAGTCTCGGCCATGCTTAGATGGATAGAACTCGGTACGAGGCGCCACCGCAGCTCGCGGAATTTCACTTCGAAATCGAACCGCGCGGCCAAGAACTGAAAGGTTTTCGCAAGGGGATATTCTGTAATGCCCGTGAGTTCAGCTGTCGCCAAGACAACTAGCACCCCAGTATCGTCTTGGTAGTTACTCGATACCTTGGGGTCAGCCACATTGATGGTCAGGTTAGGTGAGGGTTTCACGAGGCTATTCTGCTTTGGCCAGGAGGGCCACTTGTTCCTTCAGCTGCTGAAGCACATCCGGGATAAAGGCCACTTCATCGAATTGATCTACTCCAAAGACGTAATGGAGAAGCCGAACGTCCTGGGGTTGTTTATGCGCGGTGGTGCGAAGTTCATGGAAGGAGGCAAAACCAGCAGAGACAGATAGCCGCTCACGCGCATCGGCCAGTTGCCAACCTCGCTGGCTCGCGATCGATTTCGTGAGCGATTTAAAAACGTTAAATGCGGAAAAAGCGGACATGACATTCCTCTTATATGGACGTATGACCGATTGCCTGCTCACCGGACTGTCCAAAAAGGATTCGTCATGGGATGGGGGTTTACAACGATGGGCTCTTGCTTCGCGTAACAGGCGCCAGGCGACCATCTCCGCCCTGCGCGAGAAGATAGTGCAAGTGCTTTTGTCTTGGCAAGGGAGTCTTGCGATGCTTGGGAAAGCGTCAGATCTGGCCAGAGGGTACTGGTGGTTGACCACCGCTTTTGGCCAACTGTAGGGCTTCGTGACTGGCAGCAATCACTGTGGATGCACCTTCCTCCCGGCGCCCCTGCCGACCATGCGCAACCCCCTACCTAGGTCAGTACCCCCCTGCTACGCTTAAAATTTCACGGAGGATTGCACAATGCCAAACTCAGACTTACTCCCTTCCCTCCTATTCAAGATCAACGAAAACCAGCTCGCCCTGGAGGCCGCCATCATGGAGCTTTCAAACTGGGTAGAGATGCGCGGATCGGCGGACGTCGCAGAACAATGTTCGGGGTGCCCTGGACACGATCGATCGGAACGAGGAGTTCATCAAGATAACGCTTGCTGTGCTCATGACGCCCGAGTGATCGCGAAAGTTCGTCATGTGTCGGTTTCGGCCCTTTTTGGCAGACTAGGAGTCTATCCGTGACCCGTTTCTTGTAGATCTTATCTACAGCTCGTCGGAAATTTGATGGCGAAATCCGATCAAGCTTCCATCCATACCAGCCCTTATTGGTGACAGGCAAGGTGTACACTTCACGGTACAACATGGAAGTGTACACACGCATAAAACTATGTTAATTAGATAGTTATGCTATTATTCGAGTCTCCCTCGGGCACCATCTTAAAAAAAGACCTTGAAATTCAAGGTCTTTTTTTTCGCCTGTCGAAAAGTGGGCAACCAGCAAAACCCCTGACCAGCGCAACATCAACTTGAAACACAGCCCCTTGTGGGAGCTGGCTTGCCTGCGATAGCGTCAGCCGCAACCCCCTCAAACCACCAGACTAACTACCCGCCACTTCACCCTCCTCCGTCACCCCATTGGCCAACATCCCATTCGCCAAATCATCCACCACCGCCTTCGCCATCTCCCCCAAATAATGCGCCGCCCAGGCATAACGATCCGCGCCCGTGTCCATGGCGGCATCCAACGCCAGCAGTTTTGAACAGTGGAGAAGTTCGGAGGCGTGCTCCAGCGCATCGCGGATGGGCACGCCGGAGTTCACGCGGAATAGTCGGTGAAGGTTGGGCTGCTTGCCACAGGTGGAAAAGGTGATGACGCCGAGGGTTTTGTTGAGGGGTGGGTTGATCATTGAGCACCTCCTGGATGGGCGGAGGTGCGGGTGGTGGGGTTGTGAGGGTATGGCCTGTCAGAAATGCTCATGGTTTTAGCTCCTAATGTCGAGAAGCTGCCACGTTCGTTATCAGGCGAAAGGGTGGCAGCTGTGCGCAGGCTGATAAACCGGGACAATAGGAACCCGGCAGGCCCGAAGGCCTCCCGCGCACAGCCGCCATAACACGGATGTGCGGACGCAAAAAAAGCGTCGGCATGGTGCTGGAGACGCTAGAGCGCCTATTGTTCCACGGGTTATCAGGCCCGGTCACTGAATTTGCAGCGACGACGGAAAGGTAGCGCGGATGGAGGCGGGACTAAAAGGTGGTATCTGTGGCGAAAGGTTTCCGGGATCTGTAAGGGTTAGGCGAGTGTCGACGGAAACAACCGGGGTCTGCCCCCCGATTACCTCCGGGAAAACGTATTGGTTTAATGGGCATCAGAAATGACCGTGTGCGCCGACGCGATGGCTGATATCTTTCCCGCGCTCCCAATCGCGTCCAATCGACGCCGGTCCCATCAATGTCGCCATCTGGCCGGGCGATGAAGCCGTCCAGGCTGACGGCGATGAAAACATGTGCAGTGGCCATCAGGACCTCCTAATTGAAACGACGTTTATTCATACTTGATCATAAGCCGAATAAAAGGTTCGCCTTCGCTGACTGCCGTTCATAGGTACGATCCCATAAGCGCCAAGATGGCAACAGGGCCAAGCTAAACCGTTTCTATGAACTTAGAGACTGTTGAGAGTGCCGTCGCGGTCGTTGAACTCCCATATTATTCTTTCTCCAGCGTGACGCGCCCAAGTCTACTTGGTGAGCGACGACATTGAGGCATTTCAGCCCTTTTTGATTTTTCAGAGTTTGACTCTAATTACCCTAGGTCACACGAAGTTGAAAGTACTGTCAGATACCTCGAAGTCGAGGTCGACGATTCCTTTAAGACGGCGGAACAGATGAAAGTCTGACTATTTATAACGACAGTCGACTCTAAACCGTCGCTATCCGCCCCGGAGCGGTCGATCGAGCCTCGGCCTTAACTCAATCATTCGGCCTGTAGGCGACTCCGCGTGCTAAATTGATATTTTCGAGGCGAGTTACCTTCACGCCAGGTGGTAAGTGCTGTTTGCAAGCCATTCCGACTGGTGACTTAAGGAGCTAGTTTCCTATACAACTGTAGGTAGACCATTATGGAAAACCATCCTGCCCCTGAGAGAGGATATGTATATATCCTCGGGGTTAAAGACATCGAACTTCCGGTGTGCAAGATCGGAAGAACCGCTAGAGATCCTGCTGTTCGCTGTGCAGAAATAAATCAGAGCTCGACGGGTGATTTTCTTTGGGAGGTAACCCATCAGATTGCAGTGAACGACTGCCAGAAGTTTGAGTCGCTGGTTCATACAAAGCTCCTGCAACTCCGACAGAGAAGGCGTGAGTTCTTCAATCTTCACCCGGACGATGCAATTCTTGCGGTTCAATCCATACTCGCGTCGGTATCGGACGTAAGTGCAGTAACCATCATGGAAGCGCAAAAAGAAGACATCGATGTATCAAAAGCGGGTGCTCCTCCCCGCAAACAGTCTACGCGCTCCAGCAGGAACACCCTATACGCCCATCTATTACACGGATTCACCGAATTGCTGGGTATTAAAGGACGACCATTCGGCCAATTAAACAAACCCTCCTTTGGAATTAGTGATGGACACGAAGGAGTTCAATGGAACCTCGCGATATACCCGAACGATGGGAAAGCGCGCGTGGGAGTTAATCTCGAGGGCTTGCAATACAGCGGCTGGCCGATTGCAACGCTGATAAAATCCGAACTGGAAATCCCTGCGTTACTACGACTTGTGCCAGATATACTCGATCCTCAGGACATCACCCTGCGTTTCGCGAGAGACGCGTGGCAGCTAAGTTCAAGACCGAAAATCCTGGAGGACACTTTAGGTGGACGCGAGTTTCGTCTCTCCGAAATCACCGATGGGTTATGGCGTTCAATACTCACCGAAGCCATCGGCTGCCTCAACAAAGACCGGAGCTACCATGGCCGAGCCCGCCAAGCTGTGACCGTGCTGAGAAAGGATGGGGCAGACGCGAATTCGACGTTTATGTTGGTTTCGCCTCACCTGACTATTTGGACTCCAATTGACCCATTGAGCGACTCGATCGAAGCGTTGTCCGCTGCGATTGATCGCTTAAAGCCCGTCCATGAATGGGCATCGAAGGTGAGCGGCGGTTAGGGTCGGCATTTGAAAAAAACGCCAACCAACTACACAATCAACCGGGCGTTTGGGCGTTTTCGCGTCGCGCAATTCCTCCGGGTCGGCGCAACCAAGCGCCGTTTATTGCGACCTTAGCCGACAGAACAATCGGGGAGTGACCCCGATTACCTTAGTTAGGCATTTTTATCCGACCTACGCAGGATCCATGTGAAGAAAGCAAAAGCGATTACCAAAAAGAAATCATCCGGCCGTGGCTTTGAGATGTCCTCATTTTGTGGGTGGGATGGAGAGACTTTAGTTCTGAACATACTTGGAACTCCGAGCGCCAAAAAGGATGCCATCGGCAAGGCGAAAGGAAGTCAACTCAAGATCAGCGTCACCGCCGCACCCGTAGCAGGCAGGGCGACTGACCACATGGTTAAGTTTCTCGCCCGAGAGTTTGACGTCTCGGTTTCTGACATCACGGTTGTGTTCGGTCGTTTTAATTTGAACAAGCAAATGCGTATAAGGGCGCCAGGAAGCTTACCTGCCGTAGTGGCCAAGGCCCTGTCAGAAGCAGAAAGCACCTGACCATTCGCTACGGGCGCGATGCAGCCTAATGAGCCGCCCTGCTGTCATGGACTGTTCCAGTGTCTGCTTGCAGTAAAAGGGGGGACAGATTTATTTTCTGCACTCCAAGCGTCCGCTTCTGGCCGACTTCGGCCTATCGCAACCGGCAGATTACTCTTTCTCCAGCGCGATACGCCCAAGCCGACCTGGTGAAAGACGACATTGAGGCGTTCGCAGCCCTTTGGACTCTTCAGAGTCTGACCCCGATTACCTGCTGAAAGACACCCACTGAATCAGTGATCAACATCCCGGCCAGGTACACCATCAACACCGCCACACCCGCATCCAACCAGCGCCACACCACTGGCGCCTGGAACAGCCGCGTCAAACGCTGACATCCCAGCGCCAGTATCACAAACCACACCAACGACGCCGTCATCGCGCCGCTCGCGAACAGTGCTTGTTGGCCGGTGGGTTTGGCTGCGCCGATCGAGCCGATCAGCACGACGGTATCAAGCCAGGCGTAGGGATTGGCAAACCCGAGCACCAGTGCTGTGCGCAGCAAGCCTCGTTGCGAGTGACCGCCTTGCGTGTTGGGCATGGACTGGTTACGTAGGCACGCCAGCAAGCGTTGACCGCCAAACCAAAGCAAATACGCCGCACCGGACAGCAGCAACAGCGCCACCACACCCGGCCGACTTCCCAGCAATGAACCCAACCCTGCGACGCCAACAGCGATCAGTAGGACATCGGCGAGTACGCAGATAGCAACCACGGCCCAGATCGGACCCCGGCCCACACCTTGGCGGATGACCAAGGTGTCTTTCGGACCAGGCGCGGCGAACAGCCCCATGCCCAAAAGCAAGCCTTCGAGGTAAAGAGCGTTGAAGTTTAGAAACATGGGATGTTCGAACCCGCTAGAATATTAGAGAAGTTGAATCGGTTGATTACCGAACTTGGTGTGCGGACGTTTATGGCACTATTTAAACTGATGGTTGCGAGCGGGAAAAATTTAGCAGCGTTTGAACAAAGGAAAATGAATCTTTAGTGGCCTGAGAGATTGCTGAATATCCATCAACAATTTTTTGTAGTCCTGCAGCATGGCATCAGACATTTGCAGGATGCCGAAGCCTGATCGAACAATGGATTCACAGCACGTTTTTATTTGAGTCATCGCTATATCCAAAGATGATTGTAAAGGAATGCAACACACACAAGGTTCGCAAGCATGCGAGAAACCACGACACTGGATGTAGCCACCCCAAACGGGACCTATCCATGTCCTTCACCACGTCGCTAGCAGGTCGCAAGTGTGCATCGCTCGATATACGTAGCGGCGAGCAGGTTGTCCTTTTTGGCGAACAACGTGACGACTATCACCAAGGACCGGAGATCAACACTCGAATATGAACATCAGAACACGCGATACGCTTCGAGCCTTGGTTATGCGACGCAGCCGAGAACTGGGAAAGCCCCTGACAGCCCTGGCCAAAGAAGCCGGCATTTCCCGAACCTACCTCTACGGATTGACCGGCGGAGCCTCACAAGATCCCTCAGTACGCACCCTGATCAAACTGGCCAAGGCGTTGCAGGTTTCGCCGCTGCTGTTATTCCGCTACTTCGCCGACCTGGCTGGCGCACCGGGGGATGCCTGTTCAATGGCAACCACTAATCGCGCCACCGGCCTGCGTGACCCCAGCGATATAGCTGTCTTCAACGCGGATGTCACCACCCCAGACCAGACCGTGGTGCTGCCCGGTGAGACGTTTCAGAAAACCTGGGAGATCCAGAACCTTGGCGCCCGCCCGTGGCGCGGTCGGAAATTGGTACGGGTCGACGGCGAATACGTAATCGCTCGCCGCAGCGCGTCCGGCGTTCCCTTGGAAGTGGTGATGGACACCCACCTGCGCAGCCTGAACAACGAAATCCCCATCGCCGAAACCCTGCCCGGCCAGCCGGTACGTATCAGCGTGGAGTTCGGCGCCCCAAGAGAGACCTGCACACTCACATCCATCTGGCGTATCGAAGATGAACAGGGCCAGCCTTGTTATGGACCCGCCTTCATCCTGCATGTAATCGTCAACGTCATGGCACGTTAAGGTCCGACGGGAGCCCCACAAATCTGTCCAAAACTCTGTGTCTGATGACGGGCGTCTATCAATGTAGACCGCAACTGCATTTACACCTCCATAAAAATAAAACCTCGACTACTGTATTAAACCAACTAACCCTCTCTTCCTTATTACCAAAAAATCAAAAAAACACATTGCACGCCCCTTCAACTCATCCAAAAGTCTTACCCCCCTATTAATAGGTCGTGGTTTTACAAACAGACATTGACGCATTTATCCCGCCAGGAATAAGGAACCCCACAGGGGCTGGCGGTTTATCTCAATGGCGTGCGGATCAATGAAGCGTTCCGCGATACCGTGAATTTCGACCTGGTACCCTGCGTGGCCATCGACTGCGCTGATGCATGCCGGTTTCAATGTGAAGTTCTGAGTCGCTCAGCGTCTGAACCAATCCGGTACAGGCCCCACCGCATCCCCTACTTCACCTGCGCTTCCTCCAACAGCCAACGCGCAAATACCTGGATGGGCGCGCGGCTCAGTTCAAGCGGTTCGGGTAGCACGAGGCAAAAGGCCTTGGCGACATTCTTCTCTTGTGGCCATGGCGCGACCAGCCGGCCTTGCGCCAGTTCGGCTTCCACGTACAGGCGCGGTACGAGTGCCACGCCGAGCCCCGCCAGCGCGGCTTCGATCAGCATCGCATGCAAATCGTAGCGCGCGCCCATCGCGGCGTTGCTCAGGACAATCCCGGTTTGCTGGGCGTAACGCTGCCAGGCATCCGGGTTCTGTCGTCGGTGTAATCGCGGCAGTGAATCCAGAGCCGTTGCCTGCTTGCCCGGCTTCAGCAGGCCAGGGTGACAAACCGGAATTAACACTTCGTTCAACAGGCGGTGCGTCTGCATGCCCGTCCACGCCGGGTGCTCAAAATGGATGGCGGCATCAAAACCGCTGCCGGCGAGCACGAACGGTTCCATACGTTCCGAGAGGTGTACGCAGATATTCGGGTGTTGCTGGCCAAAGCCGGCCAACCGCGGAATTAGCCAGCGCAGGGCAAAGGTTGGGCTGACGGCGATATCCAGGCTGGCGCCGTCGCTGGGCTGGCCCATCAAATACTGGCTGTCCCTGTCGAGCCGGTCGAGTAGTTCGCGCACTTGGGCCGCGTAGCGCTCACCGTTGGGCAAGAGCCGCACACGGTTGCCAACACGCTCGAATAACGTGACCCCCAGAAACGCCTCCAGACGGCCTATCTGCCGGCTGATGGCGCCTTCAGTCAGGGCCAACTCGTCTGCGGCACGGGCGAAACTGCCATGCCGGGCTGCGGCTTCAAAGGCCATCAGGGCAGCGTTACTCGGGAGCTTTCGACGCATGGGCATTCCTGGTTCAAGTCAAGGCCTCCACCTTGATGTTTAATCACTGCAGAGTGCCGAAAAGTCGTTTTATGGCTCATTACCGTGTCACTAGCATGATAAAACATCAACCAACGAAGTGACATGATGATTTATACAGTCGAATGCAACTACGCTGACCCCGCCAGCGAAGCTGAGTGGAATGCGTTTTACAGCCTGGAAAAACTGCCAGCGCTGATCTCGGTGAGCGGATTCAGCTCCTCGCAGCGGTTCAAAGCCTTGAGCGGCGATTGCCCGGCCTACCTGGCCCTGCATTCAGTCGACACGCTTGCCGTGTTGCAGAGCGACGAGTACCGCCAAAAAGGGGGAGGCAATTTTGCCCGTTGGCAGTCGCACATCACTGATTGGAAGCGCAACCTCTATGCCGGGCTGGACCGGGCAGTTGGCGTGGGCGCGAACGAATTCCTGTTGGTCAGTGAACAAGGCCCTCAAGTACTGATTGGATTAGGCCTTACACCTGTAGCGCTGCACGCGGTTGCGTTGGACAAGAACCCTGCACACCGTTGGCTGGCCAAACTGGGTTGCACTCAGGCAAGGGCCAGCGATCTGCAGGGGCTGAAGGTATATAGCGCAATGACCATGCAGTTACTGTCATGAGCCACGCGGACATAAATCACTGGAGGCTTGCCGGCCGGCACAGTGATCTAGGTTTTACCCCGAAGGGTCTTACCGGATGACCAATCACCTTCATAGGGGCCCGACTTAGCGGCCTCTCGTTCGCGTTTAACCTTCTCGTCGATTTGCTGCCTAAGTTTGTTTCGATCACACAGACAACATCACTACTCAATCAACGCCGCGCAGCCTGCGCCCATCCGGCCCATACAACTTGTTACCAATAACCGAATTCAAAAACCCGACAACCCGCTGATTACTCGCCATCCGCAGCCCCAACGCCTCGCCATTGGCGATATTAAGCTGCCGCGCCCGCCGCGCCAGTGCCTGCACTTTCCGCCAGGCCGCGACGCAATCGGCATCCTGCGCCGACTTCAGCGCCCCCTGCCGCCCTGCCCCATAGCCGAGCTTCAACTGCGCCCCAGACCGAATCGCTTCCAACTGCTCCAGCTTCTGCAACGCCGCCTGCTTGCACGCCGTCAGTTCCTGCAGTTTTTCACCGTCGACCTTGGCCTGGGCCAATGCACGCCGCTCCAGTTCCAGCCAGTCGATCAGTTCGACGATCGCCTGCTGCTGCAACTCCAAGTGTTTCGCCAGACTCATAGGTACCTGCTGCTCATCGACCAACGCTCATGGAAGGGTTTCGCGCACGCTGGAGGCCAGGCCGTCGAATATCGAATCCGCGCTGACCTGATAGGTGCCACTGTCGATGGCCTGGCGCAGCGCCGCGACTTTCTCCATGTCCACGTCCGCCGACGTCGCGACCTGCGAGCTGGCGGTGCTGCTGGAGACTTGCACGCCGTCGTCGAGGGTGGCTTCGAGAGGTTGCAGTTCCACGCGTTGATTACCGCCTGCGTTGCTGTCAGCGGGCGCCAGGGTGTTGGTCAGGTTTGCACTTATGATTTTCACGTTAGAGGCTTCAATTGGCTGTGGTTGGGTCAACTATCGGCAATCGCGACGGCAAACTTTGACCGGTAATCGGGTTTCGCTAAAAAAATCAGTAGCGCAGCTGCAATTCGTTCTGGCCCACCACCTGGGCGTTGAGCATTTTGCCGTCGTTGCCCATGACGCGCACGTTGCTGCCCAGGCTGCCGTTGTCCAGTGCCTTGCCTTCGCGGCGGATGGTGAAGCCAGCGCCCCGGGCCTGCAGGACCACGCGGGCGTTCCGCTCGACCAGCCAACGCTCGCGCACGTGATTCACGGTGATAACCATGCCCCGGCTTAGGTTGCGGCTGGCCTGGCGGCCGATGATCTGCGAAGGCTCGAACACGCTGCCTTTGGGCAGGCGCTCCAGCGGGCCGCGCTTGAGTTCCAGCATCGGCGCCTTGATCACCTCACCCGCGGCAATCCGCTGACGACTGACCACGTAGTCGCCGACCACGCGCACGCTGACTTGCAGGTAACCCGCGACCTCGTCCAGGCAACGCACGCCCACGGCCACCCGACCGATCACGCTTTGCTCCGGGCGCACCAGATACGGCCGCGGGTGGGCGCAGGCCGCGATGCGCGCCGCCGGTTGGCCGATGTCCACGGCAACCAATTGGGCGCGCGCGGGCAAGCGTGGCGCAATCACCTCGCGCACCTGCTCCTGCAGGCCGTCCGCCTGGGCCAAGGTGCAGCACAACAGGCCCATCAAGCCCCACATCCGTCTTGTCATCGATCCCGCCCTCCGCGCTACCCAGCGCAGAATTCTAGTCGCCCCGCCAGCGAGGCAAGGCCTGAATTGGTCGTCAAATAGCCGCCTGTTTCGGCCTTTGCCGGGGCAGCCTTGGGACTAACCTGCGAGCCGTTCATTTATTTGATGCACAGGTCCGCAACCATGATCGACAAGCTCGACAACGAGCTGCGCTTTCAGCAGGACGCAATGAGTTTGCGGGCTGAGCGCCAGCAGGTATTGGCCAATAACATCGCCAACGCCGACACACCCAACTTCCGCGCGCGGGATTTCGACTTCAGCGCCGAACTGGCCAGCTCCCTGCAAAAGTCCCACACCCAGGGCCGCGGCATGACCCTGGCCACCACGTCCGACCGCCACCTGCACGCCGACTCCAGCCGCTTCGCCAGCCGCGACCTGCTCTACCGCGTGCCGGACCAACCGAGCCTGGACGGCAACACCGTGGACATGGACCGCGAACGCGCGCAGTTCACCGATAACGCCGTGCGGTACCAGGCCAGCCTGACCTTTCTGAGCAGCCGCCTGCAGTCGCTCAAGACCGCCATGCAGTCCGAATAACCCAGGGAAACCACCATGTCGATGTTCAGCATTTTCGATATCGCCGGCTCCGCGCTGAGCGCCCAGTCCCAGCGCATGAACGTAACCGCCAGCAACCTGGCCAACGCCGACACCACCAGCGGCCCGGACAACGAAGCCTACCGGGCGCGGCAGGTGGTGTTCGAGTCGCAATACCAGGCCGGCAGCAGCATCGGTGGCGTGCGCGTCAGCCAGGTGGTCGAAGACGGCTCGCCGATGCGCCAGGAATACCGCCCCGGCGACCCATTGGCCGACGAATCGGGCTTCGTGACCATGCCCAACGTCGAGCCGGTGGGCGAAATGGTCAACATGATCTCTGCGTCGCGCTCTTACCAGGCCAACGTCGAGGTCATGTCCACCAGCAAGGAAATGATGCTGAAAACTTTGACCCTAGGTGAGGCGTAAACCATGACCAGTACGATTGCCAGCTCGGTGCTGTCGACGATGAACAGCACCAGCACCACCGCCGAAAGCACCACTTCGGCGGCGGACGACTTGCAGGACCAGTTCCTCACGCTGCTGACCACCGAGCTGCAGAACCAGGACCCCACCGACCCGATGGACAACAGCGAGATGGTCACCCAGCTGGCGCAGATCAGCACCATCAGCAGCATCGAAGACGTCACCAGCACCCTGGAAGGCATCTCCAGCCAGATCAGCGCCTCCGAAACCCTGCAAGCCTCGGCCCTGGTGGGCAACGGCGTGTTGATCGACGGCAATGTGATCCAGGTCGACAGCGGCGTGGCGACCACGTTTGGCGTCACTCTGGACAGCGATGCCGACAGCGTCAGCGTCACCATCAAAGACAGCAGCGGCACCGTCGTGCGGACCCTGGACGAGGGCAGCATGAGCGCCGGCACCCAGGCGTTGTCGTGGGACGGCCTGCAAGACGACGGCACCACGGCCGCCGACGGCGCCTACACCTTCTCTATCAGCGCTACCACCGACGACGTCGCCGTGGCCAGCACCGCCCTGAAATACGCGCTGGTCACCGGCGTCACCACCGACAGCAGCAACGAAGTCGCGCTGGACCTGGGGGGCGTCAACGACAACGTCGCCCTCAGCGACATCAGTCTTGTCCTCTGACCCTCTACCTAACGAAGGAGAAACACCATGGCTTTTTCCCAAGCGCTCAGTGGTCTGTCGGCAGCGTCCACCGACCTCAACGTGGTCAGCAACAACATTTCCAACTCCCAGACCGTGGGCTTCAAAAGCTCGACCACGCAGTTCGCCGATGTGTACTCCGGCGCCGACGTCGGCCTGGGTACCCAGGTCTCGGGCGTGGTGCAGAACTTCGAATCCGGCAGCCTGACCACCACCGATAACGCCCTGGACCTGGCGATCAACGGTGACGGCTTCTTCACCTTCTCCGACGGCACGCAAACCGTGTACTCGCGCAACGGCCAACTGACCCTGACCGCCGACGGTTACCTGGAAAACGCCGCCGGCGATCAACTGCTCGGGGTCAACGGCGTGATCCAGATCCCCACCACCGGCATGCAAGCCAGCGCCAGCACCGAGCTGGACGCCGAGCTGAACCTGGACGCCAGCGACGACATCATCACCACCACCTTCGACCAGACCGACTCGTCGACCTACTCCTATTCCACCAGCGCGACGCTCTACGACTCCCTGGGCACCAGCCACACCAGCACCCTGTATTTCAGCAAGACCGCCGACAACACCTGGGACGTACACACCGCCATCGACGGCAACCTGCTGACCGACTCCCAGACCGTCAGCTTCAATTCCAGCGGCCTGATCACCAGCGGCGAAACCGGCACCTACACCTACGACCCGGCCAACGGCGCGGCCAGCCTGTCGCTGACCCTGGACCTGACCGGCACGACCCAGTTCGGCAACGACTCCTCGGTGTCCGACATCACCCAGAACGGCTACACCTCCGGCAGCCTGGTGAGCTTCACCATCGACGAGACCGGCACGGTGGTCGCCACCTACTCCAACGACCAGACCAAAAACATCGACCAGATCCAGCTGGCCACCTTCAGCAATGAAAACGGCCTCAAAGCCAACGGCGACAACACCTGGCTGGCCACCACCTCCTCCGGCCAGGCCCTGCTTGGCGTGGCCAGCAGCGGCTCGCTGGGCTCGATCCTGAGCGGCACCACCGAAGACTCCAACGTCGACCTGACCGCCGAACTGGTCAACCTGATCATTGCCCAGCGCAACTTCCAGGCGAACGCCAAGTCGGTGACGGCGCAAAGCGAAGTGTTGCAGCAAGCCGTGAATATCGGTTCCTGACCCTATGGATCGCATGCTCTTCACGGCCATGAGCGGGGCCAATCAGGCGCTCGAACAGCAGGCCGTCGTGGCCAACAACCTGGCCAACATCGTCACCCCGGGGTTTCGCGCGCAACTGGTGGAGATGCAGTCTTCGCCGGTGGCGGGCGAAGGCTTGCCGACCCGCGTCTCGGTGGCCGCCAACGGCGTGGGCGTGGACTGGAGCGAAGGGCCGATCGTGCATACCGACCGCGCGCTGGACGTGGCCCTTGGCGCAAACGTGATGCTCGCCGTGCAGGCCGGCAACGGCCAGGAAGCCTACACCCGGCGCGGTGACCTGCAGGTCGACGGCACCGGCGCCATGACCGTGGGCGGGCGCCCGGTGATCGGTGACGGCGGGCCGATCAGCGTACCGCTGGGCAGCGAGGTCACCCTGGGCAGCGACGGCACCATCAGCGTGCGCGAGCTGGGCATGGAACCCCGCGGCTTGAGCCCAGTGGGCAAGTTGAAGCTGGTGTCGGCACCGCCCGGCACCTTGCAGGCCGGCACCGACGGTTTGTTCCGCAGCGCGAACGCGCAGCCGCTGCCGGCCGACGACAGCCTGCGCGTGGCGCCCGGTGCGTTGGAAGGCAGCAACGTCAGCCCGACCAACGCCATGGTCGCGATGATCGACAACTCGCGGCGCTACGACATGCAGATGAAAGCCATCAGCACCGCCGACGAAAACGCCAAACGCGCCAACAGCCTGCTTTCCCTGCAGGGCTGACCTCCCGGTTGAATAGACAAGGAACCGAACGATGATCCGATCACTGTGGACGGCGAAAACCGGACTGGAAGCCCAGCAGGGGCAAATGGACGTGATCGCCAACAACCTGGCGAACGTCAGCACCAACGGCTTCAAGCGCTCGCGGGCAGTGTTCGAAGACCTGGTGTACCAGAACGTACGCCAGCCCGGCGCCCAGAGCAGCACCGACACGCGCCTGCCCTCCGGCTTGCAAGTGGGCACCGGCGTGCGCGAAGTCGCCACCGAGCGCCTGCACACCCAGGGAAACCTGGAGCAGACCAGCAACTCCAAGGACCTGGCCATCAACGGCCTGGGCTTTTTCCAGGTGGACATGCCCGACGGCAGCACCGGCTACACCCGTGACGGCAGCTTCCAGCTCGATGCCAATGGCGAGATGGTCACCTCCAACGGCTACAAACTGTCGGCCGGCGTGACCATCCCGGCCAACGCCACAGCCATCACGATCAGCAGCGACGGCATCGTCTCGGTGACCACGCCCGCCACGTCTACCTCGACCCAGGTCGGCCAATTGAACCTGGCGTTGTTCATCAACCCGGCCGGCCTGGAAAGCATCGGCCAAAACCTGTATCTGGAAACGGACGCCTCGGGCTCGCCCACCGAAACCACGCCGGGCCTGAACGGCGGCGGCACGCTGTCCCAGGGCTACGTGGAAACCTCCAACGTCAACGTGGTGGAAGAAATGGTCGGCATGATCCAGACCCAACGCGCCTATGAAATCAACAGTAAGGCCGTCGAAAGCTCGGACGAGATGCTCCAGCGTCTGACCCAGCTCTGAGCGCCCGGTTCGAGACTCCCTTTATGGCTCACAAGTATCTTCTGGCCGGCGTGCTGGCCCTCGTCGGCTGCGATCAACTGCCCCACAAACCGGTGGTGCCCGACGAAGAAGTCCAGGCGCAGGGCTACCCCGCACGCCTGGCCAACGGCTCGATCTACCAGAGCAGCCGCTCGCAACCGCTGTTCGAAGACCGCCGCCCGCGCATGGTCGGCGACACCCTGACCATCGAGCTGGAAGAACAGGTCAGCGCCAGCAAGAACTCCTCCTCCAATGCCAGCCGCGCCGGCTCCATGGGATTGAGCCTGGCGACCACCTCCAGCCGCGCCAGCCAGGTCGGCTCCTTTGGGCTGGATGCTTCGACGACTCATGACTTCCTGGGCGCCGGCGGTTCCCAGGCGAACAACTCGTTCACCGGCACGATTTCCGTGACGGTGATGCAGGTGATGCCCAACGGGCACTTGCGTGTGCGCGGCGACAAACAGATCGCGATCAACCAGGGCACCGAGTTCATCCGCTTTTCCGGGCTGGTCAACCCGCGCAGCATCACCGGCGAGAACACCGTGTCATCGACCCAGGTGTCCCAGGCGCGCATCGAATACGTGGGCGATGGCTACATCAACGAAGCGCAGCGGATGGGCTGGCTCCATCGCATCCTCCTCAACGTTTCCCCTTTTTGAGTACCCACGCCATGTTCACTAGAGCCGCCCGAACGTTGCGCACCCTGCTGCTGAGCTGCCCGTTGTGGCTGGGGGCAACGGTTCACGCCGAGCAGATTCGCGACATCGCCGACTTCGCCGGCATCCGCTCCAACAACCTGGTGGGCTACGGCCTGGTGGTCGGCCTGGATGGCAGCGGCGACCAGACCACCCAGAGCCCGTTCACCGAACAGGGCCTGACCAACATGCTGTCGCAATTGGGCGTGACCCTGCCGGCCGGCGCGAACATGCAGATGCGCAATATCGCGGCGGTGATCGTCACCGCCAACCTGCCGGCCCTCTCGCGCCCGGGGCAGCAGATCGATGTGGTGGTGTCGTCCATCGGCAACGCCAAAAGCCTGCGCGGCGGCACCTTGCTGATGACCCCGATGAAGGGCGCCGATGGCGAGGTGTACGCCATGGCACAGGGCAACCTGCTGGTGGGCGGCGCCGGCGCGTCGGCCAACGGCAGCAGCGTGACGGTCAACCAGTTGGCCGGCGGGCGCATCAGCCGAGGCGCGATTATCGAGCGCACGGTGGCGCTGAATTTGAACAACGAGCACGGCCTGCTCGGTTTGTCCCTGCACGAACCGGACTCGGCCACGGCACAACGCGTGGTGTATGCGATCAACCTGGAAATGCGTCGAACCGTGGCCTCGGCGGTGGACGGCGGGATGATCGAGATTCAGGGCCCGGTGTCGCCCAATGAGCGCACCAACTTCATGGCGCGCATCGAGAGCATCGAAGTGTTGCCGATCCAGGCGCGCCCCAAGGTGATCCTCGATTCGCGCACCGGCTCCATTGTGCTCAACAGCTCGGTGAAGCTGTACCGCGCCGCAGTGGCACACGGCAATTTGTCGGTGATCATCGACACCACCAACACGGTCAGCCAGCCCGGCGCCTTCAGTGGTGGCCAGACGGCGACCAGTTCCCAGAGCAATATTTCCATCGAGTCCCAAGGCGGTTCGCTGCATCTGCTCGAAGGCACGGCGAACCTGATGGACGTGATCAAGGGCCTGAATGCACTCGGCGCCACGCCACAGGACCTGATGGTGATCTTGCAGGCGCTCAAGGCGGCCGGTTCCTTGCGGGCCGAGTTGGAGATCATCTGATGAACAAAGGCGGCAGTACCGATGGCTTTGCCCTGGATGTGCAAGGCCTGGACCGGCTGCGCAACAGCGCGCACCTGGACCCGCAATCGGGGCTCAAGCAAGCCAGCAAGCAGTTCGAGGCGCTGTTCCTGCAGATGATGCTCAAGAGCATGCGGGCGGCGGTGCCCAAGTCGGAGATGTCGAACAACTCGCAGACCGAGATGTACACCGAGATGCTCGACCAGCAGTGGGCCCAGAGCCTGGCGGGCAAAGGTATCGGCCTGGCCGAGCAACTGACCCGACAACTGAGCGGCTACACCACCCGGCAGGCGCCTGAACTGGACAGCGCCACCACGGCCTTCCTCGACCTGCCGCCCTCGCGCCCCACGCCGTTTGCCAGCCCGGCGTTCGATGCCTGGAAACGCCGTGAAGTCAGCGGCGGCGACAAGGACCAGCCCGAACATGTGCAGGCGTTTATCGCGCGCTTGAGCGAACCGGCGCAAAAGGCCGCCCGCGCCAGTGGCGTACCCGCCGAGTTGATCCTGGCCCAGGCCGCCCTGGAAACCGATTGGGGCCGGCGCACTATCACCACCGCCCAGGGCGCCGACAGCCACAACCTGTTCGGCATCAAGGCCGGCGGCCAGTGGCAAGGCGCGACGACCCAGGTGATGACCACCGAATACACCGACGCCCAAGCGCAAAAACAGCTGGAAGCGTTTCGTGTCTATACCTGCGACGACGCTGCCTTCAACGACTATGCACGCCTGATGCGCAACCGCCCCGGTTATGCCGCCGTGCGCAATGCCGTCGATGCGCCCCAGGCCGCCATCGCGTTGCAACAGGGCGGTTACGCCACCGACCCGCGCTATGCACAGAAGCTGATTTCGGTGATGGCCACCATCGGTCCGCTGCGCAACGTGCCGGCCGTGGCGCAACTGCAAAACGATTTATAGAACAGGGGTCAAGTTGCCCTTTTGCCGGGCCGATAGTGCCAACCATGTAGCCCAGGAGCTTCTCGATGAGCATTATTTCCATTGGCGTCAGCGGCCTGACCGCCGCGCAGATCGCCCTCAGCACCAGCAGCAGCAACACCACCAACGCCTACACGGAGGGCTACACCTTGCAGGTGGCGAACTTCTCCGAATCCACCTCGGGCAGCGGCGTGCAGATCGCCAGCGTCGACCGCCAGTACAACCAATTCGTCACCAGCCAGCTCAACAGCTCCATCAGCGCCGAAAGCGCGCTGTCGACCTACCAGACTGAAGTCGACCAGATCGATAGCCTGCTGGCCGATGGCGATGCCAGCCTCGACACCCTGATGCAAAGCTTCTTCTCGTCGATCCAGACCCTGACCTCCGACGCCAGCGACACCGCCGCGCGCGAAGAAGTGGTCGGCGCCGCGCAAACCCTGACCTCGCAGTTCACCCAGTTGGGCAGCTACCTGGACGACATGGCCAGCGACGTGAACAGCCAGATCAGCGACCAGGTCACCCAGGTCAACGACCTCACCGAACAGATCGCCGGCCTCAACAAAAAGATCAGCCTGTCCGACGCCCTGGGTTCGACGTCCAACGCCCTGCTCGACCAGCGCGACCTGCTGGTCAGCCAGCTTAGTGAACTGGTGGACGTGGATGTCACCACCCAAAGCAACGGCAGCTACACCGTGGCACTGAGCAACGGCCTGGCGCTGGTGTCGGGCAATGACAGCTTCGATCTGCAGACCGCCGTCTCGGCCAGCGACCCGACGCAAACCGTGGTCACCTACGTCGACGCCGCCGGCCACACCACCGTGCTCGACGACTCCACCTTCGAAGGCGGCTCCCTGGGCGGCCTGATGGATTTTCGCGACACCAGCCTGAGCGACGCGCAAAACCAGCTGGGCATCCTGGCAGTAAGCCTGACCCAAGCCTTCAACACCTTGCAGGCAGCAGGCATCGACCTGAATGGCGACAGCGGCAGCGCGTTCTTCTCGGTGGATGACCCGAGCATCTACGGCAACACCCAGAACACCGGCGATGCGACGCTGAGCGCGACCTTTACCGACGATGTCAGCGCCCTGAGCGCTACCGACTACACCGTCAAGTATTCCGCCACCGACGGCTACACAGTGACCCGCAACGACAGCGGCGCCAGCGTCACCTCGACCTACGACGCCAATAACGACACCCTGACCTTCGCCGGCATGAGCGTGGCCATCAGCGGCACCGCCGATGACGGCGACAGTTTCCTGGTACTGCCCACACGTAACGCCGCCAGCAGTTTCAGCACCTTGACCAGCGACGGCAGCCTGATCGCGGCAGGCACCTCCACCGGCAGCAGCGACAACAGCAATGCCCTGGCGATGCTCAACCTGCAGACCGACAGCATCGTCGGCGGCAGCAAGACCCTCAGCCAGACCTACTCGGCGCTGGTCAGCGACGTGGGCAGCACCGCCAGCAAGGTCGCCGGGCAACTGGAAACCCAGTCGGGCCTCACCGAGCAACTGACCACGCTGCAACAGTCGGAATCGGGGGTGAACCTGGATGAAGAGGCGGCCGACCTGATCGTCTACCAGCAGTATTACCAGGCCTGCGCGAAGGTGGTCGAAGTGGGCACGTCCCTGCTCGACACCCTCCTCGATATCAACTGATAACTTTCTGAGCGGAGCGACGCCATGCGCCTCAGCAGTGCGACGATTTACAACCAAAGCCTGAACTCGATGCTCGCCCAGGAAAGCGCCTACCAGGACGCCGCCCAGGAAGTGTCCAGCGGCACCCGGGTGGTCAACCCTTCGGATGATTCGCTGGCCGCCGCCCAGGCCGTCAACGTGCGCCAGGCCATCGCCGCGAATACGCAATATGCCGACTCGCGCAGCACCATCATCACGTCCTTGTCCCAGGAAGAAAGCACCCTGGACAGCATCAACGATGCCATCACCAGCGCCAAGGCGCTGATCGTGCAAGCCAACAACGGCACCTTGAGCGACGCTGACCGCGAGTCCATCGCCACCTCGCTGCAAGGGGTGTACGACACGCTGGTGACACTGGCCAACGCCACCGACAGCAACGGCAACTATCTGTTTTCCGGCTACCAGAGCCAAAGCCCGGCGTTTGCCACCGATGCCAATGGCGATCTGGTGTATCAGGGCGACAACAACGCGATCACACAACAGGTCAGCTCCACTCAGAGCATGGCCAGCGGCGATACCGGGGCGACGATTTTCCTTTCGGTGAGCAGTTCGGCGGGGTTTATCGCCGAGGCCGGCGACAATAGCGGCAGCGTGACCTACAGCGGCCCGACCATTACCGATACCCAGGACGCCAATTACGGCAGCGGCTTCAGCCTGACCTTCAGCACCGCCGCCGACGGCACCGCGCAATACAGCCTCGACGGCGCCACCCCGGTGACGTACACCTCGGGCGACACGCTGGAAGTCAACGGCCTGTCCCTGACCTTGAGCGGCACCCCGGTGGACGGCGACACGGTTACCGTGAGCAAGGCCGCCGACGCCGACCCGGACCTGTTCGCGACCCTGAAAAACCTGATCTCGGTGCTGCAGACCCCGGTGGAAACCGACGCCGACCAGGCCAACCTGGACAACACCCTGTCCACCGCCAGTCGCCAACTGAGCAATGCCCAGGACAACGTACTCACGGTGCAGACCTCTGTCGGCTCGCGGCTTAACCAGCTGGACGTGCTCGACACCATCGGCGACGACCTGGCACTGAGCTACACCGAACGCCTGTCGGGGTTGGTGGATGCCGACTACACCGAGTCGGTCACCGAGTACACCGCGTTGCAAGTGGCACTGCAAGCGGCGCAGCAGACCTTCGTCAGCCTGCAGAAGATGTCGTTGTTCGAATACATCTAAAAATGTGAGAGGGGGCTTGCCCCCGATAGCAGCAGCCCAGCCGCCGAATGCATTGGCTGAAACACCGCCATCGGGGGCAAGCCCCCTCCCACATTTAGACCGTGGCAGCAGGTTGGACAGAAGTAGTCCCATCACCAGAATCAAGCCCACCGAAAACACCATCAACAGCGGCGCCACCCATATCACTGCTCGAACACATCCAAAAATATGGGAGGGGGCTTGCCCCCGATAGCAGCAGCCCAGTCGCCAGATGCTTTGGCTGAAACACCGCCATCGGGGGCAAGCCCCCTCCCACATTTAGACCGTGGCAGCAGGTTGGACAGAAGTAGTCCCATCACCAAAATCAAGCCCACCGAAAACACCATCAACAGCGGCGCCACCCATATCACTGCTCGATCACATCCAAAAATGTGGGAGGGGGCTTGCCCCCGATAGCAGCAGCCCAGTCGCCAGATGCATTGGCTGAAACACCACCATCGGGGGCAAGCCCCCTCCCACATTTAGACCGTGGCAGCAGGTTGGACAGAAGTAGCCCCATCACCAGAATCAAGCCCACCGAAAACACCATCAACAGCGGCGCCACCCATATCACTGCTCGATCACATCCAAAAATGTGGGAGGGGGCTTGCCCCCGATAGCAGCAGCCCAGTCGCCAGATGCATTGGCTGAAACACCACCATCGGGGGCAAGCCCCCTCCCACATTTAGACCGTGGCAGCAGGTTGGACAGAAGTAGCCCCATCACCAGAATCAAGCCCACCGAAAACACCATCAACAGCGGCGCCACCCATATCACTGCTCGATCACATCCAAAAATGTGGGAGGGGGCTTGCCCCCGATAGCAGCAGCCCAGTCGCCAGATGCATTGGCTGAAACACCACCATCGGGGGCAAGCCCCCTCCCACATTTAGACCGTGGCAGCAGGTTGGACAGAAGTAGCCCCATCACCAGAATCAAGCCCACCGAAAACACCATCAACAGCGGCGCCACCCATATCACTGCTCGATCACATCCAAAAATGTGGGAGGGGGCTTGCCCCCGATAGCAGCAGCCCAGTCGCCAGATGCATTGGCTGAAACACCACCATCAGAAGCAAGCCCCCTCCCACAGTTGGACCAGGGTGCATGAGTCAAGCAAGGGTCATGTTGTCGACCAGGTACTGCATGAAGTGCAGGGTGTTGGTGAGCAGGCTGGCCAGAAACGGTCCCAGGTCGCCCATCACCACCATCAGCAGGATCAGGCCCACGGACAAGGTCAGCGGGAAGCCTACCGAGAATACCGTCAACTGTGGCGACACCCGGTTGAGAATGCCCATGGCCAGGCTGATGATCAGCAGCGTGGCGACCATCGGCAAAGCCAGCAACAGGCCAGTGAGAAAGATCGTGCTGCCATAGCGCGCAATCAGGTTCCAGGCGTTGGGGTCAAAACGCAGGTGGCCGATGGGCAGCGTCTTGAACGTGGTCGCCAGCAGTTCGAGCACCATGAGGTGGCCGTCCAGCGCGAGGAACATCAGGATCGTGATCATGCCCAGGTAGCGCGACAGCACCAGGCTGTTGGTGCTGGTATCGGCGGAAAAGAACGTGGCAAATGCCAGCCCCATCTGCATGCCGCAGATATCGCCGGTCATCTCCACCACCGCCAGCGTCACGCGCATCACCATGCCCAGCGACATGCCGATCAGCACCTGCTCCACCGTCACCCCAAGGCCGGCCCAGGAAAACAGCGACACCTCCGGCAGCGCCGGCAAATTGGGCGCCAGCAAGAAAGCCAGCAGCATCGCCAGGCCGACCTTCACCTGGCTCGACACGTTTTTGTGGCCGAGGATCGGGTCGCTCATCAGGTACGCCAGCACCCGGCAGAACGGCCAGAAAAAGCTGGTGAGCCACAGTTGCAGTTGCGCCGAACTGACCTCGATCAAGGTGCGTCAGCCAATCAACGTGGGCAGGCTGGTGAACAGCGCGCGGGTGTAGTCCACCAGCATTTCCATGATCAAGGGCCCGGCGATCACCAGCACCACGCACACACCGATGATCTTGGGGATAAACGAGAGGGTCGATTCGTTGATCTGCGTGGCCGCCTGGAACAGGCTCACCAGCAAGCCGACAAACAGCGTCACGAACAACACGGGCGCGGCCACGACCATGCTCATCCGCATGCCTTTGTAAGCCAGGTCCATGACCATTTCCGGCGTCATCGTCTACGTCCTCATCAGGTATAAAAACTCTGCGCCAGGGAACCGAGCAGCAACTGCCAGCCGTCTACCAGCACAAACAGCATCAACTTGAACGGCAGCGAGATGGTCGACGGCGGCACCATCATCATGCCCAGCGCCATCAACACGCTCGCCACCACCAGGTCGATGATCAGGAACGGGATAAAAATGGTGAAACCGGCCTGGAACGCGGTCTTCAATTCGCTGGTGACAAAGGCCGGCAGCAACACACGCATGGGCACATCCTCCGGCCCTTGCAGGTCGCCGATGCGCGCCACACGCGCGAATAATGCGAGGTCGCCCTGACGGGTCTGGTTCAGCATGAAGGCGCGAAACGGCTGGCTGCCCTTGTCGAGAAATTGCTCCACCGTGATCTCGTCCCGGGAGAACGGCTGCCAGGCGGTTTCGTATGCCTGGTCGAGGGTTGGCGACATGACGAAAAACGTCAGGAACAGCGCCAGCCCCAGCAGCACCTGGTTCGGCGGTGCCGAGGTGGTGCCGATGGCCGTGCGCAGCAGGCCGAGCACAATGATGATGCGGGTGAACCCGGTCATCATCAGCAGCACCGCCGGCAGGAACGCCATGGCGCTGAGCAGCAGCAGGGTCTGCAGGCTCAGCGACCATTGCTGGCCGCCGGCCTGGCCGGTGAAGGCGCTCAGGCCCTGCATCGCCGGTTCCAGGGCCGTCATGAGGCGCGCCCCTTGCGCAGGTTGTGCTTCAGCGCATGCGTCAGGCGTTCGGCAAAACTGTCGCCCGGTGCGACCGCCGCCGGCTCAGGCTCGGGTGCCGGCGCGTCCATTTGCGCCAGGGCGGTGACTTGCTGGGCCGTCACCCCCAGCACCAGCCATTGGCCGCGCACCTCCACAATCACCACCTTTTCACGCTGGCCCAGCCCGGTGCTGCTAACTACCCGCAGCATCTTCCCCGGCGCCAGCGGCCGTGAACCCATGCGCCGCGCGAGCCAGCCGCACACCAGCACGCAGGCGAGCACCACCAGCAGCGCCAGGCCGGTCTTGCCCAGCAATGCCAGGTTCATCACGTTGTCCGAGGGCACGCCAAGGGGCGCGGGTGTTGCGCTGACCAGGCTCATCGGTTGAGCTTTTGCACGCGTTCGGACGGAGTAATGATTTCCGTGATCCGAATGCCGTATTTGTCATCCACCACCACCACTTCGCCCTGGGCGATCAGGTAGCTGTTGATCAGGATGTCCATCGGTTCCCCCGCCAGGCCGTCCAGCGCCAGCACCGAGCCCTGGGCCAGCTCCAGCAATTGCTTGATGGTGATTCGGGTGCGGCCCAGCTCCACGCTGAGCTTGACCGGAATATCCATGATCATTTCCAGCTCACGCGCAGCCGCCGCAGGTGCTGGCACCGGCAACGGCTTGAACAGGCTCGAGCCTACGTTTGGCGCCGGGCCGGCAACCGCCGCGTCGGTTTGCTCCTGTTCGGCCAAGGCCGCCGCCCACGGGTCGTCGTCACCGGCTTCGGCGGCCTGTTCGGCCAGGGCGTCAGCCCATTCATCGGGCTCTTGGGGCTCGAGGGTGTTTGAATCAGTCATGATCGGATTCCTTGGCAGTGGACACGTGGCCCTTCACGAATCGGCTGGTAGAAGAGGAGGAAAGGCTCAGCGAGTGATCGACCAGGTCCTTCACAAGTAACGCGCGCACGCCGTTCTGGCTGCCGTATTCGCAGGTCATGACCGGCACGCCGTCGACCCGCGCACTGACGATCTCGGGCAGGTCGATAGGCAGTACATCGCCGACCTTGAGCGCCATGACCTGGCCCATCCGCGCATCCAGCTCGACAAAGTCGGCGATCAGCTCAATCTCGGAATGGGTGATCTCGCCGGCCATGCGCTTGTTCCAGTGGCGCTCTTCCTCGGGATTGGTATCCGTCAGCGGGCCGTTGAGCAGTTGGCGCATCGGCTCGATCATCAGGTACGGGATCACGATGTTGAAATCGCTGGACAGGTTGCCGACCTCCAGATGGAAGGTGGCATTCACCACGATTTCATTCGGTGAACTGGTGATGTTGGCGAACTTGGCCTGCATCTCGGAACGCAGGTATTCGATTTCCAGGGGGTAGACCGACTTCCAGGCGTCCTTGTAGGCATCCACCGACAACCCCAGCAAACGCCGGATGATGCGCTGCTCGGTGTGGGTGAACTCGCGACCTTCGGACTTAGTCACGAAACGCCCGTCGCCGCCGAACAGGTTGTCCACCACCATGAACACCACGCTAGGCGGGAACACCACCAGGGCCGTGCCGCGCAGCGGTTTCATGGCCAACAGATTGATGTTGGTGGGCATCGGCATGTGCATCGAGAATTCGCTGTAGCTCTGGTAGCGCACGCTTTTGACGGTGATATCGATGCTGCGCCGGATCAGGTTGAACAGGCTCATGCGAAAGTAACGGGCGAAGCGTTCGTTGATGATGTCCAGGGCGTGCAAACGCTCATGGATCACCCGGTGCTGGGTCGCCGGGTCGTAAGGGCGCACCCGCGCGGCGTCCAGGGTGTCGGCGTCATCCGCCGCAGCGTCGCCGTCGTCGCCCCCGCGAAGCAACATGTCGATCTCGTCCTGGGAGAGCAAATCGTCAATGGCCATGGGTTATTGCACGATAAAGTCGGTGTACAGCACGCGCAGCACCGCAGGTGCGGGTTGCTGCGGCGCCAGGGGCTGCTTGAGGGTTTCCAGGACCTTGCCGGCAAGCGCCGCCTTGCCCTGGGGCGTGATCACCTGCGTGGTGTTCTGCCCGCTCAACAGGGTCAACAACTGGCTGCGTATTTGCGGCATGTATTGCTGCAGCAGGGCCTGGGTCGCGTCATCCGCCACTTCCAGGGCAAACCCCACGTACAGCAGGCTTTGCTCATCGCGCTCGTTCACCAGGTTGACCGTCATCGGGGCGATGGTGACCAACCGCGGCGCCTGGGGCTTTTGCGCCACGGGCTCGACCGTCACTGCCTCCGCCGCCATGCCATGTTGACTGAAATAGAGGTAGGTGCCGCCGGAACTGGCGGCGACGACGACCAGCGCCAGCAGCAGAATCAAGAGCCAGGGGGTTTTGCGGGTGGTGGTCATTGGCTGGAACCATGGAATGAAGGAAAACGGTTAGGCAGGGCTCAAGTATGACCATCGCCCTGCTCCGCCCATGGCGCGATAAGACCAGGGTAACGGCGGTATCTCGCTGTTTTGATTTGAGAATCAGACGTACAAGTCCACGCCCGAACTGCGCAACACCACCTGCTGGACGTGCGCCGGGAGTGCTTCGTCGCGGCTGACCGCTGCGCTGGACGGCTGGGCCTGCGGATCACGCGGTGTCTGGCCGCCCGCGGCCTGGCGTGAAGACTGGTCGCTGACCGAGGCTTGCCCCAACGCGATGCCTTGGGTGGCCAGCGCCTCGCGCAACTGCGGCAACGCCTGCTCCACCGCCGCCCGCACCGACGCATGGGCGGCCTGGAACTGCGCCTGGGTGGTGCCGTCATTCAGGTTGAGGCT
The DNA here is from genome assembly GCF_014889455.1 of Pseudomonas sp. K8. Taxonomy (NCBI): domain Bacteria; kingdom Pseudomonadati; phylum Pseudomonadota; class Gammaproteobacteria; order Pseudomonadales; family Pseudomonadaceae; genus Pseudomonas; species Pseudomonas sp. K8. Next base: position 295,400 of record NZ_VJWO01000001.1, read on the forward strand.
GATGGACAACGGGCCGAGTTCGGCCGGGTGCAGGCGCAAGTCCACTTGTTGCTCGCCACGCGTGACCATGTCGACCATCTGCTGGCCCAGGTCAGTCTGCCAATCGGCGCTGCCGATGGCGGCCGTGAGCACCAGGCCATTGCTCGCAACCGTGTCGGCGACGGCCAGGTTCGTCGGGCTGAAGGATGCCGCTGAAAGGCTGAAGACACTCTGCGGATCGGGCTGGCTCTGGGCCTGGCTGTCGTTCGTTTGCGCGCGCACGCTGGGCACGCTGTCGGCGACGCTGGCGACCAGCGTCGGCATGGCGTCGGGCAGGTCGATCGGTTGCGGCGTATCCGCCTCGTCATCCGCCGCAGGCAGGCTGGTCGCCTGGGCCGGCGCACGACTGCTGATCAGCGGGGCGGGCTCGGCTGACTCAGCGCTGACCACCACAGGCAGCGGCACGCTGACAGGCGTCGGCGGTGCCACGATCATTGCGGCGGTATCCAGCTGGCCGGCGCTTTCGATCAGGGCCATGCGCTGGCGAATGTCGTCCAGCGAGCTGTCGCCCTTGGTCGTCGACTCAGGTTCTTCAACCGCTGTCACGGGTTGATCGGGCCAGGCATTCGGCACCTCGTCCACCGCTACGGGCTCTGGCTCAGCCAGCGGCACTGGCGCTGCGACCACCGGCGTGGGCTGTGCAGCCGCAGCCGGTTCCGGCATGACCGGGGCGGTGTCCGCAGCCGCCAATGCCGGTGCCAATGTCGGGGCCGGTGCTGACTGAACCACCGGCAGCGGGTCAGCCACTGGCGCATCGACCTGGCTTAATACCGCGGCAAACGACTCACTCGGCGCAACCGTCGCCTCAGCGGGAAGACTGGCCGGCGCAGGCGCTGCGGTCGATGGCGCTAACGACGCGAGAATGTCCATGGTGTCCCTTAGAGGCTGCTATCGATGGAAGTTGGAAACGCTGCCGCCCGGCGCCGCAATTGGCTGGCCAGTTCGTCCATCTGGCGTTGCTCGACACGCCCGGCGCGCACTTGCACCTGTTGGGCGCGGCGGCTCAACAACGCTTCAATCGCGTTGACCTTGCGCCACTGCGCCATCCAGGTGATCTGGTGGTGCGCCACCTGTTTGCGGTGGCGCTCCAGGCTTTTTTGCGCACGCTCCACGGCCTCTTCCAGCGACTGCAAAAAGCCCCGGTAGTTGGTCAACGCCGAAGGGCTCATGCCGTCCTTGGCCAGTTCCAATTGCAGGTTCTGGCGGTACTCCTGCTGGTACTGGTCCAGGGTGCGCAACTGGTTGATCACCAGTTGCTCGGCAGTGCGGCTTTGCGCCAGGGCGCGGGCCGCGATGTCGCGTGCCTTGGCGGTCAGTTCGATCAGCAGGTGCAGCGATTGGTCAGCCATCGATGGTTACTCGAAAAGGTCAGTTGCCGGGGAACAACAGGGTCAGGCCGTGCAGGGTCTCGTCAACGCTGGCACGGTCGTCGATGCGCTGCTGCAGGAACCGTTCGATATGCGGGTACAAACCCACCGCGCGGTCGAGTTGCGCGTCGTGGCCCTGGGTGTAGGCGCCCACGCTGATCAGGTCGCGATTGCGCTGGTAGCGCGACAGCGCCTGCTTGAGCTGATTCGCCTTGCGCTGCTGGGCGTCGCTGGCAATGGCCGTCATCGCCCGGCTGATCGACGCTTCGATATCGATGGCCGGGTAGTGCCCGCTTTCGGCCAGGTGCCGGGACAGCACAATGTGTCCGTCGAGGATCGCCCGCGCCGAGTCGGCAATCGGGTCCTGCTGGTCGTCGCCTTCGCTGAGCACCGTGTAAAACGCAGTGATCGAGCCGCCGCCGGGCGGCCCGTTACCGGTACGTTCCACCAGCTTGGGCAGCTTGGCGAACACCGACGGCGGGTAGCCCTTGGTGGCCGGCGGCTCGCCCACGGCCAGGGCGATTTCGCGCTGGGCCATGGCGTAGCGGGTCAGCGAATCCATGATCAGCAGCACGTCTTTGCCCTGGTCGCGGAAGTCCTCGGCCACCCGCGTGGCGTACAACGCGCCCTGCAAGCGTTGCAGCGGCGAGGTATCGGCCGGCGCGGCGACCACCACGGAGCGACGCAGGCCGTCTTCGCCGAGAATGTTGTCGATAAAGTCCTGTACCTCGCGGCCCCGCTCGCCGATCAGCCCGACCACGATCACATCGGCCTGGGTGTAGCGGGCCATCATGCCCAGCAGCACCGACTTGCCCACGCCGGAACCGGCAAACAGGCCCAGGCGCTGGCCACGCCCGACACACAACAAGGCATTGATGGCGCGGATGCCCACGTCGATCTGGCGGTCGATCGGCGCACGCTTGAGCGGGTTGAGCGGTTGGGTGTGCAGACTGGCGTGGTGGGCGCCCAGCAGCGGGCCGCGACCATCCAGGGGCTGGCCGCCGCTGTCGAGCACGCGGCCGAGCAAGGCCATGCCGAGGGGAAAACTGCGATTGCCGCCGACGCCGGTCTGGCCGTCCTGCGCGGCAAACACCCGCGCCCCCGGTTGCAGGCCGTGGATTTCCGCCAGGGGCATCAGGTACAACGTGTCCCCGGCAAAGCCGACCACTTCAGCCTCGGCGTATACGCCTTCATGGGACGTCAGCTCAATACGGCAGGCGCCTCCCAGCGGCAGACGCAGGCCCACCGCTTCCAGCACCATCCCGGTGGCGCGGGTGATGCGCCCGCTGCGCAGGTGCGGCGCGACCTGCAAGGGCTTGCCCTGCACCGACGCCAGGACCTGGCTCCAGCGCTCGAGGTGCGCGTTCATGGCTGTTCATCCAGGGTGCGCTCGACGCTGCGATTGAGCAGGCCCAACCGCGAAGGCCGCGTGGCATCCAGCTCTCCGCCGGCGCTGACCACACGGCACCCGCCGGGCAACATCGCCGAGTCCGCATGCAAGACCCAGCCTGCCGCTTCGATCTGCTCGCCGAGGCTGTGTTGGACGCGTTGCAGATCCTCCGGGTGGAGCCACAGCTTGGGTTTGCCGGTGAGTTCAAGGTCACTGTCGAGCAGGCTTTTGACCAATACCAGCACCTGCTCCGGCTGGGCGGCCAGCGCATCACCGGCCAATTGTCGGGCGGCCTCCAGCGCAATGCCCACCAACTGGCGGACAATGTGCGTATCCATCGCCTTGAGGGCCTCGTCGAAGTTACGGCACAGCTCCAGCAGCGGTTGCAACGTCTGCCGCACCTGCTGTTGCAACTCCACGGCAGCGGCCTGGCGCCCTTCGCTCAAACCTTGTGCATAGCCCTGCTCCACGCCTTGGGCATGGCCGACCTGCTGGGCTTCGGCGAGGGTCTTTTCCCGCAGCACCTGCATCTCCAGCTTGCGCTGGAAGGCTTGCTTGCGCACGCGCTCGCGGTGGCTGCTCTGCGGATCATCGCCGGGCGAGGCAGGGCTGCCCAACGGGTCCATCTGCCAGGGCTGCCAATCAGACATAAGTGTCATTACCGCGCGCGGTCACGATTTCGCCGCTGTCGGACAAGCGCCGCACCACCGCGAGGATGGCCTTCTGTTCGTTTTCGATCTGCGACATACGGATAGGACCGCGCGCTTCCATGTCTTCGCGGAACAACTGCCCGGCACGCTGGGACATGTTGTGCAGGAAGCGTTCGAGCAACGCCGGCGGCGAGCCCTTGAGCGCGATCGCCAGGGAGTTGTGCTCCACCTGTTGCAGCAGGGTCTGGATGCCGCGGTCGTCGACGTCGATCAGGTTTTCGAACAGGAACATCTCGTCGAGGATCTTCTGCGCCAGGTCTTCGCTGTGCTCACGCACCGTGCCGATGGCCAGTTCCTCGTGGGTGGAACTCATCAGGTTGAGGATCTCCGCCGCCGTCCTCACGCCGCCCATTTTGCTGCGCTTGAGGCTTTGACCGTCGAGCATCACGCCGAGCACTTCGGTCAGTTCCTGCAGCGCCACCGGCTGCACGCCGCTGAAGGTGGCGATACGCAGGATGATGTCGTTGCGCAGGCGGTCGGGCAGCAATTGCAGGATGTCGGAGGCCTGGTGACGCTCCAGGTGGACCAGGATGGTCGCGATGATCTGCGGGTGCTCGTCGCGGATCATTTCGGCCACCATCGAGGCCTCCATCAGGTTCAGCTTGTCGATGCCGGAGCCGGTGTTGGTGCTTTCGAGGATGTCGTCGATCAGGCTGGCGGCACGCTCGCTGCCCAGGGCCTTGGTCAGCACGGCGCGGATATGGTCGCTGGTCTGGATGTTGATGGCCGCGTATTGATCGGTCTCGTCCATGAACTCTTCGAGTACCTGACGCATTTCTTCATGGGAGACCTGGCTCAGGCGCGCCATTTCCATGCTGATGGCTTCCACATCGCCACTGGGCAGGAACTTGAACACTTCCGCCGCGCTGTCGGCATCCAGGGACAGCAGCAAAATCGCACTGCGGCGCGAGCCGTTCATTTTGCTAGTCATTTTTCTTCATCCATCCGCGCACGATCATGGCGACCAGCCGCGGGTCTTCGGCGGCAATCTGTTGCAGGCTCTGCATGTTCTGCTCGTACACCGCCGACTTGCGCGGCAGGGTGTGCGGCGTATTGTCCTGACCGGCGACCACCACGCTGGTACCGGTGCTGGTCGGCATCAGCGCGGTGCCCGGCTCGGCACTGGCCGCGAGCATCTGGGCGTTTCGGCTGGCGTTGCGCCGTTGCATCGGTCGCAGCACCAGCCACCACAGCAGCAGCGCGGCAAAGGCCACCAGCAGGTAACGCAAACCACTGATCAGCAGGTTGTAGGCCTCGGGGGTTTTCCACCATGGCGGCTCGGCGACCGAGGTGTCTTCGGTCACGAACGGGCTGTTGATCACTTGCAACGCATCGCCACGACTTTCGGTAAAGCCCATGGCCTGGCGCACCAGGTTATTGATGTTCTCCAGCTCTTCCTTGCTCAGCGGCTCCGCGGTCGGCGCGCCGTCCTTGAGCACCGTGCGGTAGTTGACGACCACGGCGGTGGTCAGGCGCTGGATCGTGCCCAGGCTCGATTTGACGTGCTCGACGTTACGGTCGACCTCGTAGTTGATCATCCGCTCGCTTTGAGTGGCATTCGCCGGCTTGCTGGCCTTGGCATCGGCGGCGGTTGCCGTGCCGCCCGCCGGCGTCGGTGCGGTGGCCTTGGTCGGCGCCGGGGTATTGGGCGGCGAGTTGGTCAGCGCGCCAGGCACGCCGCGACCGGCATCATCGCCTTCCACCACATGTTCGGAGGTTTGCTTGCTGCGCACCGCCGCTTCATGGCTGTCCTGGTTGGGCGCATAGCGTTCGGCGGTGCTTTCGCGGGTAGAGAAATCCACTTGGGCAACGACCTGGGCATGCACGTTCTGGCTGCCGAGCAGCGGCGTGAGGATGTCTTCGATACGCCGCTGGTAGGAGCGCTCGATCTCATGCACATAGTCCAGTTGCGTGCCGTCGGGGCCGGTTGTATCGCCGTGGACCTGGGACAGCAGGCGCCCGTTCTGGTCGACCACGGTTACCGCATCGACACTCAGTTCCGGCACGCTGGAGGTGACCAGATGCACAATCGCGCTGGCCTGGCTTTGCCCCAATTCACGGCCGGGTTGCAGGGTCAGAACCACCGAGGCGCGCGCGGCCTCGCGGTCGCGAACGAATACCGATTGCTTGGCCATCACCAGATGCACCCGCGCCTTGGCCACCGGCCCCAGGGATTCGATGGTGCGCGCCAGCTCGCCTTCAAGGCCGCGCTGGTAGTTGAGGTGTTCGGCGAACTGGCTGACGCCAAAGGCCTGCTTGTCGAGCAACTCGAAGCCGATGCTGCCGCCCTTGGGCAAACCTTGCTCGGCCAGCTGCAGGCGCAGGGCGTTCATCTTGTCGCCGGGCACCAGGATGGTGTTACCGCCTTCGCTCAGGCGATAGGGAATCGCACGCTTATCCAGCTCACTGATGATTTGTCCGCCGTCCGCTTCGCCGAGCCCGGAAAACAACACGCGATATTCCGGCTCGCGCGCCCACAGCAGCAACGCCACCACGACGGCAACCGCAGCGGCAGCCGCCAGCAGCAGAGGCACCAGGGGCTGGTTGCGAAACAGCGTGGTCAACGCCTCCAACGGCTTGGTTGGAGCACGGGTCGCCAGGTTCTTTTGCGCGCCTTTGGCCAGGACTGCGGTACTCACGAACACCTCGATGGCGAGGGTAGGGCCTGTACGAAAGACATTGCAGAGTCCGGTAACAGTATTATTAGTCGATCAGCCTCCCCTCGCAGAGAGGAACAGCTGGCAGGGCTTCATTCTGGCGAAAATGCCAAAAGCTAAACGCCGGAAAAGCCACCGCTTTTGTGCTCAATTGGGCGAATGTGCAGGCAGGCAGGCTTGGTAACCTGCTGGCCTGATCGCTTCCAATGGAACCTGCAGCATGAATTCGTCCGCACTGACCAACGCCCTGCAACAACTGTCGCTGCTGGCCGAACAGGCCGAAGGCAGCGGCACGCAACGTTTCGCCCCGGCCACGGGGTTTGCCGGCGAGTTGCAGTCGTCCTTGCAGCGCATCAACCAGTTGCAACAGACCGCCACCCGCCAGTCCAACGCCTTCCAGGCCGGCAGTGAGGCGGTGTCGCTGAGCGATGTGATGGCCGATTCGCAAAAGGCCAGCGTGGCCTTCCAGATGGGCGTGCAGGTACGCAACCGTCTGCTCAGCGCCTACAAAGACGTGATGGCCATGCAGGTGTAAAAAACTCCGAGGCACGCCTAAAGACGGGTCAGCCGTTTGCCGATGTTGGGTTCAACCGCACCCCATCGAGTGTGAACACAAACCAGGACAGGCATTCACATGGCAACCACGACTTCCACCACCTCGACTGCATCCATCACCTCCCTCGGGGTCGGCTCCGGGCTCGACCTGGACAGCATCCTGACCAGCCTGGAGGAATCCAAGGAAACCAGTCTGCTGACGCCCATCACCAACCAGGAAACCTCGGTCAACGCGGAAATATCCGCCTACGGCACCCTGACCAGCGCCCTGACCGAACTGCAAACAGCGGCAGAAGCCCTGGCCGACTCGAGCTTGTATGAATCGTTGACCACCAGCCTGTCCGGCAGCGGCGTCACGGCCGCTACCACCAGCGAAGCCGAAGCCGGCACCTACACGCTGCAAGTGACCCAGTTGGCCCAGGCCCAAAGCCTGAGCACCGACGGCGTCGCCAGCAAGACTACCGCTCTGGGCACCGGCACCCTGACCCTGCAAGTGGGCACGGCGAGCGCGGTGTCGATCACCCTGGACAGCAGCAACAACACCCTTGAAGGCATTCGTACCGCCATCAACGCCTCGGGGGCCGGCGTGACCGCCTCGATCGTCAACGATGGCAGCGACACGCCGTACCGCCTGGTGCTGACTTCCGACAGCACCGGCACCGAATCGGCAATGACCGTGACCTACACCGGCACCGACAGCACCGACGAGGCCTCCAGCCTGTTCGGCTACGACGGCAGCAGCGGCAACATGACCCAGACCGTGGAAGCGCTGGACGCCGAACTGACGCTCAATGGCATCTCGATCACCAGCCAAAGCAACACCGTGGAAGACGCAGTGCAGGGCGTCACGCTGAACCTGTCCGCCACCGGCAGCTCGCAAACCCTGACGATTTCCCAGGACACCGACACGATCTACGACGCCATCTCCGCGTTCGTCACTGCCTACAACAGTTACGTCTCCAGCGTGGATACCCTCACCGCCTACGACGCGGATGCCGACACTGCGGGCGAATTGCTGGGCGACTCAACCACCCGGCGCATCAGCACGGAATTGAGCAGCGACCTGTACACCGCCATCGGCAGCGGTACCTTCAGCTACCTGTCGCAATTGGGCATTTCCCTGGAAGTCGATGGCACCCTGCAAATCGACGAAGACACCCTGACCAGCGCCCTCACCGACAACATCGACGCCGTGTCGGAGTTCTTTATCGGTAGCGACGGCACCTCCGGCTTCATTGGCCAAATGACGGATGACCTCGACAACTACCTGGACGAAGACAGTGGCCTGATCGTCGCCAGGACCGACAGCCTGGAATCCAAACTGGAGCAACTTGAAGAGCGCTATGCCGAAAAGCAGGCGCTGATCGACTCCGAGATGGCGCGCTGGACCGACGAGTTCACCCAGCTCGACACCTTGATCTCGTCGCTCAACTCCACGTCCGATTACCTGACGACCCAGTTCGATGCACTTAACAGCAGCGATTGACGACCACACCTGGAGCAAATCAGATGAGTTCCCTTCGAGACGCGAATGCCTACGCCAAGGTTGGCGTAGAAAGCGGCATTTTGGCGGCCTCCCCTCACCAAAGAATCGTGATGCTCTTCGACAGTTACCAGGCTTCGATCCGTATCGCGCGCCTGCATATGCAGGCCGGCCATACCGCCGAAAAAGGCAAGGCAATCACCAAGGCAATCAATATCGTCAGCCAGGGTTTACGCGCTTCGCTGGACCTTGAACAAGGAGGTGACATCGCCGTACAACTGGACCAACTCTACGACTACGTGGTTCGTGTGCTGCTTCGCGCAAACCTGAACAATGATGAGACTGCACTGACCACGGCCGCCACGTTACTGGAAAACGTCGCCGCCGCCTGGCTGGCCATCGGTTCGCACATCGAGGAAGAGCGGTAGACATGATGCAAGCACAACTGATCGCCGCCTATGAACAACTGCTCGAACAATCCCAACGCCTGCTCGAATACGCAAAAAAAGCCGATTGGGACGGCATCTTCGCGTTGAAGTCCCAGGGGCTGATCGACGCCGCTTACTTACGCCGCGCGCAGGACCAAGTTGATCTTGATGCAAGTGGTCAGCAATACAAGCTTGAATTACTCAGCCAGATCCTGGCGCTGGAAGAACAAGTAAATTGGTTTTTGCATGCGCGACAAAATGATTTGGGCGAGTTGATGCAGATCAACCGCAAAAAGAGCAATTTAAACACGGCTTACCGAGCCTCATCCAACCAAGTGATACCAATAAGCCATTATTTGTATCGAAAAAAATAACAAATACCTACACGTTGTATCTACGCGAGACACATAATTATGAAACTATCGATTATGTACAGTAAAGCACTGAAAACAGACAAGAAATAACATTCCTCAGTCTGTTATCGTACAGATTACTTGATACTTTAAAAAAAAATAAAAAATCGGTATTCACGGCCTTTGAGCAGATGGCCGGGAGCATGGATAACCGAGTAACGCTACAACCAGGCACTCGCTGTACAACTATAAAAGCCTGACTTTAGTACTTGTCGATTTGCAGCACTGTCTGCCAGAGGTCGCACCACTAGGTGTGCCGAACTGTAGTACCCAACGGGAGGGGTAGAAAGTTGCCAAATACCAACACTGAGCTTGAAGACATCCAGGACCTGAATCTTTCGTATTTATTACTGGCCCAAAACCTATTGCGCAAAGACCGTGAGATCGCGATTTTTCGCCTGAAACTCAGCGAGCAAATGGCTGACCTGTTGACCAAACTCAGCAGCAAGCAAATGACCCAACTGGCGCGAGTCAACCAGTTGATTTGTCGTCCGGTGTTCGAAGAGACCGATCGGCTATCCCGGGTGCTGGGTAACGCGCGCGAACTGGGCATGGTGGAAATTCATTCCGCACTGCTGATGGCCGCCGCCGACCGCACGGGCGATTTGCGCATCGGGGAAGGCTGATCCATGTCAGACAAAAGCCTGGTCACCGAAATGCAGCAAGTGCAACTGGCAATCGAACTGATTGAACTGGGCGCACGGCTGCAGGTGCTGGAAACGGAAACGTCGCTGAGCCGAGGTCGATTGATCCGGCTCTACAAGGAAGTTCGCGGCGCCTCACCCCCCAAAGGCATGCTGCCCTTCTCCACCGACTGGTTCGTGACATGGCTGCCGAACATTCACTCGTCGCTGTTCTACGGTATCTATCGCAGCCTGATGGAAATCAGTGGGCACCGTATCGACTCCTTCGTCAAAGCCTATCGCCTGTACCTGGAACAGGTGGGTGACCAGGAAGGAGAACTGGTGCTGGGACTTACCCGCGCCTGGACCCTGGTGCGTTTTTTCGAAAGCGACATGCTTGAACTGATCCGCTGCTCGTGCTGCTCCGGCGAATTCGTTGCCCATTCACACGCACCGGCGCAGCAGTATGTGTGTGGGATTTGCCAGCCGCCTTCGCGGGCGGGCAAGACCTTGAAGCGCAGGGATATCGACGCACAACTGCTGATACGCAAGGCTTAAGTCGAACCGGATCAAATGTGGGAGGGGGCTTGCTCCTGATGAGGGAGTGTCAGTCATTGTTTGGCTGATCCCCCCCATCGGGGGCAAGCCCCCTCCCACATTTGATCCGGTTGTTCTTTAGAGGTATTTGAACAGGGACATCTTCAATACCCTTCATGCATTACCGGGCCGACAACCTGCCCAGCCCTTGAGCTGTAAACCCAATCCAATGTGGGAAGGGGCTTGCCCCGATGAGGGAGTGTCAGTCAGTCATTGTTTGGCTGATCCCCCCATCGGGGGCAAGCCCCCTCCCACATTTGATCCGGTTGTGCTTTAGAGGTATTTGAACAGGGACATCTTCAATACCCTTCATGCATTACCGGGCCGACAACCTGCCCAGCCCTTGAGCTGTAAACCCAATCCAATGTGGGAAGGGGCTTGCCCCCGATGAGGGAGTGTCAGTCAGTCATTGTTTGGCTGATCCCCCCCATCGGGGGCAAGCCCCCTCCCACATTTGATCCGGTTGTTCTTTAGAGGTATTTGAACAGGGACATCTTCAATACCCTTCATGCATTACCGGGCCGACAACCTGCCCAGCCCTTGAGCTGTAAACCCAATCCAATGTGGGAAGGGGCTTGCCCCCGATGAGGGAGTGTCAGTCAGTCATTGTTTGGCTGATCCCCCCCATCGGGGGCAAGCCCCCTCCCACATTTGATCCGGTTGTTCTTTAGAGGTATTTGAACAGGGACATCTTCAATACCCTTCATGCATTACCGGGCCGACAACCTGCCCAGCCCTTGAGCTGTAAACCCAATCCAATGTGGGAAGGGGCTTGCCCCCGATGAGGGAGTGTCAGTCAGTCATTGTTTGGCTGATCC
>NZ_VJWO01000200.1:0-622 GCF_014889455.1 Pseudomonas sp. K8
GCTACACGCTGGCCAAGATGGGCATGAGCTTCGTCACCTTGGGCCTGGCGGCCGAATTCGGCCCGCAGGGCGTGGCGGTCAACGCGCTGTGGCCGCGCACGGTGATCGCCACTGACGCCATCAACATGATTCCCGGCGTCGACATCGGCGGCTGCCGCACCCCGGACATCCTCGCCGACGCCGCGCACGCGGTACTGACCCGCGACGCGGCCGGTTTCAGCGGCCAGTTCCTGCTGGACGACGAAGTACTGGCCGAGGCCGGCATCACAGACCTGAGCGGATACGCAGTGGACCCGACGCGCCCGCTGTTGCCGGATTTGTTCCTGGATTGATACGCAACTCGCGTACGTGCGCACATGCACGAACGCCGCTTTTGATTACGGAATCGTCCTGCGCACGTAACAATTCGTAGGTCCACGCCCTGCGTGGACACCGCGCGCAGCGCGGCACAAGCATCCGAAACCGGGGCACCGACCGCCCTGCACGCCTCTACCGACGTTTAAGCCCAAACGAAGCGCTCCGGACGCTCGCGTTTACATCGGCCGCGCCGGATCCACCAGGCCGTACTGGCTGGCCATGCGCGCCAGCGCGATGTTGTCGTGGATCCCCATCTTCTCGAACA
>NZ_VJWO01000201.1:0-621 GCF_014889455.1 Pseudomonas sp. K8
CTGATGCGGCGATGACCAAGCCAGTGACTGGCTCGATCGACGCCGTCAACGGCGAAGCCACCGTTTACTTCAAGCCAAACGAAAACTTCAACGGCACCGCGAACTTCACCTACACCGCCACCGACGGTGGCATTGCCGACGGCGGCAGCCCGCTGACCTCAGCGCCTGCCAACGGCACCATCACGGTGACCCCGGTCAACGATGCACCAGTGGCTGCGGCCACTACCGCAACGGGTGCTGAAGATCCAAGCGTGGGTATCGCGGTCAAACTGTCCGCCACCGACGTAGACGGCGTGGCAGACGTGAAATCCTTCACCGTCGGTACGCCAACCAATGGCACCTTCTACACCGACGCCGCCATGACCAAGCCGGTAACCGGCTCGATCGACGCGGTCAACGGCGAAGCCACCGTTTACTTCAAGCCAAACGAAAACTTCAACGGCACGGCGAACTTCACCTACACCGCTACCGACGGCGGTATCGCTGACGGCGGTAGCCCGCTGACTTCGGCGCCTGCCAACGGCACCATCACCGTGACTGCGGTGAACGACGCGCCGGTCGCAGCACCGACCACCGCAACGGGTTCCGAAGATCCGGTTCAAGGCATCGAAGTCAAACTGA
>NZ_VJWO01000202.1:0-615 GCF_014889455.1 Pseudomonas sp. K8
ATCAGCTCAACGTCAACATGGTCACCTGCGGCGGCCAGGCGACTATCCCGATGGTCGCCGCGGTGTCGCGCGTGGCCAAGGTGCATTACGCCGAGATCGTCGCCTCGATCGCGAGTAAATCCGCCGGGCCCGGCACCCGCGCCAATATCGACGAATTCACCGAAACCACGTCCAAGGCCATCGAAGTGATCGGCGGCGCGGCCAAGGGCAAGGCGATCATCGTGATGAACCCGGCCGAGCCGCCGTTGATCATGCGCGACACGGTGTTCGTGCTGTCCGAAGCGGCGGATCAGGCGCTGGTCGAAGCGTCCATCGTCGAGATGGCGGCGGCCGTGCAGGCCTATGTGCCGGGCTATCGCCTCAAGCAAAACGTGCAGTTCGACGTGATTCCGGCAGACGCGCCGTTGAACATCCCTGGCCTGGGCAAATTCTCCGGCCTGAAAACCTCGGTGTTCCTCGAAGTCGAAGGCGCCGCCCATTACCTGCCAGCCTACGCTGGCAACCTCGACATCATGACCTCCGCAGCCTTGGCCACCGCCGAGCGCATGGCGCAGTCGATGCAACAGGCCTGAGGAGAGCGACATGAACGGTAAGAAAATCTACATCTCCGACGTG
>NZ_VJWO01000203.1:0-579 GCF_014889455.1 Pseudomonas sp. K8
GCAACTGCGCGGGCGTGTTCATATCGGCCTGGATCAACTCTGGCAAGCGGCCGAAACCATGCTCGGGCGCCAGCTGGATCCCCTCGACCCGCAACTACTCGATCACTTGGAATGCCCCTTGTAGGAGCGAGCTTGCTCGCGAAAAGCCCGAGAGCGCCGCGTGCATCCAGGATGCCCGCGTCATCGTTGACGATTTTCGCGAGCAAGCTCGCTCCTACAAGGGGTGGAGGTAACATATGAGTCTTGCCCTCAACGTCATCACCGGCTTCCTCGGCAGCGGCAAAACCAGCTTGCTCACGCGCCTGCTGCAGGGCGAAAGCCTTGGCGACACGGCGCTGCTGATCAATGAGTTCGGCGACGTCGGCATCGACCACCTGCTGGTGGAATAGGTCGCGCCGGACACGGTGCTGCTGCCCGGCGGCTGCGTGTGCTGCTCGATTCGCGGCGAACTCAAAGACGCATTGCTCAGCCTGCGGCGCCGATCCTCGCGACCTTCAACAACGACGTGCAACTGCGCGGGCGTGTTCATATCGGCCTGGATCAACTCTGGCAAGCGGCCGAAACCATGCTCGGGCGCCA
>NZ_VJWO01000204.1:0-562 GCF_014889455.1 Pseudomonas sp. K8
CAAAACTGTCAGCAGTACCGGCCCCGTCGCAGCCTCGCCGGGGCTCGACACCTCCCACACTAGATCGCCATGTCCGCCCGCAGCGCGGTCTCCTTGTGGGAGTTGTCGAGCTTCAGCGAGGCTGCGATAGCGGACGGTCAGGCGGCAAAAATGTCAGCAGTACCGGCCCCGTCGCAGCCTCGCCGGGGCTCGACACCTCCCACAGTAGATCGCCATGTCCGCCCGCAGCGCGGTCTCCTTGTGGGAGCTGTCGAGCTTCGGCGAGGCTGCGATAGCGGGCTGTCAGCCAGCAAAAAAGTCAGCAGTACCGGCCTCGTCGCAGCCTCGCCGGGGCTCGACACCTCCCACAGGAGATCGCCATGTCCGGCCGCAGCGCGGTCTCCTTGTGGGAGCTGTCGAGCTTCAGCGAGGCTGCGATAGCGGACGGTCAGGCGCCAAAACTGTCAGCAGTACCGGCCCCGTCGCAGCCTCGCCGGGGCTCGACACCTCCCACACTAGATCGCCATGTCCGCCCGCAGCGCGGTCTCCTTGTGGGAGTTGTCGAGCTTCAGCGAGGCTGCGA
>NZ_VJWO01000205.1:0-549 GCF_014889455.1 Pseudomonas sp. K8
GTCTGCGCGCCGATCTGCACGCTGCCGCTGCTCGGGATGTAGGCGCCGCCGAGGATCTTCAGCAGCGTCGACTTGCCCGCGCCGTTCTCGCCCATCAACGCGTGGACCTGCCCCGGGTGGGCGGTGAAACTGATGCTGTCCAGCGCCTTGACCCCGGGGAAGGTTTTGCCGATGCCGTCAAAGCGCAGTGCCGCTGCGGTCATTTCCACAGCCCGATCTTGGTCAGTTCTTCCTGGAAGTTGGCGCGGGTGATCAGCGTCACTTCGTCCATCGCGGTGTACTTCGGCGGTTCCTTACCGGTGGTGACCCACTCGTACATCATCAGCGCGGTGTTGTAGCCCTCGATGTGCGGGCTGGGCAGCATCGAACCGAAGAAACCGCTGTTGGCTTTCTTCAACTCGCCGATGGCGTCGGTGCCGTTGATGCCGATGCCGATCACGTTGGCGGCTTTGAAGCCGGCGCTTTCGGTGGCGCGCACGCCGCCGAGCACGGTGTTGTCGTTCATGCCGCCGATGATCAGGTTCTTCGCGCCGCTGGGCAGCTTGACCA
>NZ_VJWO01000206.1:0-536 GCF_014889455.1 Pseudomonas sp. K8
CCGGGCAACGGCAAGACCAAAACGGCTCGCCTGTGGACATACGTGCGGGACGACCGACCTGCGGGTGACTCGACACCGGCGGCGGTCTGGTTTGCCTACTCGTCGGATCGCAAGGGGCAACATCCGCACGCTCATCTCAAGGGCTTTAGCGGGATCTTGCAGGCTGACGGCTACGCCGGTTTTGCTCAGTTGTATGCGACGGGCACTATTGAGGAAGCTGCATGCTGCTCTCACGCCCGCCGCAAGTTTTACGATGTCTACAAAGACTTGGCTTCACCCCTTGCCGCCGAGGCGCTGCAACGGATTGCAGCCCTGTATGCCATCGAAAGCGAGATCCGAGGGCAGCCGCCTAACCTGCGAAAAACGGTTCGGCAAAGTCGGGCCAGTCCGCTGCTGGAGCACCTGCACACATGGCTTAATCAGACGCTGACTCAACTGTCGAAAAAGTCGGCATTGGGCGGTGCAATCCTCTATGCCCTCAACCGGTGGCAGGCCTTAACGCGCTACTGCAATGACGGCCGAATCGAAATCGACAA
>NZ_VJWO01000207.1:0-536 GCF_014889455.1 Pseudomonas sp. K8
CCGGGCAACGGCAAGACCAAAACGGCTCGCCTGTGGACATACGTGCGGGACGACCGACCTGCGGGTGACTCGACACCGGCGGCGGTCTGGTTTGCCTACTCGTCGGATCGCAAGGGGCAACATCCGCGCGCTCATCTCAAGGGCTTTAGCGGGATCTTGCAGGCTGACGGCTACGCCGGTTTTGCTCAGCTGTATGCGACGGGCACTATTGAGGAAGCTGCATGCTGGGCTCACGCCCGGCGCAAGTTTTACGATGTCTACAAAGACTTGGCTTCACCCCTTGCCGCCGAGGCGCTGCAACGGATTGCGGCCCTGTATGCCATCGAAAGCGAGATCCGAGGGCAGCCGCCCAACCTGCGAAAAACGGTTCGGCAAAGTCGGGCCAGTCCGCTGCTGGAACACCTGCACGCATGGCTTAATCAGACGCTGACTCAACTGTCGAAAAAGTCGGCATTGGGCGGTGCAATCCTCTATGCCCTCAACCGGTGGCAGGCCCTAACGCGCTACTGCAATGACGGCCGAATCGAAATCGACAA
>NZ_VJWO01000208.1:0-525 GCF_014889455.1 Pseudomonas sp. K8
AAGTGATCAGTGGCCTGGAGCGCACCAGCTTCAACGGCCAAATGATCGCCAGGGAGGGTGACCGGGTCGCTTGTCCGGCATGCGGCACTGAAGGCGTCATCGCGCTCGTTGGGCCTCACCTGCACGAAGACTGGGGCGGCAAACAAGCGGCGCTAGAGGGCGATCTCTGTCTGTGCAAATGCGACCCGCCACCGGAGCTGATCGCCTGCCAGCGCTTCAAGTGTCAGGTGTTCGAAACACAACCCCAGCGTGCCGCCTTCACTTGGACCGGACCAAACACCCCCAACCCGCCCGTTTCCAACTTATCCACCCCCGGCGTAATGAATCGTGCCGCTGATGCGTGTGTGTTCGCCAAGTCATGCGTTTCGGTGCCGGTCGGTTCCACGGCGGCAGGAACCAGCCCTGAACACGCGACAAACTTTGGCACCACGGCCGTCATGGCTTCGACCGGCACTGCGGGCGCTGTCGGGAGGGTCGCCGGAACACTCGGCAGCGACCTTGGCGCCTGGGCCATACGAGGACTGG
>NZ_VJWO01000209.1:0-488 GCF_014889455.1 Pseudomonas sp. K8
TCGCCCATCTGGTGCCACGCGACCTGCTGTGGTTCTTCGGCGGCGATTGCCTGCACTTCATGCCCGATGAAGAACTGGACCTGTACCAGGCCCTGGAAGAGCGTCGCTTTGAAGCCGAACAGAACGATGAACCGTTCGACTGGAACCAGGAAAAACAGCTGCTGGCGATGCCGCAGGACCAGAGCAAGCATTGATCATTCAATGTGGGAGGGGGCTTGCCCCCTCCCACACTACCGAGAGCCAGTACCTGGGCCAGGACATGATGAGCCAGGTCATCCTGCGTTACCCGCAAATTGCCCATCTGGTGCCACGCGACCTACTGTGGTTCTTCGGCGGCGATTGCCTGCACTTCATGCCCGACGAAGAACTGGACCTGTACCAGGCCCTGGAAGAGCGTCGCTTTGAAGCCGAACAGAACGACGAACCGTTCGACTGGAACCAGGAAAAACAGCTGCTGGCGATGCCGCAGGACCAGAGCAAGCACTGAT
>NZ_VJWO01000020.1:0-96164 GCF_014889455.1 Pseudomonas sp. K8
AGGGCTCTTTCCCCCCCACTCGGCACCTCGCCTAGGCTCGGTGTGCCCGAACGCAGGCTTGAATCCGTGGGCCGCCGTCATGGGCCATCCCTGGCCCAGGACGGCTAACCCGGCGTCCTGCCGGGTTACCCACGGATTCAAGCCTGCGTTCGGCCAGCGTGGTTTAACGGGGCGCCTCAGATCAAGATCAAGAGCCTCGCTTCGCATTGTGGAGTGCTTTGGATCAAAAGCGGATCAAGAGCCTCGCTTCGCATTGTGGGGTGCTTTGGATTAAAAGCAGGTCAAGAGCCTCGCTTTGCATTGTGAGGTGCTTTGGATCAAAAGCGGATCAAGAGCCTCGCTTCGCATCGTTGGGCGGTTCTTTTTGGGGCGTTAGAAGGTGGTGCGCAGGCCCACTTGTACGCTTCTGCCTGCTGCCGGGGCGATGTCGCGCAGGATCGAGCTGGCATAGCGCACGGTTTGGTTGGTCAGGTTTTCGCCATTGACGAATGCCAGCCACTGGCTGCCGCCGACGTTGAAGCGATAGCCGGCGCTGGCGCCCAGTGTGGTGTAGCCGTCGGTGCCGCTTTCGTTGGAGGGCACACGGCCTTGTCCGGCGGCGTGTTCGATGTCGATGCGCGCTTGCCAGCGGTCCAGTTCCCACAGCAAGCCGCTGTTCAGGCGCAGCGGTGCGATGCGCGGCAGGGCTTCGCCGGTGTCGAGGTTGGTGGCGCGGGTGTAGTCGCCCGACAGTTCCAGTGCAAACTTGCCGTAGGCGCCTTCGCCGAGCTTCCAGTGATCCTGGGCTTCAAAGCCGGCGAAACGGGCGCGCACTCCCGAGTATTCGTATTCGGGGATGCCGCCGGCGTCTTCTTCACCTTCGTCGTTCAATGTGCGACCTGTGCCCAGCAGGCCGATGTAGTTGGAGAAACGGCTGTAGAACACGCCGAAGCTGCCCTTGTGCGTGCCGTTGTCAAAGCGCAGTGCGAGGTCGCTGGATACGGCTTTTTCTTTCTTCAGGTTGGCGTTGCCCAACTCGTAGGTGCCGGTGGCGACGTGAGCGCCGTTGGCGTACAGCTCGTAGAAGGTTGGCGCGCGTTCGGTGTAGCCCAGGGTTGCGGCCAGCGACCAGATCGGCGTGAGGGTGTACACCGCGCCGGACGACAGGCTGCCGGCGGTGAAGTCGTTGGTCTTGTCGGCATTGGCGAAGCGCGCGTTGCCTTTGCTGTCCGGGTCGACGCTGGTGTGCTCCAGGCGCCCGCCGAGGCTGAGTTTCAGGCGCTCGGTGGCCTGCATTTCTTCGAGGATGAACAGCGCGCCGGCGTTGGTGTCGGTCTGCGGTACGAAGGCTTCTTCGCCGAGGGCCGAGAACTCGTTGCGGGTCACTTGTGCGCCGACCACGCCGTCGAACGGGCCGAGCGGCTGGTGGCGCGCTTCAACCCGGGCTTCATAGCCTTTGTTCTTGAAGATCGTGCCGGTTTCGCCGCCTTCGATTTCGCGGTGCTCGTAGTCGGTGTAGCCGGCGTCGAGTTTCACCGAGGTGAACGGGCCTTGCAGGTTGCGTACCTCGGAGGCAAACGCGTAGTGGTCCTGCTTCATGCGGATCCGCACAGCCTGTTCGGCGGGTGAGCCGTAGTTGCTGTCGTAGGTGCTGTAGGACAGCCCGGCATAACCGTCGTCCCAGGTGTAGGAACCGCCCAGCGCACCGCCGTCCTGGCGCCCGTCGCTGTTGCCCAGGCGGCCGTTTTTGCCGGGGCCGTCTTCGGCTTCCGGGGCGTGGCGGCTGCGGGCTTGGCCCGGGATTTTGAGGTCGTTGAATTCCCGTGCATTCGCGTCCAGGTGCAGGGCGAAGGTGCCGTTGCCGGCTTCGAGTTTGCCCGCGCTGCTGCGCGTGGTGTCGGCGCCGCCGTAGCGTAATTCGCCGGCGCCGTGGATGCCTTCGATGGCTTCGGTGGGGATGCGATTGTCGAAGGTGTTGACCACCCCGCCGATGGCGCTGCCGCCGTACAACAGGGCCGCCGGGCCGCGCACGATTTCGATGCGGTCGACGTTGACCGGGTCCAGCGGCACGGCGTGGTCGTAGGACAGCGACGACGCATCCAGCGCGCCCACACCGTTGCGCAGCAGGCGAATGCGGTCGCCATCCTGGCCGCGGATGATCGGTCGGCTGGCGCCCGGGCCGAAGTAGGACGACGACACGCCCGGTTGTTTGTTCAGGGTTTCGCCGAGGCTGCCTTTTTGCTGCAGGGTCAGCTCATCGCCTTCCAGCACGGTGGTCGGCGAAGCCAGTTGCGCGCTGCCCAGGGGGTTGGCGGTGATGACTTGGGGTTGCAGTTCCAGCGCATGGGCTTCGGAGCAGATCAGCAGGGCGGCGGCGAGGGGCGACAAGCGCCAGGCAGAGGAGAGGGACATCGGACATTCCTTGGCAAACGACAAAAAGAGAAGGCGGCAAACGGTAACGAACAGCTTACGGTTGATAATTATCGTTACAATATAACATCTCTTTTTATCCTGAAAAGGGCAACTTTTCCCCAGGGGCTATATTCAATGCGGTGCTTCCACCTGTTCGCCCCGTCGGCTAAGGTGCGCGGCTGTATTTCCTCTTTTTGCAAAAGGCCTGGCATGACCGCGACAAGCAACGACCCGCTTCACGGCGTGACTCTGCAACACGTCCTCACCACCCTGGTGGAACACTACGAATGGAGCGGTCTGGCCGAGCGCATCGATGTCCGCTGTTTCAAGAGCGACCCGAGCATCAAGTCGAGCCTGACGTTCCTGCGCAAAACCCCGTGGGCGCGGGAGAAAGTCGAAGGGCTGTACGTGAAACTGATGCGTACCAAACGCCCGTTGGACTGAGCCCATGAAACGCGGTGTGACGGCGGCGGCCCTGGCCGGTTGGGTGGGGTTGGCGATTCAGCAATACCTGATTTTCTATTCGCGCTGGTCGACGGGCGCGAGCCTGTTGGGCGGGCTGGTCAACTTCTTCAGCTTCTTCACCGTGTTGACCAACACCCTGGTGGTGGTGGTGCTGAGCTACGCCGTGGTTGATCGTGATTCAGCGGCGAAGCGGTTTTTCCTGGCGCCCAGGGTCAGCAGCGCGATTGCCGTCAGCATCGTGCTGGTGAGCCTGGCCTATAACCTGTTGCTGCGGCACCTGTGGCAGCCCGAAGGGTTCCAGTTCATCGCCGACGAATTGCTGCACGACGTGATGCCGCTGCTGTTTGTCGTCTACTGGTGGCGGTGTGTGCCCAAGGGCACGTTGCAGTGCAAACACATTGGCCTCTGGGTGTTGTACCCGTTGCTGTACTTCGCCTATGTGCTGCTGCGCGGGGATTTGCTCGGGCAATACCAGTACCCGTTTTTCGACGTCGGCACCCTCGGTTATCCACAGGTGTTCGTGAATGCCGGGGGGATTCTGGCGGGGTTTGTGCTGATTGCTCTGGCGGTGGTGGGGTTGGATAAAAGCATCAAACCCCACGGATGACTCACTCTTCCTCACTGCCCTCGGCGCGCCAGTAGCCGACGGCCTTGAGGAACGCTTCATCGACCTTGTGCGTATCCAGCAGCACCCGGCGCACCTGGCGCGACAGCTTGGTTTCCATCGCGACGAAGGTGTACAGCGCACCGCTCGGCAGCGTCAGTGCGCGCACGGTGTCGAGCAGGTCGGCCTGGCCGCGCACCACCCAAATCACTTCTACCTCGGCCGCGCTTTGCAGTGTTTGCCGTTCCGCCGCATCGGCGATTTCGATCACCGCCAGCACCGTGCGCCCGGCCGGCAGTTCTTCGAGGCGGCGGGCGATGGCGGGCAGGGCGGTTTCGTCGCCGATCAGCAGGTAGCTGTCGAAGATGTCCGGCACGATCATCGAGCCCCGTGGGCCGCCGATGTACAGGTGCTGGCCGACTTGAGCCTGCTCGGCCCAGGTGGAGGCGGGGCCGTCGCCGTGCAGCACGAAGTCGATGTCCAACTCACCGAGGTTCAGGTCGAAACGCCGTGGTGTGTAGTCGCGCATGGCCGGCTGCGGGCCATCGCCCTTGATACTGAAGGTCGGGCTTTGCAGCGCGGCTTGCTCGGCGGCGTTCTGCGGGAACATCAGCTTGATGTGATCGTCACTGCCCAGGCTGACAAACCCCGCCAGTTCGGGGCCGCCGAGGGTGATGCGGCGCATGCGCGGGGTGATATCGACCACCCGCAGCACGTCGAGGCGACGGCGTTTGATCTCGTGGCTGACGCGATGGATGACGGGCGTATTCATTGATTTTCCCCCTGGACAGCTTGAACGGCCGGGCCGTCGACGATGGCTTGTGCGGTGCTGTTGAGCAGCGTGGCGACCCGCGCGATTTCTTCGGCGCTCCAGCGTCCGTGGTGCAGTTGCAAGGCATGACGCAAGTTATGCACCGCCTCGTGGATTTCGGGCGGGCGATCATGGCCGCGCAGCGAGCGTTTGCTCACGTCGATACGCATTCGCACGCCTTCCAGTGCAATCGCCTGCTCACTTAAAGAAAGACGACCGGCGTCGGTGATGGTGTAGCGTTTTTTTCCGCCTTCGGCATCGCCGCTGATCAATTCGCTTTCTTCAAGGAAGGTCAGGGTCGGGTAGATCACACCGGGGCTGGGGCTGTAGGCGCCGTCGAACAGGCCTTCGATCTGGCGGATCAGGTCGTAGCCGTGGCACGGCTGCTCGGCGATCAGCGCCAGCAACAGCAACTTCAGGTCGCCGGGGGCGAACACGCGTGGGCCGCGACCACCGCGTTCACGGCCGGGGCGTTTTTCGAAGCCGTCGCGGCCGTCGCCGTGGGAATGGGGATGATGCTCTCTCATTTTGGGTCTCTCCGTTTTGGTTAAGATATAACTTAAGATATATCTTTAGACTGTTCAAGATCAGTCGACCAACGGTCGCGGCCTACTTAACTACCACCGTCCCGCGTGATACGCCCAGCATGCTGATGGCTCTTCCCATGTGCATGGAGCCAGTGCGATGAGCACATTGATTTCTCCCCCTTACTCGCCAACCTCCTTGGAAATACGCGGTTATCTGCATCAGATCGGTCACCAGTTGCTCGAAACCGACACCCCGTTACTGTCCAAGCGGCCGCTCCCCGTCGAGTTACAACAGCTTGAAAAACTCAACCAGACGCTCACGGCGCACGCGCGCGCTCACTTCGACCGCTGTCGTGCGCTGTATGCCGATGTGGCTCAGGCCGACCTGCAAAGTGACGAGGGCAAGCAACGGCTGGCGACGCTCAAGCGCGACCTCACGGCGCACTTGCAGAAACTGGACGAAACCGGGGTGTTGGGCGGCCAAAGCCTGCGCACGTTCATGGCCAACGACGCCGGCCTGGTCGCGTTGGAACTCGAAGCCAGGCTCAACATCCAGGACTCTCTGCTGCATCGTGAAGAGGCCCGCCTGGTGCAGAACCTGGGGCTCGGGCCGAGCTTTCGACCGGGCATCTATGCGCTGACTTTCAGCTATCGAGCCCAGACGATCGAGTTCGCCGGGGCCTTTGTGTTGACCGAAAAAAACACCCCCGTGGTCGCGCAGCTGACCCCGGCCGACGATGCCGGCTACGTCGTGCTGTTCACGCCGGCCCGCGGCTTCGAGTCGTTCAGCTCGCTGGCCGAGATGAACCGCCGACTGCGCGAGACGATGGCGGTCGGCGGCTGGCGCAAGGAGTTCATGCGCCTGCTGCCGCGCCAGTACTGGGGGCTGTCCGTCATGGGCGTCTGGCCGTTGCAGCTGGTCCCCATCAACAGCGAACCGCTGTGCGAACACACCTACGACGCCAGGCTGGCCAAACGCGCGCTGGATATCGATTGGGCCTTGAGCCTGGACGCCAACCCCGACCATAGCGCCCGGCAGCTGCTTGCCGAGTTGGACGACGCGATTCGCGCGGCCTTGCCCGACCTCAGCCCGCGCCTGGAATTGCGCGCCCAGCGCCTGCTCGACCGTTGCCTGGAGCACAGCGCCCCGGCCTGGTATCGCAACGCGCCGAGCCACCAGCGCGAGGCCCTGGCGCGGCAGCTGAGCGAGTACGACGAGGCCCGCCAAGCCCTGCTGAACCTGTTCGGCCATGCCGCCTCGCCGCAGGCCCTGGCGCGCTATCAGTTGCTCGAACAACTGGCCGCTGACCTGGAAATCACCGACCTGGACCCCGACCGCCTGCAAATCCGCACGCGCCGCAGTGTGGCCAGGGTCGGCGCCTACGAGCAGAAACACAACCTGACCGCGCTGGCGCTGCGCGGCCTGCACACCGGCGACGAACTGCCCGGCTCGGCGTTTTTGCTCAATACCACCCTCACGTATGCCGACGCGCCACTGCCCGAGCGCTATCAAGACCTGACCCCGGCCTATCTGGTCAGCCTGCTCGACAGCCTCAAACCGCGTGCGGAGTTTGAGGCCGTGCGCCGCGAGTACTACGCCAAGCCGCAGATCCACGCCGCCATCGAACAGATGCTCGACCGCCGCATCAATGCCCTGGCCTACACGGCTACGCTGCAAAACCACATCACCGAGGCCGACTATCAACGCGTTACCCGCCTGCGTCGCGGCACCGCCGCGCAACTGCACGCGAGCAGCGTTGCGCTCAATGGCTGCGTGCTCAAGGACCTCTGGCTGCTGCGCGAGCGCGACGAGCAGGGCGCGATCCAGCGCTTGCTGCTGTGTACCCCCGAAGCGCCGCAGGCCCAGCAGTTTCATGGGTTCGACACGGAAACCGGCTGCCAGGCGCATATCCTCGGCTGGTGCGCGGACGAAACCATGCGCGCTTATCTGCTGGGGCAAGTCGCCCTCAAGTCCCGCGCGGGTCTGGAAACGTTCATGGCTGGCCTGGGCTTCATTCCGGCGCGCCAGGAATATCGCCACGTCACCTTCAGCCAGGCGGCCGACCACGCCGATTGCCTCAAGGCCCTGCGCGCCCAACTGCTGCAGGTGCAGACCGACGATTACCACTGGGGCACCCCGACGTGGTACCGGGCCGCCACCGAGGCCCAGCGTCGACAACTGACTCAACTGGCGGAAAACGCCGAAGGCGCGGCGAACACCTATGCGCAAAACCCGTTATCCGACGCCCGCTTCATCAGCTTCGAGCGCTTCCTGCATGCCCAGGCCAAGACGCAGCTCAACGCCCTGCTGGGGCGCCAGCGGCAAAACGATGTCGACCCCGATACGGTGTGGGTGCATTACCCCAAAGACTTCCCGGCGTTGACGCGCCCCGCGTCGGTGTCCTACACCCGCCTGTATCGCGATGGTTATGAGGATTCGCTGGGGTTTCTCGACGCCAGGTTCGACACCGTCGCCACCTTCATGGGCCCGGCCGGGGTCGACCTGAGCAAGCTCACGCCGCGCAACGTCGCGCTTTCGGTGCGCGGCGTATGGATCGGCCAGCGCTACGCCGATGAAGTCCAGGCCACACTGCAAAACCCGGCCAGCCCCGGATATGCCCTGCGCCGCGACGCAACGCTGGCGATCAACCAGTTGCAGTTGCACAGCGCGGCGCTCGAATCGCGCCTCAAAGGCCATATCGCCCAGGTCGATCTGGATTGGTTTGAACGCGCCATCAAGAGCCTGGACGACACCTCGGTCGAGACGCGCAGCACCTACAACGTGCATCGCCTGATGATCGACGGCGACTGGGTGATCGACACCTTGCTGTTCAGCCACGGCGCGAATCCGGTGTTGCTCTATACACCGCAGGCGCCGGACGGCGTGTTCTTGCGCGAAGCCCGGCTGTTCAACTACCTGCTGAAAAAAGTCGACGGCATGCTCGATTACTTCAGCGCCCGCGTCGGTGTGCAGTCCCGGGTGCGCGTCCGGCGTTTTCTGCAAACCGCCCAGGCCGGCCTGCCCGCAGACCTCAACAGCACCGACCTGAGCCTGGCGCGCTACGACGCGATCGAGCGCGTGCCGCCCGTGCTCGACCTGCGTCACCTGCTGCACGACATGAAGCTGCAACGCAAGATCGACGACGTTGCCGCCACCACGGTCAATCGCACCGACATGATCATGGGCCTGGTCTGGAGTTGCCTCGAACCGCTGATCGCCATTGCGACCGCGCCGTTCCCGGTGTTGAGCCTGAGCCTGGGCCTGCTGCTGGCGCTCAAGGACGGCATGCTGGCCCTGCACGCCTACAACCAGGGCGACACCGATGCGGCGCTGCAACACTTCGTCGGCTACCTGAGCAACAGCCTCGGCGCAGTGTTCACCGACCTGCGCCCGGCGCTCAAGTCCATCGGCCCGCTGCTCCGGCCGATGCGCCACCTCATGCGCCCAGCAGCGCCGCGCCAGGCCATGGCGTTGATCCAGCAACTGCAGCCGCCGAGCCCCGCGCTCGCCGGTATGCAGGCGGTGTGGTTCGAGGGCCGGCCGTTGTGGGCGGGCAAAACCCCCGATGCCCTGGGTCGCTATCTGCTGTTTCGCCAGGACCCGGTGAGCGGCAAACTCGTGTCGACCACCCGCCTGGTCAACCAGAACGCCAAGGGCCGCTGGGTGCGCTCGGGCCTCACCGGCGGGGCGCCGAAACGCCCCGCGCCAAGCCCCCCCGCGTTGCAGCGCTATGAAGTTCCGCCGGAGCTGGCCAAGGACTACGAAAGCGTTCTGAGCGTGGAGTTTCGCAACACCTCCAGCGTCGATGAGTTGTTGGGCGAGGGCACCCGCGACAGCCTGCTGACCTATGAAATGGCCCCGCTCCAGGCCCCTTACCTGCACGCCTACCTGCAGTTGCGCGGCGATGCCGACACGTTCTTCGCCCAGCTCAATCCCATCGTCCCCAGGGCCGATGTACTGGCCTTCGAAGCCAGCGCGAGCCATCGGCACATCCTGGAAAGCGCCTTCAAGGAAAACCCCGGCTTGGTGGTGGGCGCCGTGCCTGGCTCGCTCGCCGCCAAACAGCTGCTGATCGACAATATGCACACCCTCTACGAGCAGGGCGTGCGGCGCCTGTACATCGAGTACCTGCCGGCGGACCTGTTCCGGGTCAAACTGGACAAGTTCAACGCCGGCGGCAGCTACCGGCACATCAGCGAGTACCTGAAAAAAGTCGAGGCAGCCCTGGGGATCGCCAACGACTCGCCGCATTCCTATCGCGCCCTGATCCTTGCGGCGCGCCGGCAAAACATCGCCGTCTGTGGGCTGGACGCGTCCACCGGCTACGAGGTGGACAAAGCCTTCAACCTGAAAAACGGTGCGCTGGTCAGCCCTCGGCCCAACGCCCAGCGAAACTTCTACTCCCACACGCTGATCGAGGCCGACCTCGGCGCAAAACCCGGCGAAGGGTGGGTTGCCCTGGTCGACAGCCGCCGTCTCAACACGCACACCCAGACCCCGGGCCTGGCCGACCTGCAAAAGACCCTGAGTGTGCGCGTCGAAGACGCCGCCCCCGGCCAACCGGTGGGCATCTGGAACGATACGCCCGGCGCGATCGTCGACGACCCGGCGGCCAAAGCCGACTTCAAGCTGACCCTGCAAACCGCCTACACGGCGCCCCCGGCATTCGTCACCGCGCCTGGCCGCGCAAGCGCGTACAGCGAGTTCGACATCGACTCGCGGTTCGTCCCCGAGCTGCATGAAATGGGCAAAGGCGCGCATGCGTTCGACACCCGTTATGGGTCGCTCAACCCGAAAATCGCCGCTGCCGAAAGCGCCTTCCGCAAGACCCGCGAGCGCCTGAACACAGCGGCGCAGGCGTTCTTCAAAACCCCTGAACTACCCCCCAGGCCGACGTTGCCGGACCTGCCGGCGAACACCACGCCCGCCGACTTTATCGCGCAAAGCTACCAACACGCTCGGGGGCTGATTGTCTGCGAGAGCCACGTCGAGCAATCGAGCAAGGCGCTGCTGATCGATCAGATGAAGGCGCTCAAGCAGCAAGGCGTCAAAACCCTGTACATGGAGCACCTGTTCACCGACCTGCACCAGGCCGACCTGGATACCTTCCAGCACACGGGCGTATTGCCCCCAGCGCTCAAAGACCGCCTGTGGACCCTCGACCGGGGCCACATGCCCGAGTACCGTGGGCCGCACACCTACACCAGCGTCGTGGAAGTGGCAGGCAAACACGGCCTGCGCATCCGCGCATTGGATTGCGTATCGAGCTACCACACCAAGGGCATGAGTGCGCCGCAGACGTCGCGCATTGCGATGTTCAACTTCTTTGCCGGCGAGGTCATCCGTCTAGACCAGGCTGCCGAGGGCGCGCACAAGTGGGTGGCGCACATGGGCAATGCCCATGTGCATTCGGTCGAAGGGATTGCGGGGGTGGCCCAGACGCAAGGGGCGATCAGCCTGCGGCTCTCAGATGTACCGGCGGGTACGGCCAGCGAGCTGCGCTCAGGGCTGCAATGGACCGTCGCCTACGGATCGTCGTTGTACCCCAACCGGCTGACGGCGATCCGCAGCGACTTCACCCTGGCTGTCGGCGTCCCTGGCATGCGTCCTCCTCGCGCCTATGTTCCCGCCGATCGTTCACGCTTGATGCGACCGGGGCAGTTCATGGTCGAGCAGCTTTCACCCCATGAAGTGAATCTGGTGCATCACTCGCGCAGCGGCGAGATCCTTTCCACGCCGGTGCAGATCGACGATCAAGGCCGCTTCTTCATCGAGCGCTGGGCAGAACTGAAGGACGAGCGGTTCAGCGCGTTCGAACGGCTGCTCTCGGCCCTCGATCAGGTGGTGAAACTCACCCACGTCCAGTAAACCTGACCCCCCTGCCGGCGCGGGCAGGGGGGTGGAAAAGTCCAGATCCTACGTCAATAACAGCGTCGTCAATCTAGGCGGTGGCCGTTGAAGGCGTAGAGTGATGCCCTCGTGTAGTTCCAATACTACAGATATGAAGTTGTGCGTTAAGTGTCTCCTGATAACTGTACTGCTTTTATTGAATTATCTGTGTGTCATTAACGTCTTACAGTCGTTTTTTTAAAAATCG
This sequence comes from Pseudomonas sp. K8, assembly GCF_014889455.1. Lineage (NCBI taxonomy): Bacteria > Pseudomonadati > Pseudomonadota > Gammaproteobacteria > Pseudomonadales > Pseudomonadaceae > Pseudomonas > Pseudomonas sp. K8. The sequence goes on from NZ_VJWO01000020.1 coordinate 10,897, forward strand.
TATTTATTGCATTTCTTCCTCCAGCGTAATGGCCTATTGGCCTGCATGTTTCTCGGAGCTTGCCTGCTTACTTTTAAAGCGCATTGGTCGAATATTTCCCGGCGTTGAATGTTCAGCCAAACAATGAACATTGCGCCGCGCTGTTAGTTGGAAGTGAGTCTTGACTTGCTTTTTAGTTAACCGCCTTCCTTTAAATGACTACTAGGTATTCAAGCATGATCAAGAAGTTTGCTGTTCTGCTCCCGCTGGCTGTTGCGGTATTGGGTTCTTCGGCTGCCATGGCCGCCAACGATGCAAGCACCACGATCAACATCAAGGCCGACATCCCTACCAAGCAGTTCCACGCCCAGCCCCTGGACCCCAACTTCGGTCGCGACGAAATCATGACCTACAACACCGTGACCGGCGAACTGAGCACGCTGTCCTCGATGTTCACCCTGAAAAACACCGGTGGCTCGATCGACGCCTACCTGCAGGACGGCCCGGCGGCGCTCACCAACGGCACGGACTCGATCCCGCTGACCATCACCCTGGGCACCGTGGCCCTGACCGGTAGCCCGCAAGAAGTGGCCGCCGACGCAGAGTCCAACCCCGGCCTGCAAAAGCTGATGACCATCAAGGCCGCCAAACCGGCGGACACCCAGACCGGTCTCTACACCAGCGTCGCCACCGTGATCTTCGACAACGTGCCGCGCACCGCTTTCTAAGCACCCGGCACGCGATAAGGCCGCACCTTATCGATCACACCCACCGCCCGCAGGTTGTGTTCGCCTGCGGTCGGTTTCCAGATGGTTTGCAGTTCGCCATAGAGTATTAAGTTCATGTTCCCGATGAAACCCATCGCGGCGGCGCTGGCCCTGCTTGCCTGTTCGGCTGCCTGGGCGACGGCTGATAACAGTTATACGCCACGCAGTTTACTGGCTCAGGCGAAAGGTTTGCCGAGCGAATTCGAAGAGCATTTTTTTGATGTGCCCCTGGCCGTGCGTATCGAACGCGACGAAGTCTTTCTGGGCGAGGCGATGGTGATACTTTCGCGCGATGACCGCCTCACGCTGCTGGACTTTACCGATATCAGCGACAGCCCGATACAACCCGCTGAGCGCGATACCTGGAGCGACTACCTGCAACAAGGCGCGGCCCTGGGAAGTTGCACGCAAACCTGCCCGGAGAAGATGTTGGCGGTGCATTACAACCTGGAAAACTCGCTGGTCTCGATCCTCACGGAGAACGCCGAGCACGACACCGATCATCAGCGTTATTACCACCAGCCCCAGGATGGCAGCACGGGCTTGATTGTCAGCAACCAGTTGAACCTCAACGGCGGCCAAGCGCAGGAACTCGGCGGACGTTTCGGGGTTGAAGCCAGCAGCAGCCTGGGGAACTGGAGCCATGCGCTCAACCTGCAACTGGCACGCCTCGGCGGGCCGGACACCCAGCTTTATCACGCACTGTATTCGCTGTACGCCCAGCGCGAATTCGAAGGCCAGTTCCTGCGCCTGGGCTATTTCACGCCCACCTCCGAGGGGCTCAATCGCCAGCCGCGTGCGTTCGGCGCCGCGCCGGATATCGCCGTGGGTGCGATGCTCGGCAGTTCCGACAGCCTGGCTATCAACAACCCCAAGCCCAGCGTGTACCCGATCTACGTCACCTCCAACCGCCAGGGCTCGGTAGAGATTTACCGCAACGGCCTGCTGATCAACACCCAGGCGGTGGCCGCCGGTTTGCAGAGCATCGATACGCGGCCGTTGCCCGGTGGCATTTATGAAGTGGAAGTGCGCCTGGTCGAGGACGGCCAGGTCACTGCCACCACCCAGGAGTTGGTGTACAAGCCCAACAACTGGCGCAACCATGACGAGCGCTGGCGCTACAACGTGTTCGCCGGCCGCGAAAGCACCTTGTTCAACAACTGGGAGCAACGCGACAAAGGCGATATGACCGCCGGCGCTTCGCTCAATTACCTGCTGCACCCGCGCGTGATCGTCGGCTTGTCCGGGCGCCAGGTGCAGGAGCGCATGCAATACGGCGTTTCCATCGACTGGACGCTGGCGACCCAGGCGAGCCTGTACGCCAACGTCTACCAGACCCAGGACCACGGCACCGGCATGGACGTGCAAGGCCTCTACAGTTATGGCGCCGGCAGCGTGATCGCCAGCCACAACCGCAGTTGGCTGGACACCCGCAACACCTACGACACGCTGCCCGACGGCACGCGGCTGCGCACCCGGCAAACCTTCGTCGGCCAGACCAGTACCTCGTCGCTGTCGATCAACCACCGCCTGATCAACCAGCATTCGCTCAATGCACGCCTGTCCCACAGCCAGGGCAACGTCGAGGGCGTCGGCCTGGACCTGGGTTGGAGCAAGCACGACCGGTTGTTCGGCAGCGATGCCAATTGGCGCCTGTCGCTGTTCGACCGCCCCGCCAGCCGCAGCACCGGCGACCGGCGCAACCGTGGCGTCGACCTGACCCTCAACCTGGCCCTCGGTGGGCCGGGCGAGCAGTGGTCGGGCAGCATCGGCTCGCGCACCTCGCGCGACGGCAAACGTGACAACAATGGCTCGCTGACCTACCGCAAAGACCTCAGCGGCCATGTGCTGCAGAACGTCTCGGCCACCGTGCTGACCGACACCTATGGCGTCGGCCTGTCCGGCATGACCAGCTTCCACGGCGACATGCTCGCAGGCGATGCGTTTGCCCAGCGCTCCTCCTTCAACGGCAACCTCACCGGCGGCCTCAACCTGCACAGCACCTTCGCCGTCGGCGGCCAGAAGATGGCCCTGACCAGCCAGTACCACGGCGACGGCGCGGGCATGATCGTCGATGTGGAAACCGACCTCGACGACATCACCCTGCGCGCCGACGACCTCAGCGGTGGCAGCACCGCGCTGCGGCCGGGGCGCAACTTCGTGCCGCTCACCGCTTACCGAACCGGCTCGGTGGCGTTCGACTTCGACGGCAACCACCCGCCGGCAGCGAACATCCAGCCGCCGCGCAGCGCCTACCACATCAACAAGGGCGGGGTGGACTACCGCAAGATCCGCGTGATGAAAACCGTCACCGTGCTCGGTCGCCTGCTCGACCCGCAGGGCCGCCCGCTCAAGGGGCATCACGTGATCAACCATGCCAGCCGTGGTGTCAGCGAGGTCGACGGGTTCTTCTCGATGGAAATGAACGCCGGCTCGCCCACCCTGGAAGTGCGCCGGGGCAACCAGTTGCTCTGTCAGTTCCGCCTCGATCCGAGCAAGGCCCGCAGCGAAAACGATGTGCTGATGATCGGCGACCTGCGTTGCACGCCGGATACCTTGGCCGATGGCGCATTCGAGCGGCCGACGTCGGGGTGATTCGCACAGGGTGTAAGCCATGAACATCGATACGGATAGGCCTGTTCGGGCGCGGGTATTTGCGCTTCGCAAGTCGAGTGGGTTGGCTTCAGGCCAACCGTTAATGAGGTGTAAAGCAATGAAAGTATTAGCCGCAATCCTGGGCGTGTGGATGGTTTCCCTGGGGGTCCAGGCGGGCCCGAATATCAACGTCGGCGTGGTCTATGACTACCTGGACGGGAGCAAGAGCAGCTACCTCAAACGCATCTTCAACGGCGGCACCAGCACCGCTTTCGTCAAGGTCGAGATCCTCGAAATCGTCTACGACGCCAGCGGCGTGCCCCAGGAAATTCCCGTGCAATCCCAGGCCGACGCCAGCGCCCGCGATGGCCTGATGGCCAGCCCCGCGCGCCTGATCGTGCCGGCCAACGGCATGCAGGGCACGCGCTTGCTGTACATGGGCGAGCGCGCCAGCGAGCGTTACTTCCGGGTGCGCTACATCCCGGTGGTGCCGGAAAAAGAGGACGCGTTTGCCCTGTCCGAAGAAGAGCGTGAGGAATATCAAAAGACCCTGCAGGCCGGCGTCAGCGTGCTGGCCGGCTATGGCACGGTGTTTTTCGTGCGCCCCAAGGACACCCGCTACGACACCCGCATCAACGATGGTGCCACTCGCTATGAACTGCGCAACAACGGCAACAGCGTGATCGTGGTCGACGAGTTCAAGAACTGTGTGGCCGGCAAGCCGACCGATTGCCATCCGACCACCAAGAACCACGTGCTGCCGGGGCGTGCCTTTACCTTCGATAAACAAACCGGGCGCCACTACACCTTCAAGCTGGTGGAAGGCGACACGCAGAAGAATCAAGAGGTGAAAGGATGAGCCGCTGGGCCGTGTTGGCGCTGTTGAGCGCGCTCAGCTTCAGCGCCCTGGCCGCCCGCGAGGAGGCGGTGTTCCAGGTGTCGGTCAAAGTCCCCACCAGTGACTTCTATGTATTGCCGCTCAACCCCGGCTTTCTGGAGCGTGAGCAAACCCTGAGCTGGAACCCGGTGACTGAAACCCTGAGTGCGCTGCGCGAGCCTTTCGATGTGAAAAACGTGTTGGGCGCGGTGGACGCTTACCTCGCCTATGAACCGGTGCTGTTCAACGGCCGCGACAACATTGCGCTCACCGTCACCTTCAATCAGCAGGTGCTGGGGCTCGACGCCATGCGCGTGGTGCCGGAAGCCGAGGCCCGTGTCGGCAAACGGGTGCTGCTGGAAATTGCCGCGCAGAAGCCTGAGGACGGTTACCTCCCCGGCCAGTACTTCGGCAACGTGCAGATCATTTTCGATGCGTTGCGCCCATGAACCGGGGGCCACGCTTGAGTTTTTTCAGAACGAGTGAACCCATGCAAATCAAAAACAAGGTGTTGGGGCTGTGGTTGGCCGGGCTGCTGGTGGGGCTGCCCGCCGACGTAACGGCGGCCACCGTGGACATCCTGGCCTCGTTCCGGCCGGACCCCAGCCAGCCGGCGCGCAACGTGTTCAAAAACCACACGCCGCCGGGTAACAGCTATTGCACCTGGGCGCCGCAGTACTGCAACGAGACGCGCTACAGCATCGGTCTTCCGATCGATTTTCGGATGAGCGCGCCGATCGTGCCGGGTGGAGACGATCGCAATCATCTGTTGTTTCATGCGCCGACCGAACGCAGAAACATCACCGTCGTGCATGACGAAACGGGAGAGGCCGAAACCCTTCAGTTCCGGATCAGTGGCATTGGCATGGTGTTCCGGTGGCTGCGGCAGGACCCCACTGTGCGTTGGGAACACGATTATCCACCGCCACCGTGTCAATCCAGCGGGGTGAGTGTCGGCAACCAATGGCTTTTCGCGTTCACCTGGTTTTTGCCGGAAGGCGTCAGGGGGTGTGCGCAAAGAGCCGCCAGCCATATTCCCGCCGAGACATTTTGGTTCGATGGCCTCGGTTTCACCTACGAATTGGTCACGCCCGACCCCCTGGGGATGAGGGCCGGGACCTACCGCGGGCAGGTGACGTACAGCGTCGGGCCGCACAAGGACTTCGACCTGGGCAACGTGATGTTACCCAACGATGAGCAGATCACCCTCAATTTCATTCTTTCGGTCGATCACATCCTCAAGGTCGAGATCCCGCCGGGCGGTGAGCGCGTCGAGTTGCTGCCTCAGGGTGGCTGGCAAGGCTGGTTGAGCCAGGGGCGCAAACCGACGCGGCTGTTCAGGGACCAGACCTTCAACTTCTATTCCACCGCGCGCTTCAGGATCGGCATGGAATGCCAGTACGTCGAGGCGGCAGACAACACCTGCCGGATCCGTGACGCCAGGTCGGGGCGCTCGGTGCCGTTGCAGGTCGGCGTGACCATGCCCCACGGCATCGTCGACCCCGAGGGCCAGCCGGTCCAGCGCCGTCCGCTGCGGCTGGACGGCAGCGGCACGCACCTGTTGCTGTCGACGATGTTCGTCGACCGCAAGCCTGGCACCCTGCATTTCGAAGTGGCGCGCGACGACGTGGAGACGATGTTGCAGCCCGGTGAGTCCGGCACCTATGAAGGGAACGTCACAGTGATCTGGGATTCGGAGGTGTGACCCGCGGGGGTTGCAGGCGCGGGCATGCGCGCGCCTGCAGTGCCCTCATGTGTCGGACAACGGCGCCCGGTTACGCTGTTGAGCGGCGTTTTTCAGGGCTGTGCGGGTCAGGTCGCGCATCCAGTCCTTCTCCTTGTAGCCCAGGTCGTTGAGCAGGCGGTTGTAGAGCGCGTCGCTGATCGGCGTGTCGCTGAGCACGAGGTTTTCGGCCGTGTCCAGTTCGTCGGCCAGGGCCTTGAGCTGCTCGGCGAGCCGGGCTTTTTGCTGCGGCTCCTGTTCCTCGCGCCATTGCGCCTGCAGGGTTTGCAGGTCGTCCAGGCGGTAGAACTTGTGCGTGTACTCGGTGAGATTTTGTTGATAGCGGTTGTCGTAGGTTTCCTGCAGGAAGGTCTCCCAATACGGCTCAAGGAGGATCTGGTTGACCAGGCCGTCGCCCTGGCCCATTTCCCTTACCGTGGTGTACGCCTGCTGGATGCGGTCCGGGCTGACATTGGCGGTGTCGCGGTAGAGCATGTGGTCCGACAGCCAGGGCAAATCCAGCCTGTTGGCCAGGGCGGTCTGGTAGGCCAGGTGGATATCCACTTCGTCCACCGCGCCGGCCTCGCCGTCCACCAGCTCGGAGCGCAAGCGCTGGCCTTCGCCGCCGGCGTCGATGGGCCGCAGGCGCCGGGCGACGTCCGCCTGGGCCACCAGGTTCAGGTGCTTGAGGCGCGCCGCGCCCTTGGCCAGGGTCACCAGTCGGCCTTCGAGTTCAGCCAGTGACGCGGAAAAGCGCCGGGCTTCGCTGGCCATGACCTCGATCCCCATCTCATTGAAAATCTGCGCGCCGCCGTCGCCGCACAAACCGGGGAAGCTCGACAGCTTGAACAAGCGCTCGCGCAGGGCGCTGTCGGCGTGGGTGGCGTTGATCAAGCGCCATACCCGTTGCGTCAGCTCCGCTTGGTTGCGGGCGTAGCGCTGCTGGTCCTGGGGGTTCTCGAAAAACTCGGGCGGCTCAAGCAGTTTGATGACTTCGAAAAAGCCCTGGGAGCCGTGTTCGTCTTCGACGGCGTCCCACAGCTGCTCGCGGACAAGCCGGGTGTTGGCGTCGACGCCTTCCAGCCAGGGATCGCTGCTGCCCTGGGGCTCATAGGTGCGATACGGGTCCAGCCCGGCCTCGCTGCGGTAGCGTTCGTACAGAGTGCGCTGATCGTCGTTCAGCGTGTTGCGGTCCAGGCGGGTGCGCGCCACGGTGCGCGCAGCCGTGGGTTCCGGCGTCAGGGTGGGCAGGGCGCGGATCGGGTTGCCGCTCAGGTTCAGGTCGAACGCATCGTTCCTGGGGTGGGCAAACAGGCCACGGGGCCATTGGCCGATCTGTGTGTGGCTGAGGTCGAGGCGGCGCAGGTTGGGCATGCGCGTGATGTCCGGCGCGAGGCTGAGCGGGTTGTGGCTGAGGATCAGGACTTGCAGGCGGCGCAGGTTGCGCAGGCGCGTCACGTCTTCGGGGAACAGGGCCAGGCGGTTGCTCGCGAGGTTGAGGTTGCGCAGCAAACGCATCGCGCCAAGCTCGACCGGCAGGCTGGTCAGGTGGTTGTCGCTCAGGTCCAGGGAGTGCAGCGCCGGGAAGTGCTTGAGCAAGCCGCAATGGGTTTGCCCGACGCTGCTCTGGCTCAGGTCCAGGAACGTCACATGTTCAAAGTTGACGGTCAGCGCGGGCAGCGATTCGGGTAACGGCATGCCGTTCAGGTCCACGCGCGCGCCGTGTTGGGTGCGGCCCCAATCGTCGGTGTATTCGGCGTAGCGGTCGGCCCAGGTCTGTTCGAGGAGCAGCGCCAGGCGTTTGCGGCTGGCCAGTTGTTGACGCTCCTGGACGCTGCCTTTGGGGTGATGGGTGGGCGATTGTTTCCAAGTCTGCAATTGGCTGTGCAGGGTTTGTTTCTCCAGGGTCAGGTCGTTCAGGGTGGTGCCCAGTTGGTCGGTGGGGATCGCCTCGATAAAGCGGCTCAGCCGTTGCTCGCTGAGGCTCGGAAACAGGCGTTGCAAGACCTCCCTGGCAAACGTCGCCGGGTGATCGGCAGGCGCGGCGCGGCAGCGGCTGAGCAGCGGGCCGCCGAGCAACTGTTGGGTGTGCCGCTCCATCACCCGGTGAGTCGCCGGCTCAGCGAGGAGCGTGCGGCGCTCGGCCAAGGGTTCCAGGGCGGTCATCAGCCAGTGCCGCAGGTCTGCGCCTTCGCCGGGGCGGTAACCCAGCCCGCTGTGCGACGCGGCGGGCAGGCTCGACAACACGGCTTCGTACAGATTGGCCGGGCTGTGCAACGGTTGGCCGGCGCCGTCATAGACCGCATAACCGAGGCTGTTGTGGACCAACACCCGGCGAGTGGTGGCAGTGTCCGGGCCGGCCTGGCTGCGCAGGGGGCCGGTGACGGCGCCGTTGCGGATTTCAAGGTGCAGGTCGCTGAGCACGTCGGCGTGCAATTGCAGGGTCTTGAGTACCAGGGTTTCCGTGGCCGGGCTGGGCGACGCCGGTGGATAGAAGCCTTCGTAGGCGCGTGCCGCCTCGGCGGCCACGTGCAGCTCGTCGGCCAGGTTGCGCAGGCGCAACGGCCCGCGCCGGTGCGCGGCCAGGGCCTGGCGTTCGGCGGGGCGGGCGGTGTCGAGCAGGCGGCGGGCCAGGCTCAGGTCGAGGTCGGGATGGTCGTGGCGCAGGCTGATAATGCCGGGGTCGTCGCTCTCTTCACGGGCGCGGTAGACCGCCGGGGCGATGTCGCGGCTCTGGCTCAATACGTAGTCGGCCAGTTGCTCGCGCAACGCGTGTACCCGCTGCGACTTCGGCACCTCGGCGCCCAGCAGGCGGGTGATTGCCGCTTCATCGAGAAAGCCCAGCACCCGTTCCGGCAAGTGCCCGGACAGCACTTCGCCGAGGCTGATGCGCAAGGTGTCGGCGGCGCTGGCTTGCGCAGCGCCATAGCGGTGCGAGCTGCCGCTCAGGTCGGGCTTGAGGAACACTTGCAGTGCTTTGTTCGGGGGCCAACCGTCGAGTTCGGTGACCATCTGCTCGAACCAGTCCGAACTCGGGTCGGCGCTCAAAGCCTGCCCGGCGCGGATTTTTTCGCTGGCCGCCTGGATGGAGTCGGCCGCTTCGAGCCGTTTGAGGCCGGCATCGAGCAACGGTGGCAGTGTTTCGTTGTACTCGTACATGCGGCGTAGGGCGCCGTCTTCGGTGGCGCTGGCGACCCTTAGCTGTTCCAGCTGCGTGTCACTGAACGGTTGCACCCGATGCCCGAGACGTCGCAGCAACTGCGCACGCTCCCAGGTGCGCGGGCGTTCGCCCTCGTGGGTCGCCGCGCCGTCGCCGTTCAATTGCAGGCGCGGGCGGTAGGCGTCCGGGCGATCGGGGTGGACCACGCGGTGCGCGTCGCTGAGCGGGTCGTATTGCACCTCCAAGTGATGCTCGCCCAGGGCCAGCAGGGTTTTGCCGTCATGCTGATGCAGGCCCGCGGGCGACGGTATCGAATCGGCGGGGATCGGGGTTTTCCGGGCGAACGCGCTGATGTCCGGGTTCCACAAGCGCCGGCTGCCGTCGGCCCGCTGCACCGGGACCAGGCTTTCGATGAAGGGCGAGAGCTTGAGCCGCGCCAGCTGACCGATGTGGCCGCCCGCGGCAAACAGGGCGAACTGGATCACGCTGTCGGCCACCCCCGCCACATGTTCCCAGGCTTCGGTGCGCCGGCCTTCGCTCCAGTCGACGACGCCTTCGCACACCTCGTCCATGATCTGGTAGGCGCTGTAGACCAGCATCAGTTCGCCGAGCACCGGCACGAAGGGCGTCAGCACCAGCAACGCGGCATTGAGGAGGTCGGCGAGCATCTGCTCCAGGTTGTCCCACCAGGCCCAGCGGGCGTGGCGTTCGACGTCGGTGCTGGACACGGCGATAGTCCGCGCATCGTTGACGATTTTGTTCAGTTGCACGCGAAACAGGTAGCTCCACAGGTTGTCCGCGTGGGGTGTCGGCGGGCGTTGGCGATAATCGTCCTGCCAGCGTTGCACGCTGAAGTGCAGGTTGGGGTCGCTGATCGGCGTGTCTTTCCAGCTCGGCCCGCTGTCGGTGCGGGCTTTTTGGTGCCATTGGATGTGGCTGAGGCGCGCATTGAGCCCGGCAAAAAAAGCCCCGCGCTCGGCATGGGGCACGAACTGGCTGAAGAACACCTGGTAGCGCGCCTTGTCGCGCAACTGACGGGTCAGTTCGGCCATGAACGCCTGGGGCGACGGGTATGCCTTGAGCGGGTGTTCGGGGTCGTCGGCGACATAGGCGATCACCCGAGGGCCTGGCGCGGCGATAAACAGCACGATGCCCACCAGCGCGACGTTCATCACGCTGAGGGTGTAGGCCTGGAGCGGGCTCGGCCGGTCGTTCAGCAGGTCAAGCATCAAACCGTGCGTATCGGGCATGAGGTCGCCCTTGGCCAGGGCCAGGTGGGCGGCGCTGTTCAACGCGGCTTTGTGGCGTGCGACCACTTCGTCGTGAACCGTGCGGGCCAGCGGCGGGTTGTTGAAGCCGAGCGCCTGGCTGAGCTTGAGTTGATACTGCGCGCCGAGATCCAGCTGGCGGCAAATAGCTTTGAACCCCTGCGCCGTGAGGCGGGCGCCGCTGGTGCGGTGGGTGATCGACAGCACATCGCGCTGGCCGCGTGCATCGCTCGGGCCGAGGAAGGCGAAGTCGAGAAAGTCGTCACTGGCGGCGAAGTTGCCCAGCGCCGCATCGAGCAATGACACGGTCTTGCTGGTCTGTGCGCCGCTGATGTTGATCTTCCACCAGGCCAGGTTGGCTTCGACATAGAGGCGCAGGTAGGTGTTGCGCACATCCACCGTGCCATAGTCGCGCAGGGCGTGTTTGAGCAGCGGTTCGGCGAAGGCGTACACATCGTTCAACCCGGCGAACCGTTGGTCCAGGCGGTTTTGTCGCTGCCAGTGCTCGGCAATCGCGGCCTTGAGCGGGGCCGGTGCGCTCAGGCTGTTGAGGCGCGCGGTTTTCAATGCGCCGAGGCGTGCGGGCGTGGCCTGGGTGAGCCAGGCCGGCAGGGCGTTGCGGATATGCGCGTAGTGGGCGCCGTTGAAGGCGCTGTCGAGTGACGGTAGAGCGGGCATGGATCAAGTCCTGTAAAGGGTGATCCATGAGTGTGTGTGGCGGCGTCGCGCCGCGGTGGCAGATAGGTAGTGCAGCCAGGCGTCAGGGTTGGCGGGCCAGGCACAGCGTCGGGTCGCCTGGTTGCAGCAGCGGGTTGAGCATCGGCGCCATGCCCTTGAGCACCTGCACCGGCAAGGCCGAGGTGAAGGTGAAGTGCTGCGCCGACGCCCCCGGCACAAACGCGGTGAGGGTGCCGAAGTGATGCGCGCCGATGTAGAACACGAAGGTCGCCGTGCGGTTGATCGATTTCGAACTGAGCATGCGCCCGCCGGGCCCCATGGCCTCGATGCGGTTATCGCCGGTGCCGGTTTTGCCGCCCATCGCCAGCGCCGTGCCGTCCGCCAGTTTGAAGCTGCCGGCCACTCGCTTGGCGGTGCCGGCGTCGACCACTTGCGACAGCGCGCCGCGCAACGCCGTGGCGACTTCGCTGGGCAGCACCCGTTTGCCGCGGTTCGGGTCGTTGACCACGCGGGTTTCATAGGGCGTGCCGCTGGCGAATTGCAGGCTGTCGATACGCAGCACCGGCAAGCGCACGCCGTCGTTGAGGATGATGCCCATCAGTTCCGCAAGGGCGGCGGGGCGGTCGCCGGAACTGCCGATGGCGGTGGCCAGCGACGGCACCAGATGGTCGAACGGGTAGCCCACGGCCTGCCAGCGCTGGTGGATATCGAGGAACGCTTCGATCTCCAGCATGGTGCGGATCCGGCTGTCACGCGCACTCTGGTGACGGCTCTTGAACAGCCAGCTGTAGACCTCCTGGCGTTCGAATTCACTGGCTTTGACGATTTTGTCGAAGCTCGCCTCAGGGTGGTTGAGCAGGTAGCCCAGCAGCCATAGGTCCAGCGGATGCACCTTGGCGATATAGCCCTGGTCCGGCAGGTCGTAGGCGCCGGGGCCGTAACTCTGGTAGAGCCGTTCGAGGCGCTCGTCGCTGAGCGTGTCGGGGGGTTTGAGGTTTTTCAGGTGCGAGCGCACGAAGGCGTTGAAACTCGCCTGGCTGGCCTGGGGCAGCAAATAACGGTGGACGGCGGCCAGGCGGATCGCGGTGGGGTGCAGGCTGTCCATGAAGGTGTCGAGCCGGGCCTGGGTGTCTTTGTGGCGGTATTTTTTCCAGAACTTGAGCAGGAACGCGGTGCCTTCGTGGTCGGCGAACTTGGCCAGGTATTCCTGGCGGCGCGGGTCGTTGTCGTCCTTGAGCAGCCGTGCGCTGTTGTCTTCGCCCGAATAGGTGGTGTAGCGCACCAGGTCGCGCATCAGGCGAATGAACGGCAGGTTGATCGACTCGCGCAGGGCATCGCGCAAGGTCGGGTTGCGGCCGTTGTCTTCGTTGCGAAAGTTATGGAAGCGGTGCAGGCCGCCGCCGGTGAAAAACGCCTCGCCGGGGCTGGCCGAGTAGGTGCGGTCGAGGGCGGCGTCGAGCATCTTCGCCAGGTCGCGGTCGCTGTGCTGGATCAGGTAATTCAGCGCCCAGCGCGAGAGCACATCCTGCTCGGGCAGCTCGACGCTTTTCAGCTCGGCGGGCGTGCGCGCCTGGTAGCGTGCATGCAGCTCGGTGACGATCTGCAGGTAGGTGGTCAGCACCCGCAGCTTGGCGGTGGAGCCCAGTTCGAGTTTGCTGCCTTCGTTGATATCGAACGGCTGGTCGGTGTTGTCGGTCTGCACCCGCACGCGTGCGCCGTCGGGCGTCAGTTCGTAGAGGGTGAAGCTGTAGCGCACCTGCGGTGTGCTTTGCGGCGTCAGCAGGCGCGGGCCGAGCAGGCCCATCTGCGCGGCGAACGCCGGGTCGGCCAGGTGCTTGAGGTAGTCGGTGGCCTGGGTTTGCAGCGCGTAATGCAAGGTGCTGGTGGCCGACAGGTCGAGGCGGTCGAGGTCATACAGCGAGCGGTTGAGCAGGCTGGCGAGACGGCTGCGGGCGACGTTGATGGCTTTGTTGGTTTCTACCGGCTGGAGGGTCGGTTGCTGCTGCCAGTCGCGGTAGGTCACGTGGCTGGCGAGGGCTGCGGCGGACAAGGTGGCGGGGATCACCTGGTTCTGCGCGAGCAGGCGGATATGGCTGTCGGTCAATTGCGCCAGCTCTTCGCGACCTTTGGTCAGGTAGTGCGAGGGCCGGCGTTGGGCAATCATCAGCGACAGCACCTGGCGCAGGGCCAGGCCGCGTCTGGCCAGGCTCGCCGGGTCTTGCGCGCTGTCGCTCAGCGCCTGGTTGACCTGATTGAAGTCGGCGCCGTACCACACCCGCAGGCCTTCGGCCAGGCCATGCACTTCGCCGTGGCCCGGCACGGCGGACAACGGCACGCTGTTGAGGTAGTCGCGCACGATATTGCGCCGGCTGCCCGAGGTGTCCGGCCCGGCCTGGTAGGCCCGCACGCTGGCGGACATCATCTGGCGGACTTTCTCGCCGCCGGACAAGGTCAAGCCGTCGGGCGAATGGCGATATTTCTCGAGCTGCGTGGCCAGGGTGCTGCCGCCGGCGGTCTGCCCCGGCAGATGCAGGAGTTTGGCCACTTGCGACCAGGCCGCCTTGGCAAAGCGCGGCCAGTCCACCGCCGGGTTGGCCAGCGGTTGCGTGGGGTCCAGCAGGTCGCGGTCCTCAATGAACAACAGGCTCTGCACCACCAACGGCGGGACCTCGGCAAAGCTGGCGTAGAGCTGTTGCGGGTAGGTGAAGGCATACAGCGGCGCGGCGCGGCAATCGGTGATGCTCAGGCCGGCCTGGACTTTTTCCGCGTAGGGCACGAACAGCCCGTGCTCGGCATAGCCCAGCAAGGCCGGGGAGAAGCGTGTCTGGGCCTGGATCAGGTAATTGCGCTTGAGCAGGCGCGGTAGGAATTCATTCAGCGCGCTGTAGCCCAGGCGCCGGTCGAACGGGCCGTCGCCGGGGTACACGATGGCATCGCTGGCGCCGGGCTCCAGGCGATAACTGAGGGTGGCGGCCAACGGGCTCAGGTAGCGGGCCTGCAGGCGCGAGGTGTGCATTTCCACACTGGCGGCCCAGCCCAATGCCAGCAGCGCGAGCAACAGCACCAGCCACACCAGGCGCCACCACCCGGATCGCCGGCGGGCGCTGTGTGGCAATGGCAGTTGATCCGGGCTGTCGGTTGGCAGCGCAGCCTGTTTCGAATCGGTTTGCCATAAAGCGCCCATAGTCGATTCATCCATTTACGCAGATTGATCGGACTTGGGTGAAGCTTAGTCGTTGGTGACGAAATGTGTCGGCTCACGGCTGCGGGCGTTTCACGCCGTTGCGCAGCAGCGCCAGCCAGTTGCGGTCGTTGGCCTGGCCCCAGCGGTAGGTGCCGCGATCGTTGAAAAACACCGAAATGTCTTCCAGGTACCACATGTGCATTTTGACGTTGAGTTGACGCACGTAGTCGCTTGCCGGGCAGACGATGGCTGCCCAGGGGTCGCATATCCACAGGCCGACCCAGCCCGCTTCGCTGAAGTCCAGGGTCGAGCCCAGCGTCGCCGGCGGGTTCCCCACCACCACAAACGCGTGGGCGGGCGGGCTGGTGCCCCAGACGCGCGCGGCGCCGCCGTTGAACCTGATCAGTTCGCTCGCCACGTGGGCCATCTGGTCGCAATTGCCTGCGCCGGTCTTGAGGATCACTTCGGTGTAGTTAGGCTGGCCCGCCCGGCTGTACTGCCACATCACCAGCGGTTCGGCGATGGCCAGCCGTTCCAGCTCGTCGACCCCCGTGCCCACGATGTTGGCCGAGCCGATCCCGGTGCTTTTGACCAGCGCCACGGTGCTGGCCTGGGCCTTGCTGGCCAGGTACTGATTGAGGGTCTGGCCAGGCTGGGCGAGGTAGGGCGGCCAGGTGTCGAGTTTCAAGGGTGTGACGGCCACGCTCATGCCCAGGCGCTGCCCCTGATCGCTGGCGTTGAGCAACAACTCGCGCTGCTTGATAACCCGCAGGCCGCGTGACTGCTCGAGCAGGCGCTTGAGTTTGGCCGCACCGAAGCCGCGCCTGGCCAGTTGTTGGCTCAGTACCTCCAGGGTGGGCAGTGTGACCAACGGGCGGTTATGCACAAACCCGGCGGCGCTCAAGTAGTCGAGCTTGCGCTGGCTGAATGCGCGGATCAGCTGTTCGGGTTCACCGCCGAGGTTGAAGTCCAGGCGGTTGAACAGCATCGCCGGAGCGGGGGCGATGGCGATGCCTTCGTAAAAGACCCCAGCGTCGGCCTCCACGATAATCCGCGTGCCTCCCGCCGGGGTCAGTTCGATCGCCATGGCGCGCAGGGTTCGGCTGTCATCGGTGCCCACTGTCAGCCCGGTCAGCTCGACCACGCGCGTGTCGCGGTTGAGTTGATTGTCCAGCTGATTGTTGGGCAGGCCGAATTGCGCTTCGTTGGCGATGAGCCGACCGGTGAGCTGGGGCTTGTAGGTCAGCGGCGCGGTCCTGGCCACTGGCGTCAGTTCAAAGCTGGTGCCTTGGGGCAGCGCTTCGTACAGCCGACGGTTGTGGACCAGCTTGCGCGGGTCGGGGCCGACGGCGGGGGCGGGGATCAGGCGCAGGTGCTCGATGGCCTGGGCGCGGCGTTGCTGGATCGAGGCGTTGAACGCGGTGAGTTTTTTGGTGAAACAGATCAGTGGGATCGGGCTGCGTTTGCTGCGCGCCGCACCGCACAGGCTGTCGAAGCCTTCGGCGGCCTTGAAGTAGGCGGGCGAGGCCAGGTCGTCCAGGTGGGTCGGCGCCTGGTGCTCCAGGCGGAACAGGTTGTCGCCGTCGAGCAGGTCGGTGGCGTCGCGACGCGCAATCAGCAGCGGCTGGGTGGCGAACAGCCGTTCGCTGACCAGCACCTGCTGCTCGCGGGCATTCTGCATCGGCGCCACGCCAAGGGCGCTGTCCAGGCGAAAGGTGTGGCTCGGTGGCCCATAGGGTTTGCCGGTGAACGGGTGGCACGGGTACCAATATTTTTTGTGCAGCAGCGCGTTGATCCGCAGCAGGTCGCTGCCGCGCAGCAGCGTGCCGCTGCCGAGGTCGGCGCCGGCGAGCAGCCGGGGGTAGTCGAGCAGGAACCGGTCGGCGGTGCGACGTTGAACCTGTTCGATGGCCGTGTGGAGGATTTTCCGCGCACCGCCGCTCAGCCGGATCACCCCGCTGCGAGCCAGCCTGAACAGGCCCGGAAGGCCGTCCAGCGGGTTCAGCGCGGTGTTGAGAAAGGCGCCGCTCAAGCGGGCCAATTGCAGCAGTTTGATCGGCAACGGCGCGGTTTTTTTCAACACCGCCAGGGAGGCCGTGAGAAAGCGCTGGGTGGGGAACAGCAGCGCCAACAGGTCGATAAAGCAGGCGTAGCCGCCGTCGATGACACGGCGGGTGTCGCCGGAAGCGAGGTCCTCGGCGCAGGACCAGAACGGCACGAGGGCTTTGAGGCGTGTCCACAACCGATCCCAGCGCTGTTGCATCTGCTCGCGCTGCGTGGTCCCCCGGGCTTGCAGGTGCAAGGCGTCGACTTCGAGGAAGAAGTGCTCGCGCACGATGGCTTGGGCAATGGCGCGGTTGAGCGTCGAACCATAGGTCAGCGCCGCCGCCGTCGGCGGCTGGGCGGGGGGCGGGCTGAATGACCACAGCGTCTGCACAATGACCTTGGCGCGCACCCCAGGCCGTGGCGGGCGCCCGTTGGCATAGGCGTCCCAGTCCAGCGGCAGTTCATCGCCCATCAGCAGTTGGGTGACCGGGCGGGTGGCGTGGGGTGTGCCGGTGGCCACCGACATCAGCGTGCCGCCCTCGCGGAATGCCAGCGGTGCGCCGCGGCGTTTGTCGACGCGGTTCAACAGCGGGAACAGCTCGTATTCCTGCACCGCGCTGGGCGATGTGCCGCGCAGGATCACGCCCATTCGGGCACTGCGCGCCAACGCTTCCTCCGGGCTCAGCAGGGCGAGGTCTTTGCCGGGTTCTTTTTTCAGCACCAACAGCTGCAAGTCGGCCTGTTGCAGGTGGTGTCGGTCGGCCAGCGGCAGTTGCGCCAGCAGGTCTTCGATCAGGCTGCTGTAGGCCTGCTTCAGGCGTTCGATGTAGGCCGCGAACGCGCTGTCGAAGCGTTGATGGATGTTGCCCAGGCGCCCGAACGATGGGCGCAGTTGTGCCAGGTCCAGTTGGGGCTCGATGGACTGCCAGCGGCTGTCGCCCAGTTGGCCATCCATGTGCAACTCCACCAGGCTGTGCAGGCTGTAGTTCCGGCGCTCGTGATGGTGCATCGGGAAGCGCAGGCTGCCGCCGGCGAGCGGCGGGACGGGGCGCCACAGGCAGGCTTTGTCCAGCAGCGTCTGGTTGGGGAATAGGTTTTTCAGGTCGGCCAGGGCAATGCTGCGGCGGGTCGGTGGCGCGTCGGCAAAGGTGATCAGGGCTGCCTTCAAGGCGTGCAGGCGTTGGCTGAGGCGCAGCTTCAGCGCGTCGATTTCATGCGCGAGGTAGGCGGTGTTGTCGCGTTCGGGCAGTTCGCCCACGGTGATGGCCCAGTCGAGCAGGGTGCGGGTGGCGAGGTATTCGCGCCACTGTTGTTGCTGGCCGGTCGTGGCGGGCATGGATGCCAGGGCGAGCATGTCGTGGTAGCTCAACTGGCGCGGTGAGCCGGGCGCCATGGCCTGCGCGATCAAGACCCCTTGCTTGAAACTCATCCAGGCGATCGAGCTGCGAAAGCGCATCGTCGCGGGCAGCCCGCGCACCAGAAACTCCGGCGCGGCGCCGGCCAGCAACAGGTGGGCGGCGAGGGGCGCAGCGCGGGTGGAGACCTTGCAGGTTCGCACCAAATGCAGTTCCAGGTCTTGGCGCACTTCACCATGGGGCTTGCCCGCGTGGGCGCTCAGCTCGAAACCGGCGATGGGAGCGCCTGCTTCGCCGGCTCCAGGGTCGAGGTCGAGGATCAGGGCGCTCAACACCAACAGGTCGAGGCTGGTCTGGCTGGCGGCTTCGTCCGGGTGCTGGCCGTACCAGTGCAGCGCCGTCACCAGTTGTTGGCCCAACTGCCGCGCCGGTCCGCGCCGCAGCAGTTGTTTGAGCAAGTGGTCGGCCTGGGCGCGGATCGCGTCAGCACTCAGGTCGCCCAGCAGTGTGCCGCACAAGCGGTCAAGCAGGCGTGGGTGGCCTTCGGGCAGGCCGTGATTGGCGGTGGCGAGAACGCTGTGGCGCTGTTCGCTGAGCAGTCGCACCGGCGAGTGGGGCGTGGCGCTCAACAGCCCATGATAGTCGTCGAACTCGGGGCGGCGGGGCAGGTTCATCTCCAGGGTTTGCAGGGTGTCCTGGGCTTCGTCGACGCTGGTCGGTGGGGCAAGATCATGCTGTTGCAGCAGTTGCTGGAGGGTGAAGGGGCCGCAGATGGGGTGCGGGACAACGGCGGGATGGTGCGGCGCGCCGGAGTCCGGTGCGGGGTGCAACGTCACGCTGGCCGTGTCGATCACGTGGTCGTTGGGCGGGGCTTGGATCAGGCCTTTCAAGCACTCGGCCATGACGTCGCGGTCATGGTCCTGGGCCAGCCACTGCTGGTGCTGCATCAGGGCGAGATCGGCGTTGGCCAGGTCGCTGACCGGCAGCGTGGTCAACGCCGTCGACTGGCGCAGCGTGTCGATCAGCACGCGGGCTTCGGCGGGTGTGTCGGGCACCGGCAGATCATGGCAATTGAGCAGTTGGGCGAGGCTGAACTGGCCGCTCTGGTGGACAAAGCTCCCCAACTGCTCGGCGACTTCGACCAGGTGTTCGAGCTGGCCGTCCAGGGGCAGCGCCAGCAGTTGTTCGATGCCGATATCCGCCAGCCCGCCCCAGGCTTTTTTGCCGCTGAGCCGGCGTGTGGCGGGATCGAACATATACGTGCCGGGTTGCAGGCCGTCGACCGCTTCCAGCGCCAGGAACGACGGGCTGCGGGTGATGGCGTCGAGTAACGCGGCGCCGGTTTGCTGGGCGGTGGCCCAGAACGAACCGGAGTCGAGTTTGAAATAGCTCCTGTAGCAGGAAAACAGACTGAAATCGTCGTCGTCGAGCAGGGTTTGCAGTTGGTCGGCGATCTGTTGCCGGTCTTGATTCAACCGCTTCAACCCGTCATCCAGCCCCGCCTTGGGCTCGGCGAAACTGTTCGATTGATCGAGTGCCTGGGAGATCACCCTGCGCTCGCCGCGATGCTCGGGGTAGGGATAGCCATAGAAATTCAGCACCGATTGCGCCGGCAGTTCGAGCGGCGCGGTTTCGAGCGGCACGTCCAGGCCGGCCAGCTCCACCGGCAGGCGCGTGGCCCAGGCCCGCAGGTGTGGGCGGCTGAGTGCGCGGCGGTACACCTGCAGCCAGCAGCCCAGGGTGGAGTGCTCGGGCACGATCACTGTGGTGGAGTCGCCGTTTGTCAGGTGATTGAACAACGCGCTGATCAATTGGCCATCGGCGGCCAGGCGTCGTGCCCGGCCTTGTTGGAGTACGTCGAGGGTGGTCGGCATGGGGAGATCCTTTCGCTGGGATTGCCGTCCTGGCAATCGAAGCACCCCATGGTGAAGGGGCGGCCCGGCGGCGGGTATGGCGATGCTTCCCGTTCGGCCGTGGCCGGCTTCCGCGTTGTCCGCCCGATGGGCTGAAAGTATTGAAGCAGAGCCTTCGGCTGGGTATATACGGCCTAGGTAGGGGCATGACGCTGCACCAAAGCTGTGCAATACTCGGCGCGCGTCAAACGGAGAAAATCCTTACGCTATCCAGGTAATGCCCCTCCACAAAAGCCGCTTTTACCGCGAGTTCTCGCTGAATCTTGCCGTTTATTAAGTGAAAAACCCTGGGTTGAGCTTTTTATACTGCACCCCCGCTGAACTGGCCCTGGCCAGACGGGTTGGCCCATGAGGCGAACCCGGTGTGAGGCGTCCTGGCGGACCTGCTGTGACGTCGAGTACTCGGTGGCTTAATCCAATAACAAGACGAGGTTGTACCCCTATGCCAGTTGGCAACCACCTGCCTCATGGCGAGACCGCTCAGGGCGGCCCGCTGAAACGTGAACTGGGCGAACGGCATATTCGCCTGATGGCCCTCGGCGCCTGCATCGGTGTCGGCCTGTTCCTTGGCTCGGCCAAGGCCATTGAAATGGCCGGCCCGGCGATCATGCTCTCTTACATCATTGGCGGCCTGGCGATCCTGGTGATCATGCGCGCGCTTGGCGAAATGGCGGTCCACAACCCCGTCGCCGGCTCGTTCAGTCGCTATGCCCAGGATTACCTCGGCCCGTTGGCGGGCTTTCTCACCGGTTGGAACTACTGGTTCCTGTGGCTGGTGACCTGCGTCGCGGAAATCACCGCCGTGGCCGTGTACATGGGCGTCTGGTTCCCCGATGTGCCGCGCTGGATCTGGGCCCTGGCGGCCTTGATCAGCATGGGCACGATCAACCTGATCGCGGTCAAGGCGTTCGGTGAGTTCGAGTTCTGGTTCGCCCTGATCAAGATCGTCACCATCATCGCCATGGTGATCGGTGGCGTCGGCATCATCGCGTTCGGTTTCGGCAATGACGGCGTGGCGCTGGGGATTTCCAACCTGTGGGCCCACGGCGGCTTCATGCCCAACGGTGTGCAGGGTGTGTTGATGTCCCTGCAAATGGTGATGTTCGCCTACCTGGGCGTGGAAATGATCGGCCTCACCGCCGGTGAAGCGAAGAACCCGCAGAAGACCATCCCGAATGCCATCGGCTCGGTGTTCTGGCGCATTCTGTTGTTCTACGTCGGCGCGTTGTTCGTGATTCTGTCGATCTACCCGTGGAATGAAATCGGCACCCAGGGCAGCCCGTTCGTGATGACCTTCGAGCGTCTGGGCATCAAGACCGCCGCCGGCATCATCAACTTCGTGGTGATCACCGCTGCATTGTCGTCCTGCAACGGCGGCATCTTCAGCACCGGGCGCATGCTCTACAGCCTGGCGCAGAACGGCCAGGCCCCCGCGACCTTCGGCACCACCTCGCGCAACGGCGTACCGCGCAATGCGTTGCTGCTGTCGATCGCTGCGTTGCTGCTGGGCGTGCTGCTCAACTACCTGGTGCCGGAGAAAGTCTTCGTCTGGGTCACCTCGATTGCCACCTTCGGCGCGATCTGGACCTGGGTGATGATCCTGTTGGCGCAGCTCAAGTTCCGTAAGAGCCTGAGCCCGGCGGAACAGGCGGGCCTCAAGTACCGCATGTGGCTGTACCCGGTCAGTTCCTACCTGGCATTGGCGTTCCTGGTGCTGGTGGTGGGCCTGATGGCGTACTTCCCGGACACCCGCGTCGCGCTGTATGTCGGCCCGGTATTCCTGGTGCTGCTGACGGTGCTGTTCTACACGTTCAAATTGCAACCGACCCAGGTTGCCCAAGGCGTCGCGCGCTCGGCGTAACGCTTGTTCAAGGCGGCCTGTGGCGCACAGGCCGCCTTGATGCGCTCAATCGCGCGGCAACGCGTGAAGGGCGGCGTCCGTCAACTGGCCGATGAGGCGGTTGCGCTCGGCGGTCTGCGTGTCGATCAGCGCTTGCAGGCGGTCGAGGTGTTCATCGGAGTGTTTGTCCGGCAGCTCCTTTTGCAAGAGCCCGATCTTGTAGCGGGTCACTTCCTTGATCGTTAAGAAGGGCGCGGGAAAGCGTCGTTCCAGGTAGTCGAGCCAGAAGTCGCAGGTTTTGTATGCGTTCGCCAGCCCAGGGGAATCCTTCAACCCGCGCAGCATTTGACGCGCCTGTTGGACATCGTTGTCGACCACGCCGTACCCCTCCACTGAATACAACATTTGGTCCGCCTGGACCGGCAGGTTGAATTCCTCGCGCAACATCACCCGATAGAACAGGGTGATTTCGGCGGGGTCCGGCGAACGCCCTTGCGCGGTCAAGCGGCTGATGTGATCGTCGGCGAACTGGTCGAGCTGCTCCAGGTAATACACTTGTTTGGCCAGGCCGAGCAGTTCGCGGTCGATGCGGTTTTCGTCGTATCGAGCGAGGGTCTGATGCACTCGGTGCATGAGCTCCATGTTGTTGAACAGCAGTATGGCGCCGTCGCCACAGGTGCCCGCCGCATGGGTGTTGAGGAACACTTTTTCGCGCAGCTCGGTGGAGTTGCTCAGGCCATCGAGCAGGTTCCAGACCCGGAATGTCAGTTTTTTACGTGCATTTCCAGCGACGGTGTACTCCAGAGACTTGGTCAAGTCCGCCAACACTCTGAAGACATCATCGGGACGGGCGCCTTCATGGCTTGACAGACCGTTCCACAGTTCTCTGGCGCTGTCGTGTTTAAAGGGTTTCAGGTGGACCAGCCAAGGCAAAATGCCGCGTTCGGCGGGCGGCGTGTGGGCGATGCCGGGGAGGGAGCCCCCTACGGCCATGCCAATGTCGACGTGGTATTGCCTAACGCGCTGCAAGGTTTGGGGCGACAGCGGATTGTCATGCAGGAACGTCGAACGATTTCGGATGATGGCTCTGGGGTGGGTAAACACGCGCTCGGGGATGCTGGAGATCTGGTTTTCCTGCAAGTACAGGGTGTTCAGATTCGCGTGATCTGCGGCGCCGATCGGCCATTGTTGGGTATGGGTTGCTCTTAAATCCAAGGTCGAGAGTTGGCTCATTCGCGTGACGTCGAGCGTGATCCCCAGGGGGTTGTAACCCAGGTTGAGGTTTTCCAGGTTGACCATGGCGGCGAGGCGTGCGGCGGACTCCTCGGTTAAAACCAGCGCGTTGCCTTCCAGGTTCAGGCGGGTGAGTTGCGTCATCTGGGTGATGGCGCTCGGTAGCTCGCTCAACTGGCAGTCGATTTGCAGGGCCCGTAAGCCTGGGAAGAGCGCGAGGAATGCATGGCCCGAGGCGGGGAAGCTGTCCCCGGCGATACTCAGGTGCTCGATGTGCTCGAAGCCCCTGAACCCGTTGATAAAGGCCGCCGTGGGCAGATCGATGGTGTCCAGTTGCAGTGTTAATGACTCAGCATGAAACAACCCATCGATGTAGACCTGTGGCGGCTCATCCCGTCGCCAGGCCCTGCGCAGTGTGTTGGCGATATGGCGACGACGGCCCAGATGGAGGCCCAGTGGGTCGGTTTCGTCGTTGTCGGTGTCACGGGGGGTGTCGCTCCAGCGGGTCAGTTCAATGTCCATGAAGCTGTATTCGGCCTGGCGTCGGTCAAGCTCGATCAGGGCGGCCGGCTCATCCAGGTTGAGCCAGCGGATGAAGGCGCGGGCGGTGTCATTGTCGAATCGGGGGTAGAGTTCCTGGACCCTGTTCACCAGGTCCGGCGCGCGATTACCGCCGAATGGCCACAGCCAGTTCCAGACGGGGTACACCAGAAATGAGCGATCCAGGCCCATCGGCGGTTGCAGCCAGGGTTGCAGGTGCGGCAGGTCCAGCAGGCTTTTTATCGCCACGCGCTGGGACAGCGCCAGCTTGGCGATCTGCTCCTGGAGTGGCGCGAGGTCGTCTTCATGTGTGATTCCCAGCGTGCTCCGTTCGGTGTCGGTCAACGTCTGGATGATGGCCGACAGCAGGTTGCTGCCGCTGCCGACGGGCGCGGCGAGAGGCGCTCCTTGTGAGTCGTAGGCGCGGTAGACCTGGTGTTGCTTGACCAGCACTTTTTGGCGCGTCCCGGCCGGGTTGCCGGCGGCTTCGATGCTGGAGCCGCTGAAGTGTCGGTCGCGGACTTCGATGCGCAGGTCGCTGGGCCAGCCGGGCACGGTGTTGAGCAGGTGCAGGATGATCCGGTCGCTGTCCGGGTTGATCAGGTTGTCCAGGTACAAGCCCTCGAAGGCTCGGTTCAGACGCACCTCGTGGGCGGTCAGTCGGGCTGTTTCGCCGAGGCGCAGGCTCACCTTGCCGTGTTCGTGCAGTTGCTTGAGTTCGCGGGGCGTTGCGTGGTCGAGGATGCTGTCGACGGTGTTGTTGGGTAAGTCGGCATGTGCGGCCTTGAAGCGTTCGCGCGCGACGTTGGGGCTGCGGTGCTCGCTCTCTTGGTAGAGCGAATTGAACAGATGGTTGGTTTCTTTCTCGGCGAACTCGACGATTTTTTTCACCAGTTTGAACAAGCGCTCTTCAGCGGAGCTGGGCAATTCGCCCAACAAGGCATTGATCAGCGTGTCGTCGCCGGTGAGTTGGTTCAGTAGTCGGGCGTCCCTGTAGTCCTGCTCGGTCACGAGGATTGTTTCAGCGTTCGGGCCCGCACTGGCCGGGTATTGATAGCGCACCTCGTTCCCGGTGCCGACGATCTGCAGTCTGTGGTTGTCCGGCCATCCCGGCAACGCGGAGATCACCAGCAATTGCAGGGCCGGCTCGGCTTCCTGGGTGTTGGGGTTCACCCGCAGTGCGTTGATGAAGTGTTGAATCTGTTGCTCGATCTTGAAGCGTTTGCAGGTGTCGGCCAACAACGGCGGCACCGGGTGGGTGGCACGGTGTACCTGGCGCAGCACGTGGTCCGGGGTGTCGGTCAGGGCGAGGATTTGACTGGCCCGTTCCTGCGTAAACGCGTAGTCCTCGTGCCCCAGGCGGTGGAATAGCTGGTGGGTGTCCCAGGTCATCGGGTTCTCGCTGGCCAGACGCCAGGTGCCCTGGCCGTTGTGCTCCAGGAGCGGGGTGTCGACACCGATTTTTTTCGGGTGCTTGAGCCGCCATTTGAACAGCGTTTTATCGAAGACGATGCGGAACAGGCTGCCGAACAGCGGCAGGTATTCGTTGCCCTCAATCATGAAGATCCCGTCGGTCCTGGGTTTGAGGCCAGGTGACAGCATTAGGTTGTGTTGGTAGGGCACCAGCGAGCCATTGACCAGGCTGACGTGACCTTGGGGGTTGCGTCGGGCGCTCATGTTGTCCCCCAGGGTTTTGCGCAGGCCCTTGGCGTCGGTGACACTGCTCATGCCCAGTTGTTGACGTTCGTGGGGGTGGAGCACCGAGGCGATGGCCAGGTAGAAGCTGTCTTGGGCGGGTGAGACGGGGATTTCACTGTCGTTGCGGATGTCATAGGCCTGGTAGCGACCGCCGGGGTGCAAGCGCAGGTTGACGGTGAGGTCGTCCGCACCGCTGGGCACGAAGGTCTCGCCCTGGCTGACATCCGTGACCACGAAGGGACGCTTGAGGGTGTCGCGGATCAGCGCGCCGGCAAATTCCCGGGCCCAGAGGTCGGTGTCGGCATTGAAGTCGCGGGGGTTGTACAGGCTGTCGATCACCGCGTCGATGCGCAACGCGGTACGTTGGCGATCGAGTGTTTCAACGAACGCTACCGGCAGGGTGCCACCGCTCAGAAACGCCTCTTGCTGGCGTGCTGTCAGCGGGTGCTCGGCGAGTAATCGCGCAAGGTTGGCGGCGGTCAGGGGCGGATTCAGGTCGCGCAGTTTTTTCAACAGGGGCGTGACGGTAATCAAGGCCGGTGACACCTTGACCGGCAGAAACCGTCTTGCCGCCGGTGCGGCGGCGAGCTCCGCTTTTTCGTAGCCCCAGTAATCGAACAGCGCCGAAAACAGCGCGTGGCGCTCGAGGCTTGCCAATGCGCCAACCTGTTGGCGTACGCTGCTGACGCGCGCGTCCTCGGAGGCGTTGGGTTGGTCCTCTTTACCCAGGGCCGAGTCGCGTGGTTGCTGGCGGATGATCAGTTGAAGCAGGTGCTCGTTGCCCTCGGGGCCGCTGCCCGCGTCGTTGAGGTCTGTGTAGCTGCCATCCTCGCGGCGCTTGAGGTTGATGGCATGGGCGCGTGGGGGTGGTTGCTCGGTTTTGCCGTAGGTCTCGATCCGCGTGCCTTGTGCATCGTGGATATGCAGCAGGGTGTCGGTCGGCCAGCCGTTGAGTTGGGTCAGCAGGCAGAAGACCGTGCTGTCGGCATGCGCCGGCAGTTGGCCGGGTTGGGGGAACCGCTCGATGATTTGCTGGATGACCTGATCGACCTGCAGTCGCCGGGCGCCTTCGATCAGGTTCAACGGTGCCGGCTGGGCGCGCCACACGCGATCCAGCGTATCGCGAGTGGTGGCGGTGCTGCGTAGCATGTGTTCAAGGTCGGCCGACGGGATCGTCGACGCCCCGTTGGGCAGCATGCGTTGCAGCAACTCCGGGTTGGACAGGAGATGGGCATTGTGCAGATCGAAGGTCCAGGCCTGGAGCTCTGGAGCGAATATGATCGCTGGGGTGTAGCCGTCTTTACCGCGTGTGAGTACATAGCGTTTGTGCGCGTCGTCGAATTTGACTTCGATCAGCACGTCCAGCTCGCCCTGGCGCAGTTTGGCGTAGAGGTGACCCTCGACCGTGTAAATGCCCAGTGCGTTGGGGGTGATACCGTTGACCAGGCGCTGGTTGTCGTGGGCATACGGTTGGGCGTCGGCTTTCCAGAGCCCATGGCTGCCGTCGGCGCGCGTGATTTTGTATGGGTTGCCGAGTTTTTCCAGGTACGCGTGCATGCGTTGGCGATGGGCCCTTCCGGCGGTTGAGATCAGCTTGCCGCTGACGGCCAGGTCGGTGACATCGGCCAGCGCCGAGGCAAATCCGCTGGCTTCGCCCTTGGCCAGCTCATTCACGCCCTGGGCGGCGCTGTAGGTCAGGCTGCCCATGACCGCGAGTTGCATGACCCGGTTCATGCCGGTGACGCCGCCGGGCAATGGCGTAAGCAGCATCTGCAGCACTTCACCGGCAATCGCCGCCGCCGCATCTTTGAGGGCTTGCCAGTCTTTTTCCGAGCGGGTTTGCGCCAGTGTGTCGAGGTCTGACTGAAAGCGCTGGATCTGGCGATAGGCACACGCCTGCACCAGGGTGATTGCGCGCCCGGATTTGATGTCGGTGTTGAAGCGGATGTTGTCCAGGGTCTTTGTTGAGAAGGCCAGGTGAAAACCGTCGTACACATAAGCGCCTAACCAACTGAACCCCTTCAGATGCGGCGCTTTGTTGATCAGTGATCTGAACACCGACAGCCCGATCAAGGGCAATTGCCGGGAGAACCAGCCCAGGTCTTTTTTCGCGTGGCTGTCAGTGAGTTGTGTGCGAAACGCGTACTCGGCGGCCTGGGTATCGTCGTGGTATTGCAACGCCCCGCCGGGACGGAAAGGGAAGTAGGACAACACGCCCAGGCTGGCCACGCGAATCAGCATTAAGGGCACGGGGATGCAACTGTCCCAGGGGACGAAGGGCACCGAGATCAGGGGGGTGATACCGGAGCTCAGGTTCAGCGTGTCGAACGGCAATTGCGCACCAGTGCCTTCGATGGCGGCGTTGAGTCGCGTGTAGATCTCCAGGGTGACGCCGGTAGTGGCACGGTTGCGGTAGGCTTCGATTGCGTCGAACAGCAGGCTGGCCTTGGCCGACGCCTCGAACAATGGGCGCAACGGCCCGCCCGGCGCCATGGCGGTACGGGCTTTGTCGCGCAGTTGAGCGCCCAGGTCCAGCGTGCGGGCGGCTTCGATGAAGGCCAGTGCGCCCAGGCTTCTGTCGTTGTCCGGCCCCACGATATAGCTGGCCTCCACCAGGCTGAAACCCGAGTCCCCGTGAATGGAGTGGGTGAAACCGTAGTTGAGACAGGCCGCTTCCCACAGCGACATGTGCTTGAGATGCTCAATGTAATGGAAGTCGTAATGGGCCCGACGATAGCGCGCGGCGGGCAAGGGCACGGTATTGAGCGGAAGGAGCGGCTGCGGCGGGTCCCAGGGGAAGCCCTGCTCCCGTTTCTCCTTGTAGCGGGTGAACAGGGTGTATTGCTCGGGATCGCGCCCGCCGATTTTTTCCCGCAGTTGCGCAAGGCCTTGAGTCTTGAAGTCGCGGGTCAGTGCTTGCTGGGCGTGTTCCAGAGCGGTCAAGGCGCTCAATGCTTCGCGTTGCAACCTGACGTAGCGGGCTTTTTCCTGTGGGTTCAAGCTGCTCATGGCTTGAATCACGTTGTTCTGAATCTGCTCAAGGGCTTGTTGCCGTGACCAGGAACTGCTGGACTGCAAGTTGCCTGATAACCCGTTGAGTCGTTGATAAGTTGACATCAGCCATACCCTTTCACGATAAGTGGAAGGGCATGGAAGCACCGTCGCGAAAACGGCCGGGGCTATCTATTTAATGATGACGTGGGCAGTGCGCGACGCGCTTGCAACCTGCTGTCCAGGCGTTTGTTGAATTCCAGCCAGGTCGCCAGAGCGCCCATCAACACCACGCCTGCCAACGCGCTGAATAGCTGCATGGCCAACGCGTCGCCGGCCAGGGCGTTGAGCATGTCCGCCAGCGGTGCGAGCAGCACGCCGAGACAGAACACCTCCAGGGAATAGCGGCCCATGCGGCAAGTCTGTTGCGCCAGCCAATGGCGGGTCCAGCCGGCATGGGGCAAGAGCTTGGCGGTGACATAAGCCAGCGCCAGGAAGTGCACCAGGCGCACCGGCGACAGGTCGGTCTTGCTGATGGGGTACAGCCGTTCGCTGAGCCACGCGGGCATCAGCGCGTCATGCACCTCGGGCCAGCGCCAGGCCAGCGTGATGATCGCGGCCAGCAGCGAGTAGCCCGCCGCCGCCACAAACAGCGGCTGACGCAGCAGCGCGCGGCGCTCTGCCGGGCGCGGCCGGCGGGCATGAATCGCCGCCGCGCCGCCGAGCACAAACAGCAACTGCCAGGTGACGGGGTTGAAGTACCACACGCCATCGGCAATCGCCCGCAGGTTCCAGCCCATCCACGGCGCCAGCAGGTACACGCTCAACGACACGCCCACCACCGCCCAGGTCTGGCGCAGCAGCAACGGCAGCACCAGCGGCAGCCCGCCGAGCAGCACGATGTACAGCGGCAGCGGGTCCATCAGGTTGGGCTTGAAGCGCAACAGCAATTCATCGGTGAGCGCCTGCTGCGGGTGGGTGACGAAGTGCGTCAGGCCCATCTCTTCGACCAGGTCGCGGGTTTCCACATGGCTGTTGGCGAAGAACACGATGCCCATCAGCATCGCCAGCAAAAAGATATGCACCACATACAGCACCCAGGCGCGCCGCAGGATTTTCAGCGAGGCGATCCAGTAGCCGTCGCGTTGCAGGACGTTGCCGTAGGCCAATACGGCGGCGTAACCGGCGAGGAATACAAACACCTCTGCCGCATCGCTGAAACCGATGTTGCGCAGGGTGATCTGGCCGAGGGGGTTGTGGGGGACGTGATCCCAGAAAATGAAGATCAACGCCAGGCCCCGAAAAAAATCGATGCGCGGGTCGCGTCCGTTCAGCATGGCAGCGGGCTCTTGTACGAAAGGTTTAGTAATGACTGGCGCGCGCGGCTGTTGTCTTACGCCGCACGTCGAGCGGGCGCAGGTTGGCGGTATTTGTAAGCGATTGCAAAGGCTGGGTATTACTGAATGTCTCAATGGCGGCACGGGGGCAACATGGGCCATCGCCAGAAAAATCTGGCGATGGCCGCGAAGTCCCGCAACGGCATGTGAACCTGCTGGTTTCAATAGTGCCGTCGGTGGTCCGCTTCAGCGCGGTAAAGGCTGGGTCAGAATGCGTCCATCAGCAGCACCCTGCAGGGCTTGGCTTGGTGCTCATTGATCTGCGGCACCAGCCGAGTGAAGTGTTCGGTCTGGCAATGGGTATCGAGTGCCGCCTGATCGGGCCATTGCTCGACAAAGATAAAGTGCCCCGGGTCTTTCTGATCGACAAACAGATCGTAGGCGATGCACAGCGGTTCCTGGCGGGTTTTTTCCACCAGTTCGGCGTACCACGGGCGCACCGTGTCCAAGTGTTCGGGCTTGATGAAATCTTCCGCGATGACTTTCAACATATCATGGCTCCCTTACGCCGCAACGACTTCCTGCGGCTCAAAACTATCCGCCCGCGCCATCTGCCACATGCGCGAATAAAACTCGCCGTTCACTTCCCCGGTCAACAATTCCCCAGGCTTGAGGAACACATGCAGCTGTGAGAACAGCTTGATTTCGGTCGCCGACATACGTCGCACCAAATGCTTGGCCGACAATTGCGACGGGTGTTCCAGGCCCGCTGCCGCGAGCATTTCGGCCAGGGCCTTGAGGGTGTTGCTGTGGAAGTTGAACACGCGCTGGGCCTTGTCCGGCACGACCAGGGCGCGTTGGCGCAGTGGGTCCTGGGTGGCGACGCCGGTCGGGCATTTGTTGGTGTGACAGCTTTGCGACTGGATGCAGCCGATGGCGAACATGAAGCCGCGCGCCGAGTTGGCCCAGTCGGCGCCGATGGCCAGCACGCTGGCGATGTCGAAAGCGCTGACGATCTTACCGCTGGCGCCGAGTTTGATCTTGTCGCGCAGGTTCAAGCCCACCAGGGTGTTGTGGACGAACAGCAGGCCGTCGCGCAGCGGCACGCCGATGTGGTCGGTGAACTCCACGGGCGCGGCGCCAGTGCCGCCCTCCTTGCCGTCGACCACAATAAAGTCGGGGAGGATGCCGGTTTCGAGCATGGCCTTGGCGATGCCCATGAATTCCCACGGATGACCGAGGCAGAACTTGAAGCCCACCGGCTTGCCGCCAGACAACTCACGCAATTGGGCGATGAAATGCATCAACTCGATAGGCGTGGAAAACGCGCTGTGGCGCGACGGCGAGACGCAATCTTCGCCCATCAGGATGCCGCGTGTCTCGGCGATTTCCTGGGTGACCTTGTGCTTGGGCAGAATCCCGCCATGGCCAGGCTTGGCGCCTTGGCTCATCTTGATTTCAATCATGCGTACTTGCGGGTTCTGGGCCTGCACCGCGAAGCGTTCCGGATCGAAATGGCCGTCGCGGGTGCGGCAGCCGAAGTAGCCGCTGCCCAGTTCCCAGGTGAGGTCGCCGCCGTTTTCGCGGTGATAGGGGCTGATGCTGCCTTCGCCGGTGTCGTGGGCGAAGTTACCCAGCTTGGCGCCCTGGTTGAGCGCGCGGATCGCGTTGGCGCTCAGAGAGCCGAAGCTCATGGCCGAGATATTGAATACCGAGGCCGAGTACGGCCGCTTGCATTGCGGGCCGCCGACCATCACGCGAAACGAGCTCGGGTCAGTCAACGGCGCGGGGCGCATGGAGTGGCTGATGAACTCGAAGCCCGACTGGTACACGTCGATCAGGGTGCCGAAGGGTTTGTCGGCGGTTTGGTTCTTGGCGCGCGAGTAGACCAATGAGCGTTGCGCCCGGGAAAAGGGCAGGGCGTCGCTGTCGGACTCCAGCAGGTACTGGCGGATCTCCGGGCGAATGCCCTCGACCAGGTAACGGATATTGCCCAGGATCGGGTAGTTGCGGCGTATCGCGTGGGGGCTTTGCAGCAGGTCGAAGAGGCCGAGCAGGCTGAGGGCGCCGGTGACCAGGGTAATGGGCCATAACCATTCATGTTCGACAAAGGGCAGGCTGGCGAGGGTGAACATCACGCATACGGCAAACACCGCGTAGCGGCTTAGCAAGGACAGGCTCATACGGTTACCTTGGGATCGGACTCTTCTGGTCGGTGCGGCATTCTGCGCCAGTAAGGAAACCCTGAACAACCTGTAGGTGCATTCGCTTGGGTCGCATAGACACGGCGGACTGGCCCGATATAGACAGTTGGCGTGAGGCGTTCCGGCCTTACCTCTAAGGCCGTTCCAGTGTCTGGAGCGGCTTTTTTTGACGGCGGCACTGACCGCTCGTCGCCCTCCCTCAGCGCCTATTCAACTGTCGGTTGAATATATCGACAACCCATGTAGAACTGGTCATTAACGAATAACGTTAAGCATTAAGCGATGATCAGAAGCTTTAAATGCGCCGAAACCCCAAAACTGTTTGAAACCGGTCGAACCCGACGTTGCTCCGCTGTCGTTTCCGTGGTGGAACGACAGCTGAGCATGCTGGATGCGGCGGTTGAACTCGCTGATTTTCGCTCACCGCCCGGGAATAGGCTGGAACCGTTATACGGTGGCAGAGAGGGGCAACACAGTATCCGAATCAATGGTCAATTCCGGGTCTGTTTCATTTGGGGGCCTCACGGCCCTGAAAATGTTGAAATTGTGGATTACCACTGAGGTGAATGATGTTTAAGAATGGCATGCGACCTGTACATCCTGGGGAAATACTCAAGGAAGAGTACCTGGAGCCGCTGGGCCTGACCGCAGCCGCTCTCGCAAGGGCGCTGCATGTTTCCGCCCCTACGGTGAATGACATTGTATTGATGCGTCGGAGCATCAGTGCGGACGTTGCATTACGCCTGGCAGTCGCGTTGGAGACATCTGCACAGTTCTGGCTGAACCTGCAGACCGCCTATGATCTGCGCACTGCGGAAATTGCCAAAGGCGCCCAGATTTACAAAGAAGTCGAGAGAGTTGCGCATTGCGCATGAGCTCGTATCGGGTCCTATTCGAACTCGATGGAAAGTTCGGGCGTTGATCCAACCGTTGCGTGATGCTTTTTCGAACGGGCCTACACCGCTGTTTGGCGAATGGGCAGCACTACCCGGAACGTGGTGCCTTTGCCCAGTTCGCTGCTGACGGAGATTTCGCCATGGTGTTTCTTGACGATGCCGTAGGAGAGTGACAGCCCCAACCCCGTTCCTTCGCCCACCGGCTTGGTGGTGAAGAACGGATCGAAGATTTTCAGCTGGGCGTCCGGGGCAATCCCGCAGCCGTTGTCCGCGATTTCCAGCCAGATGTTCTCGCCGTCCACGCCGTCGCTGATGGTTATGGTGCCGCGCTCCGGCCCGATGGCTTGCGCTGCGTTGATCACCAGGTTCATCACCACTTGGTTGAGCTGCGAGGCCAGGCATTCGATTTCCGGCAAGGGCGCATAGTGCTTGATGACGTCGGCTTTGTACTTGAGCTCGCTGGCGACGATGTTCAGGGTCGAATCGATACCTTGTTGCAGGTTGGCCCACTGCCAGGTCTGGTCGGTGTCCACTCGGGAAAAGTCTTTCAAGTCCTTGACGATCTGCGCCACACGGCCAATGCCCTCCTTGGATTCGTGAATCAGCGTCGGAATATCTTCCCTGAGAAAGTCCAGGTCCAGGCGTTGGCGCAGGGCTTGGAGCTGATCGTCGCCGATCGCGGCTTCGGCCTGGCGGTAGGCATCGAGCATCTGCTGCAGCTGTTTGAAATAGCCTTCGAGGGTGCCGAGGTTGGAGGAAATGAACCCTACCGGGTTGTTGATCTCGTGCGCCACGCCCGCGGCGAGTTGCCCCAGGGACGCCAGTTTTTCCGATTGCACCAACTGGCTTTCGAGCTGTTTGCGCTCGTCGATCTCCAGTTGCAGGGCCTGGCTGGTCTGGGTCAGCGCTTGGGTACGCTGTTCCACCAACAGCTCCAGCTGGCTGGTTTGCAAGGATGCGCGGCGGGCCATGTCCCATTTGGCGGTCAGGGTGTTGGCCATTTGCTGGACTTCGATATTGTCGAACGGTTTTTTCAGGATCAGCAGCCGGTCATGGGCACGCAGGCGAAACAGCAGCTCTTCCCAGGAATAATCCGAGTACGCCGTACACACCACCACCTGCAGGTTCGGGTCGACCTTCCACAGTTCTTCGATGGTTTGCGCGCCGTCCCAGCCCTGGGGCATACGCATGTCGACGAAGGCCAGGGCGTAGGGCAGTTGCGCCGCCATGGCCGCCTCGAGCAGTTGTAAACCTTCCTGCCCACCGTAGGCGGAGTCCAGCTCGAACAGCGGGCTTTGCGGTTGTTTGTCGCTGGTGCCGAACAGCGCGGCTTCCATCGCGTCCAGGGCCTGGTTCTGTTCCAGGGGCGGCTTGAGGATCTTGCGGAAATCTTCGTGAATCGAGGGCGTGTCGTCGATCAGCAGAATGCGCCGGTTCGGTGGTTGGTTCATGCGGGGCCTGCAGCATCGTTGAGGGGGATTTGCAAGGTGAACAGCGCGCCTTTGCCCGGACCATCGCTATAGCCGGTAAGCCGGCCATTCATTTCAATCGCCGCCAGGGCGCAGCTGTGCAGACCGAAGCCATGGCCTTCCTTGCGAGTGGTGAAGCCGTGGGTGAAGATCCGCGTCATGTTTTCGGCGGGGATGCCTTCACCTTCGTCTTTGACGCTGATTTGCAGGATGTTGTCCTCTATCGTCTGGATCGACAACGTAATCTGCCGAGGCCGGTCGGTCAGGTTGGACATGGCGTACTTGGCGTTGCTGATCAGGTTGACCATGATCAGCAGCAGCCGGTGTTTGTCGGCCATGATCTGCGGTACGTCGGCGTATTCCTTGACCACCGTCACATGATGGCGATTCAGCGCGCCGGAATTCATGCGCAGCGCGTCGTCCATCAGGGCGCTGACCTGCAAGGGCTCCAGCACGCTGGAAACGCCGGCGTAGGATTGCTGGGTGGAGACGATGTCCTTGATGTGGTCGACGCTTTTGCTCAATTGCGCCAGCTCGTCGGTCAGGCCCTGTTGCTCGACGGCAATGGCTTCCACCAATTGGTTGAGGTAGCCCGGCAGCAGTTTGCCTTTTTCGTCTTCGCGCAGGTAAGTGCCCAGGTCATCGGGGTGTTCGTTGATCAACTGCATGGCCTTGCCCAACCCCAGTGCTTTGCTGGTACGCAGCTTACGGGCGACCAGGTCGGCGGAGATGTTCACGCTGTTGAGCACGTTGCCCACGTTGTGCAGCACATTGGTTGCGATTTCCGCCATGCCGGCCTGGCGGGCGCTGTCGAGCAGTTCGCTTTGCGCATCCCTGAGCTGGCGCGTGCGTTTTTCCACGCGCTGTTCCAGGCTGGCATTGGCGGTGTGCAGGGCGCGGTTGACGCGGTTGATCACGGTGAAACTGCGCAACAGCCTGATGGCCAGGTACAGCAGCAATGCCACCAGCAGGGTGGAGAACACCAGCAAGTAGTTGTGATACTTCTGGTCGATCAGGTCGGCGGCCTGCTGATCCTGGTTGAGGTGGGTGGTCAGTTCGTCCAGGCGTTCGGCCACGGGAACCGCGGCGATGCGTTCCAACAAGGTGTTGACCAGCGGCTGTTCGCGCAGGATCAGCGCGACGTGGTTGCTGAGAATCTCCACCGGCAGGTGGAAGTCGGCCGGCAAGCGTTCTTTGTTCACCGCCAGCAGGTTCAGGCCCAACAGAATCTCAGCCGCGCGGTCGGCACTGGCGACCTGGGCGAACTCCATGCTGCTGAGCAACAGGTCATAGGTGTCGGTGGCCACGCTTTGCAGTGGCAGCCGCTGTTCGTCGTCGAGCCGTGTGAACGCGGCCTGGATATCGTTTTCAGCGGTCGGCAGGAACGCCAGGGAGTTGCGCAGCACGGCGTTATGGGACTTGAACTGGTCGACCAGCCGCGCTTTATCCTGGATCGCCGCCTGACCGGCCTCCAGGCTGGCTTGCCAGCCGGGCAGGTCGTTGGGCGCGTGATACGACTCGTGCTGGCGCAGTTCCTCCCAGATTCTTGTGATCTGCGTCAGCGGCGTCACCAGGGGGTCGTAATTGTGGGTCAGGGCGATTCTGGCCTTGAGCACCTCACTGTCCCACTGCGCGTTGAGCTGCTGCATCTGGCGGATCAGGTCGCGGGATTCGGTGTAATGGCTGGTCTGGTCAGTACTTGATTTGATGTACAGGAACACCAGTATCGATGCCAGCAGCAGGGTCGCGGTGCCCAGTAGTAGTTGGATGACGTAGTGGCGGGAGAGTCTCATGACCGTCTGCTCATAAAGGTTTGCCCGCCCATTGGCCGGTCAGGGTCTTGAGAAACTTGATGATCTGGTCCTTGTCTTCCGCCGAGGGCACGCGCCCCAGTTGGAATCTGAACATCACGTCCACGGCTTCTTCGAGGGTCTTGGCCGAGGCGTTGTGAAAATACGGCGCGGTGACGGCGACATTGCGCAGGCTGGGCACCTTGAACACGTTACGGTCTTCTTCGTCGTGGGTCACCAGATAGCGGCCCAGGTCGGTCTCGGCGGGCGTGCGGCCCTTGAAATAATCATCCATCACGCCGAACTTCTGGAACATGTTGCCGCCGATATTCATGCCTTGATGGCAGGCGATGCAGCCATATTCCTTGAAGCGTTGGTAGCCGTATTTTTCTTCGATCGTGAGGATCTCGGTATTGCCCAGCAAGTACTGGTCGAAGCGGGAGTTGGGCGTGAGCAATGTGCGTTCATACGTCGCCAGGGCATTTTGCACGTTGGCCGCCGTCACGCCGTCGGGGTACACCTGACTGAAGGCGGCCTGGTACTGCGGCATGGCGGTGAGGTTGTCGACCACGGTTTTCCAGTCGCTGCCCATTTCCACCGGGCTGATGACCACTTGTTCGATCTGGGCCTCGAGGGTATCCACCCGACCGTCCCAGAACTGCTTGAAATTCAGGCTGGCGTTGAACACCGTGGGTGTGTTGAGTTTGACCGGCTTGCCATCAAAGCCCAAGGAAAACGGCTTATCGTCGCCCCCGCCCGTTGCCAGTTGGTGGCAACTGGCACAGGACAGGCTGTCATTGACCGACAGGCGTTTCTCGTTGAACAACTGGCGACCCAGCTCAACTGTTGCCGCATCCAGCGGCGGCACCGGCGGCAGCGGTTTGAGCGGCTCATCCAGTGGCGCGGCCACTGCGGGCAGGGCGGCGCCGACCCCGAGGGCGACGGCAAGGCCGAGTGCCCAGGGTGACGGGCGAGGAGAGCGGGTGAGGGGACGGATCAAGCGTTCGTTCCTTGAATAGACAGTCACTGGGGGGGCATCAGGCTGCGTTGCCCGGCTTGCATCAATTGGGCGAATTCAGCGGCCGCCACGGCTTTGCTGAACAGGAAACCCTGGCCCTCCTCACAGCGGTGGGCTTTGAGGAATTCCAATTGCTCAAGGGTTTCGACGCCTTCGGCAATGATGTTCAAGTCCAGACTCTTGCCCAGGCTGATGATGGCACTGATCAGTTGTGCATCCTGGCTGTTTTCGCCCAGGCCGCGCACGAAGGATTGATCGATCTTCAACACATCGATGGGAAACCGGCGCAAGTAACTGAGGCTGGAATAGCCGGTGCCGAAATCGTCGATCGACAGCCGCACGCCCAAGGCTTTGATGTCTTGCAGGGTGACGAGCGTGTCCTCGACGTTTTGCATCAGTACGCTCTCGGTGATCTCCAGTTCAAGCAAACTGGGCGTCAGGCCGGTGCGTTGCAGAATGGCCGCCAGGTTGGCGACAAAATTGCGCTGGCGAAAATCAATCGCCGAAATATTCACCGAGATACACAGTGCAGGCAGGCCGGCGGCGCGCCAGGCTTGTGCTTGCTCGCAGGCTTGGCGCAACACCCATTGGCTCAAGGGCACGATCAGGCCGCTGTCTTCGGCCACGGGAATGAAGGCTGACGGGTAGATCCAGCCGTGATCGGGCTGGTGCCAGCGAATCAGGGCTTCGGCGCCGACGATCCGCCCGCTGCTCAAATCCAGTTTCGGTTGGTAGTGCAATATGAACTCATCGCGCTGCAAGCCCTGCCGGATCGCGCTTTCCAGGCTTTGCTGGGCCTGGGCGCGCAGGTTCATCTCGTTGACGAAGAAACTGAAGTCGTTGGGGCCATGGGCTTTGCTGGTGTGCATGGCGGTTTCGGCGTTCTTGATCAGCTCCACCGCGCTGAAACTGTCGTTGGGGTAGATGCTGATGCCCAGGCTTGCGGTGACACTCAAGTCATGCCCGGCCACATAGTGTGTCGTGCTGATGGCGCCGAGCAGTTTTTCGGCAATGTACTGGGTTTGCTGGGGATGCTTGATGTCGTTGAGGATCAGCACGAACTGGTCGGAGCCGTAGCGAAACACCGAATCCGACGCGCGCACCGTGGCCACCAGGCTTTGGCTGACCTGCTTGAGCA
Source organism: Pseudomonas sp. K8 (assembly GCF_014889455.1). NCBI lineage: Bacteria > Pseudomonadati > Pseudomonadota > Gammaproteobacteria > Pseudomonadales > Pseudomonadaceae > Pseudomonas > Pseudomonas sp. K8. The sequence continues at coordinate 48,596 of NZ_VJWO01000020.1, forward strand.
TTTCATCGCCGACCGGATAGCCCAGGGCATTGTTGATGCGCTTGAAGCGGTCCAGGCCGATAAACATCACGGCCAACTGGGTGTCATGGCGCCTGCAGACGGCAATGGCCTGCGTCAGCCGGTCGCCCAGCAGGGTGCTGTTGGGCAGTTCGGTCAGGGCGTCGTATTGCAGCAGGTGTGAGACCTTCAGCAGTTCCTGCACGCGTTCTTCGACCGTGCGCTCCAACCCCATCAATTTGAGCGCGGCATCCTGGGCCAGCTGCCATTTCCAGGTCAGCGCGCTGGCCATCTGACGGATTTCCAGGTTGTCGAACGGTTTTTTCAGGATCAGCAACTGGTCGCTGTATTGGATGCGCGCTTCGATGGCTTCGAAGGAATAGTCCGAGTAGGCCGTACACAGGGCGATCTGCAGGTTCGGGTCGACGTTCCACAGTTGTTCGATGGTTTCCAGGCCGTCCCAGCCCGGCGGCATACGCATATCGATGAACACCAGGGCGTAGGGCGCGTTGTCGGCCAGGGCCTGGTTGACTAGGGCGAGGGCTTCCTGGCCCTGATAGGCGGAGTCCAGCACAAAAGTCTGGCGCACGGTGGGGGCGGTGCCGAACAGGGTTTCTTCGATGCTGTCCAGGGACTGGCCGCCTGTGGTATCGGCGCACAGGATCTTGCGGAAATCCTCGTGGATGGAGGCCGCGTCATCGACGATCAGCACCCGTCGATTGGCCCTTCCTGAGCACGGATTCATGGCTGACACCGGGACGCAGGCAACTGAAGATTCTTACGCATCGGGCTTCCTTACCTTGAATGCTTCAATAAACGGGGAACAGTCATGGCTTCATGCTACTAGCATAGTCGGGTCCCTTGAATAAGTACGCCAGTTGGCGTCAAATCACCCTCAGTTACCCCAGCCTGCATCTAGCGCTCATTGCTTATGCAAGTACAGTGATCGATCACGCCGGGGCGCAATGAAGCAACCGAGTACCATCGCCAGGAGGTGTCGCCATGGATGAACAAACTGCTACGACGTCCCCTTACAGACCTACTATTTTGCTGGTCGACGATGAAGAATCGATCCTCAACAGCCTGCGCCGTCTGCTGCGGGGCCAGCCTTATGATGTGCTGCTGGCCAGCAGTGGTGCCCAGGCCCTGGAAATCATGGCTGCCGAGCCCGTCGACCTGCTCATGACCGACGCGCGCATGCCCGCGATGGACGGGGCGATGCTGCTGGCCGAGACCCACCGCCTGTACCCGGCCACCACGCGCATCCTGCTGACCGGCTATGCCGACATGACCATGATGATCAAGGCGATCAACGAAGGTCAGATCCACCGCTATATCAGCAAGCCCTGGAACGACGAGGAAATGCTCCTGACGTTGCGCCAGTCCCTGGAACACCAGCATTCCGAACGCGAGCGCGTGCGTCTTGAGCAGTTGACCCGCGATCAGAACGAGCAGTTGAAGGCCCTCAACGCCACCCTGGAAAAGCGCGTCGAAGCGCGCACCAGCGAGCTGCAGCAAACCGCCGACATGCTCGACCTGGCCTACGACGAGCTCAAGCGCAGCTATGTGACCGGCACCGAAGTGTTTTCGCTGCTGGCCAACCTGCGCCTGCCCAAGCAGAAGCAGACCAACCGCCAGTTGATCGAGCTGATCCGCGTGTACTGCAAAGCCCAGGCGCTGGACGAAGCCAGCGCCCGTGACCTGACCATGGCCGCCGCGCTCTACAACATCGGCAAATTGAGCTGGAGCGACGGCATGATGGCCGTCCCGTCGGAACTGCTGCACAGCAACGACCGCGAACGCTATCGCGCATACCCGGCGCAGAGCGAGTCGTTGCTGATGACGCTCGAGCCGATGAAGGACGCCGCACGGCTGATCCGCCATCACCAGGAGCGGTGGGACGGCACCGGGTTTCCCGATCACCTCAAGGGTGAAACGATTCCCGTAGGCGCGCGCTTGCTCAAACTGGCGGTGGACTTCATCGAACTGCAGAAGGGCCTGATCCTGGAACGGCAGATGAACAGCGATGAAGCACTGCTGTACATCCGCAAGTACGCGGGGCGGCTCTATGATCCGGACATGGTCGAAGACTTCGTCCTGGCCTGCGCCGCGTTCCTCAACGACGTGACCCTGGGCGACCCGAGTGTCAAAGTGCTGAGCACCCGCGAACTGGCCGACGGCATGATCCTGGCGCGCAACCTCAACGCCGATAACGGCATGTTGCTGCTCAATGCCGGCAAAGTGCTCAACTTGCCGCTGGTGGACAAGCTGATCGCGTTTGAAGCCATGGAGGGCGCCAAGTACAGCGTGTTTATCCGCGAACCGGAAGAGCCCCATCTTTTGAGCTGAGGCGATTCATGGGATCATTGTGTCTTTGCATTCAAGGTGATTTTGTCCATGCCAACCACTATCCGTATCGCCGCCGCGCTCCTGATCGGCGGCGACGGCCAGACGTTGCTGGTGCGCAAGCGCGGCACCCAGGCATTCATGCAACCGGGCGGCAAGATCGATGCCGGCGAACAACCGGTCGAAGCGCTGGCCCGTGAGCTGCACGAAGAGCTGAACTTGCGCATCGAGCCGAGCCAGGCGGTCTACCTCGGCCGTTTCTCGGCCCCGGCCGCCAACGAGCCAGGTTTTACGGTGCAAGCCGAACTGTTCCAGGTACGGATCGACGTGCCGGTGACCCCGGCCGCCGAGATCGAAGAAGTGCGCTGGATCGACCCGGCCGGAGACGGCGGCCTGCACCTGGCGCCCTTGACGCGTGAGCTGATCCTGCCGTTTTATCGCAAATCGCTGACCACCACCGCCTGATTGGCGGGTTCCAAGGACTGAGCCGTGCCCCTCAACGCACGGCGCTGACCCCATCCAGTGTGGAAAACGACGTGTCCTTGGCCGTCAGCAGGAAGTCGCGCATGTACGGCGCGTCCAGCATGTCTGCACGAATCCCCGCATACAGCGTCGCAAACAGGCCTTTCTCACCCAGGCGCTTGGCCTTGACGTAACCGCGCGAGCTGTATTCATGCAGCGCCCAATGCGGCATGCCGCAAACACCACGACCGCTGGCGACCAGTTGCATCATCATCACCGTCAGCTCCGAGGTGCGTACCTGGGCCGGTTCGACATCGGCGGGTTCGAGGAAGCGGGTGAAAATATCCAGGCGGTCGCGTTCCACCGGGTAGGTGATCAGGGTTTCGCTGAGCAGGTCTTGCGGCACGATGTACGACTTGTTCGCCAGGGGGTGCTGGTTGGCCACGGCCAGCATGGCTTCGTAGGTGAACAGCGGCACATACGTGATGCCCGGCAGCTCCAGCGGGTCGGAAGTGACCACCAGGTCCAGGTCGCCACGGGCCAGGGCCGGCAGCGGGGCGAAGGCGAAACCGGACGCCAGGTCCAGCTCGACCTCGGGCCAGGCATCGCGGAACTGGTCGATGGTCGGCATCAGCCACTGGAAGCAGCTGTGGCATTCGATAGCCATGTGCAGGCGCCCGGCGGTGCCACCGGCCAGGCGCGCAATGTCACGCTCGGCGCCGCGCAGCAGGGGCAGGGTAGCGTCTGCCAGTTGCAGCAGGCGCAGGCCGGCGCTGGTGAAACGCACCGGTTTGGTCTTGCGCACGAACAACGGCATGCCCAGTCGCTCCTCCAGTTCTTTGAACTGGTGGGACAGGGCGGATTGGGTCAAGTGCAGGCGTTCGGCGGCTTCGACCAGGCTGTCGGCCTCGCGCAAGGCGTGCAGGGTTTTCAGGTGGCGGATTTCCAGCACCATGGTCTCCATGAGCAATATTGATGAGCAATTCGAATAGGGTGAGTTTGTCTCATGTTGCGCGGGCTGTCGACCTGCCGGCCGGCGCACGAGGTTCATATCCCGCCATACATTGCGAAACGGCGCTGGCCCGGAGCCCCGGCGGGCCCCGCGTGTGTCGACATAGTCAATTACGCATTTCTTGTTTCACCGTAGGGATGAGTGGGTATTTTTGCCGCGACATTCGTCCCGAAGGGCGCTCCATGCGTCGTTGGGACGACACCGTACCGCCCCGCCAAGGATGTGCCCCATGACCGCTAGCGCCGCTGCAATGCCCTTCATCCCTCGTCTGTACCCCGCTGTACCGCCGGCCAATCCGAGCCTTTCGCCCTCTGCACCCGCGCCCACCTCCCTGAGCCGTGCCGGCGCCATCGCCGAGGTGCAACCCCGGCCCCGCGCCAGCCACCTCGCCGCCCACGTCGTCAGCAGCCAGTTCGCGACGCGGCCCGACGTGCGCTCGGTTGTCAGGGACATGCTCGGCGAGGCGATCAACAGCCTGTATCCCACGCTGGAATTCGACGTAGCGCGGACCTCGGTGGCAGAACCGATCGCGGAAAACCCGGTTCAATACCGCTTGACCCCGCTGCTGGATGTCGCGCTCAACCACCTGGCCGCCGGGGCCGATATCGATTTCGCCGACAAGTATTCATGGCCGCAGAAACTGGTCAAACAAGGAACCGGCACCACCCTCAGAGTCCCCGACGCTTCAGGCAACCGACGCGAAGACATCGACATGTCGGCCATCGAACTGGCGATCCGCAGCCTTCGGCCCAGCCTCAAAGAAGCGTTTGCGCGAGCCTTGACCCGTTACTGGGGACAAAATGCTGGCGGGGCGGACAACCGCTGGTTGTGGCTCAGCGGCATGCTCAGCGACAACCTGCGCAGTGCGGCGCTGAAACAGCCCGGCCTTACCGATGCGCAACGCGCCACCCTTGACCAGGTGGTCACCTGGCCCGAGCGTGCGCAACGCGTGCGTGCCAACGGCGACGACGCGGCGCGGGTCTTCGTGCTCGACACCAGCGTCCGCTACGGTGGCGGTGCCTCCACCCAGCTCAGCCCGGATCTTTTGATCACCCGTCAGATCGGCGCCAGCACCCAGGTTCTGCATGCCGCGGCCAACGGCCAGATTACCCCTTACGACTCGCTGGAAGCCTTCGGCAAGGCCTGGGGCGAGACGCTGGAAAACGACTTCGTCTTCGACCACTTGACCTGGAAACGCCAGGAGCCGGACGCGAATATCTTCGATGCGCAAGCGGGCATCATTCTGAATAACCAGTTGCAGGCGATAGACAGCATCGAACTCCCGCCAGCCGGCAGCCTCCAGGTTCTGGAGCAGCGCTTCAGCGTGCTCAGTGATCCGAGCCCGTGGTTTGTCGGCGCCTATGCCGCAGATTCTGCGGAACTGGCACGGCTGCAGGAAAAACTGCCGCAGTGGATGCGCAACGCCGACCCGGCCGATCGCCTTGCCTACCATCGCCACGCCCTCGAACTGGCCAGCGATGTCCAACGCAACCAGGGGCGTAACTTTTTTTCGGACATTCCCGATATTCGCACCTATACCCAGCAACAGCTGCAAGCGCAGTTGCAGAACACCGGGCTGCTCGCGGACCACCTCGACGTCACCTTCAAAGTACCGGTCGGCACGTTGGGCAGCGGCTACATCGAGCGCGTCACGATGAGCCTGACCGACATGGCCTTGCGCAATCTGGCCGGGCTGCCCAAGGGCGAAATCGAAGTGCGCCACTTCGGTCAACCGATCAGCGACCCGACAATGCCGCAGCGCTTGAAAGACATCGTCAGCCAGGTGGACATCGGCAAACACTATCCTGCGTTGCTGCAAACCCACCTGCTGGGTGACAGCGATGAGTCACGTCGGCGCAGCGCCTTGTTCGCCCAACAAGTCCCGCGCCAACTGGCGATGCAGGCGCTGGAGCTCAAGCTCAAGGGCGAAGCGGGCATCACCGCGCACGGTTACCGGTATGTGGAGGCGCTGCTGACGCCCGGCGCTGGAGCGAAACAGGTCGATGGGCAAGACATCGTCATGCGGCCCCTGGCGTTTATCCGCAAGCCCGGCGCGACACCCGATGTAGTCCAGAACATGTTCGTCATCGAGCCAGCGAATGCGGCTGTCGGCCCGCACCTTCTCTACCGGCCGATGTTGTCCCCGGTATTGCAGGAATTTGCCACGCGCCAAGCGCTGCTGGAGGCGGTGCAACAGCCCCGCCCCTTGCAGCAAAGCGTGCTGGCCTGGTTGCCCGACGACAGGACGCGCGCGGTGTACGGCAACGGCGGCTTCAAGATTCCCAACATTGCCCGCTACAGCGTCTTCAACGAGTTCGACGCGCCCGCCCAACCGGCACCGACGACACTCGCCGTGGACGGCTATGACGCCGCCAGCACATTACGCCAGGACCTGGAGCAAGGGCGCCTGATGCAGCACCTGTACCAGAGCAACACCCACAGCCTGGTGAACCTGGCCCAGGGGCAATCGGTATCGGACGCGCAGAGCCGCTGGGCTTCCTTCAAGGAACTGGGCGGGTTGTTGTTCAACACCCTGTTACCCGTGTTGCGTGGGCCTGGGGCGATGGCGGGGTGGTTGTTGCAGTTGGCCGGTAGCGAGGACGATATCCGCACACTGTCCAACCCCGCCGCCCAGGGCGACAGCACGGCCAGCGTGGTGGACCTGTTGCTCAATATGGGCATGGTCTTGACCCATTCCGCGCCCGCCGACGCCGCGCAGCCGCCGCTGACGCTCGACGCTCTCAAAGCCATCGCGCCAAACGATGGCCCGATGCGCCGCGCCCCGGGCCAGACGCCGGGCGCCCATCGCGCGAGCATCCGCCAAGGCAGTGTGGAGCCTTCTGCCGGCGTCATCGGCGGTCATGCGAGCAGGCTGGATTTTGCGTTCTCCAGCCCGCGCCGCCTGAGCCCCGGCCAGCTCGCGCAGATCGAGTCATTCCGGGTAGCCGCGCCGGTCGATGTCGGTGCGGCGATTGCCGAGGGGCCAAAGCAGGGCTTGTACCTGAGCCAGGGCGGGCTGTACGCCAACATCGACAAGCAGTGGTTCCGGGTGGCCAACGACCTCGACGGGGTGTTCATCATCGACGCGAACAACCGCGCGCGTACCGGCCCGCCGATCAGGCGTGACGCACAGGGGCGCTGGAGTTTCGACAGTCGCCCCCGGCTGCGCGGTGGCATGCCGCGCAAGAACGGCGTCGCCGAGCGAGTCAAACAAAACAGGCAGGCACAACAGGCGCGAGGGGAAGCGTTCAGTCAGGCCGTCGAGGCCGCACTTGTATTGGATGGACCGAGGGCAGACGCGCGTAATCAAGTGATTGCGAGCATTACCGACTACTACAACGGCCGTAAAAAACTGCGCACGCTGTGGGGGTTGTCTACCACCGGGGAGCATCAACAGCGCTTTATCGCGCCTTACCTGGCGCAGTTGGAACTCACGAAGAACCTCAGGCAGACCATCGACCAGCAACTCGTGCAACTCAAGCAACGCACTGAGGTACACAGTGCGGCGGCTCAGACCGCCATTGACCATCTGGTGCCGAAAAAACTCGGCGCAGTGGATGATCTTTCCGAAGAAAAACAGGCGCGCTCCAATCTCTATGAGACGGTGCTCGACAACTACCGTGAAATCGAACAGTTCTACACCACGCTGGCCGAAGACAGCAATCAACACGTCCCCAGCGGACGCTCGATGGCGGAGGTGGTGAGCGAGGCAAGGACCGGCTCCAAAAGCACGTATATCGAGCTGATGGACAACTTCGCCAGGGTTTACCGCGACTTGGAAAGCGTGCGGGAAGCCGCCCTGGCCTCCGCCGCCGTGCTGGAAAAATGGACGGACGATTCGTCGTTCGGCAAAACCAAGGCCGCGCACTTCCTCAAGCAGCAAGAGCGACAGCCACCTGCGATTACGGCCCTGCGCATGAAGCTGACCAGCCTGACCAACCTCAAAGAACTGAGCCTCGATCGCTATGCGCGAACGAGCGACCCAGTGGAGTCGTTTTACCTGCAGCGCTTGAGTTCAACCAACCTGATCCCCGTCTACAACGCTCACCTGGACCTGCGGCAGTACACCGGTTACAGCTTGAGCGAACGCAAGGCGACGCTGGAAACCGTCGTCGGCACCTACCAGCGCGTGCTCAGCGACAGCCTGGCGATACAGGACACGAATCCCGGCCTTCAGCGAGCCGAGTATCAGCAGCTGTTTGCCGAACGCCTGCGCGATGTGATCAACGATGCCCAAACCGACCTGGCCGAAGTGATGCGCGAGGAACAAGCGCTGGTGCCTGCCGCCGTCGTGCGTATCGATCAACGGCAAAAACCGGCGGGCCAGCGCACGTTCAAGACCCGCGACAAGGAAACCCTGATCGGCACCGCGCGCCCCCAGGCGGCAGGCTCCGGCGCGATCATCGATGTGCTGGACCCGCAATCCGGCCGGTCGGTCGCCAGTTACAGCGAACACGCGAGCGATGGCGAGTGGGTAAAGATCGTTCCCGCGCAACCCGCACGGCCCGCGTCATCGCCCAAGTCGCTGTCAACGCTCAAGTCCGACGCCAGGAAACTGCTCGAAGAAAGCGCCGGCATTGAACGCACGATCGCGTTCCAGAAACGCAAACTCAACGACCCGCAACGCCGGGAGGGCATCAACCCGCTGGACTGGAATGACATGCTGCAAGCCCAGGCCGAGCGGCTTCAGGCGACCGCCTTGCTGGCCGAAACCCGTCACGGCGGCAATCCCGAAACCGAACAATGGGTCAAACAGTGGCGCACGGCGGCGGACGAACTGCTTGCCAAGGCCCGCCAACATTGCGCCGATGGCTACAAGGTCCTACCCCCCAAACCGGAAAACATCGACTACCTGTGGAAACACGGGTTCGTCGACATCAACCTGGTCCAGCGAGACATCGCGACCAAAAGCGGCGATGTCTTCACCGAGTACGCCGTGCGTGAAAAAGGCAAGGTCGACGTCTTGTGGTATGCCCATTTCCACTACCCGGCCAAAGGTTCGCCGCGCAATCTCTACACGGCGGCGCACCTGAAGATCCCGTCGCAGCGCACCAAGACCCAGAAAGACCTGGTGGCCGAGGCGGGCAATAACCGCGTGGTGGAACAGATCGTCAGGGCGCGGATCGGCCCGCCGCTGGATGAAAAACTGTTTTTGACGCTGTGACCGAAGCGCTCCGCTGACAGCCGCAGGCCGGCGCGGTTATTGGGCAACCCACAGCGGCCGGATATGCGGCAATGCAGCGGACTGCCTGCCGATGTCCGAAAACGGCAGCGACGGGTCGTCGGCATGGGTCAAGTAACGATGCTCCGGCAGTTTCAGGTGGGCCTTTTCGAACTCGTCGAAGATCGCCGTGCGGCGGTTGTAATGAAAGTGCGCGTACCACAACGGGCGCGGCGGGGGGGCGGTCAGGTCCCAGACTTCATATTCCTGCATGAAGTCGCGATGCCCGTTGGCACGCCTCGCCAGTTCGCTCATCGACGCGGTTCGACGCACCTCGACCACATGATGCCTGACCAGGTCATCGAGCATGCCGTCGGTGGGTTTGCGACTGGCCAACGATTGTCGGGTGCGCAAGGCGCGGCCGGCGGCAGTCAGTTCGCTGGCGGTCGTGCGCAATGGCTGGAGGCTCGGCTCCTCGGGGTCAAGGCGCGCGATGCGGTTTGCGCGCAAGGTGAGTTCGGCGGCTTCGCTGACCAGCATGTGTTCAAGGTCCACCGGCAACATGCCCTGGCGGGCATAGGCGTCAACTTTGGCCTGGTACGCCGGTACGGCGCGCAGGCGGTTCTGGGCTTCGCTCACCATCACCGACTTCACGTTCGCCTCCGCCGGGAACTCCACGGGCGGCGCCGGTTGGCGCTGGGCTCGACCGTCCGGGCGTTGCTCCCAGGTCTCGGTGTGGCCGCTGAGGTTGTCGATGGTGTAGCGCGTGGTGTTGGTGCGAGGGTCGGTGCTTTTTATGCCGATCAGCAGCCGGTTGTCTTCGCTTTCAAACACCGTCCCTTGGGGTTCATCGGGCTGCGGGCGCCGCAGGCGAGGTGTTGTGCCGATACGGTGGCGGGCCAGTTGAATCATGCGCTCGAGGTTGTTCAGCAAGGCGTCCAGGTTATCCAGGTCAAAATGTTGCGGGTAGCCTGCGCTCAAGGTTTTAACGCTGAGGCTGAACCGCGCGTAGGCATCGATACATTCGTTGAGGATCCGCGTGCGCTGGCTGACGGTGGTGGGTGTTTTTGTCAGTGCGAAATGCGTGTTCAGGGCCAGGTGAGCGTCGAGATAGACGCGATTGACCTCACTTTGCAAATACAACCAGGAAGGATCGCTGACGTGATCGTAGCGGTTGAACGTATCGATGCTGTGGACGGTGCGCAGGTGCGTGCGAAACCCTTCATCGTAGAGCTCGTTCCAGCGCGCCGCGTCATCGCGAGCCTCGCCCACCAGCGTGCGCGTATTTTGCAGGTCCGCGTCGATCTGTTGCGCGGTCCTGCGCGTGCTTCTGCCTTGGAGGCGCAGATCGGCCTCCAGCGCTGCCAGGTTGATCTGGCTGCTCCATTCGTTCATGACCAGGAAGATGCGGTCGATCCGGTCGAGTTCCTGCACGATTTTCTGGCTGAGACCTTTGCGGGTTTGCAGAAACTGCAGAATGGCGGCGAGGCGTGCGGGCGGCACCTGGATATCAGCGAATTGCCCGGTCAATTCCTGCAGCGCGGCTGCGGCGACTTTCAGGCGTTCCACGGCTCTGCTGGTGACAATCAAGGCAGCGCGGCTTTGCAAGCCTTTGAGGGCCAGGTGCTCTCTGTTGGGGGGGAAGGCGATCACGTCCTGAATGGCGTTGGCCTGCTGAATCGCCAGCTCGATGTCCTGGGTGTAGGCCTGATCAAGGGTTGGCTGCAATGTCTTGCGGGTGGCGAAGTCGCTTTGGTTGGACAGGTGTTGCAGGTTGCTGGTCGCGGCCAGTTGAGCGTCGAGCCGACTGCTCAGCGTATTGAGCGCATTGCTGAGCGCCAGTTGGCGGCGCAGGACATGATCGGTCCACCAGATCGGCAGCCGTTGTCGAATCGCCATCGGCCAGAGCGGCTCGAGGGTGTCCGCCAGGTGCCCGAGCACGCCGCCGCCGCCCGCCAGGCCCGCCGGTTGCGCGGTGCCGTAGACGCCGAAGTGGGTGTCCCATTGGCCGGCGTCATCCAGGGCAATCGGTTGTTTGTAGGTTTTCAGCGCGTTGCCGCTCAAGCGCCAATGGCCGTTCTGCAGTTCGACCTGATAGACGTTGCCCTGCCGCACGATGAAGTGGCCGTCGGCATGGCGGTAGATGTTGCGATAAATACCGTGGCTCGCCGGGGTCAGATGGGCCAGGGCGATCTCCTTGTCGTACTCATACCCGCTGAAGCGCTCGGCGATGCGGCGCGCCTTGCGGCTCATGGGCGGTTGCAGGTAGCGGCCGCCCTTGAAGGCATTGCGCAACTGGCGCCCAAGCGTGCGCGTGCGCGCTGCATTGGGCGTAATCAGCACCCCACCGGCCACATCCACGCCGGCGTCGATCATTGATTGCAGGACCTGGGTGATGTCGTGCATGCCTTGGGCATGATCGCCGCGTCGAAATGCATCTACCGCGTCATTGGCGCTGACCCAGCCGTCGTAAAGGCCGATCACCGTACCCACCACGGGGACCACGCCGAGCGCCATCTTGATATAGCTGAAGGCCTGCACGCCTTTGATGGCATAGCGTTCCAGGTACAGGTCGCTGTTGGAACGGGAACTGGCGCGGTGGGCCTCCTTGACGCGGCCCATTTGCGCGTTGAGCAAATGGCCGGCCAGCGACGGGGTGACGGGCCAGGGGCGGCCGACGCCGATCAGCGCGTCGAAATGCCGGAGCAGCGCTTGATTGATCCGGCTGACGTGGTTGGCCACGTTGCCCAGCAAGGCGCGGCCGGCCAGGTAATTGACCATCGTGCTGCTCAGGCACAGGCGGTACAGCGCCAGCCGCGCGGCTTCAAGGTTGGCGTAGCTGCGCAGGTAGTGGCCGTCCGGGCTCTCGGGCAGATAGAGCAGGGTGAGCCCGGAGTTTTTCTGACGGATGAAGGTGACGCCGGACAACGTGCTTGAACCGTCCTGGGTGTCTGGCCCGCCGACACTGAGGTGGGCGGGGAGCAACTCAATGTCATTGCCATCGGCGCGCCAGGCTTCGGCCGTGCTGGCATTCACGGCGATGTTGAAGGTGTTCAGTTCGGTGGCCGTGATGTGCTTTTGCAGGAACGCCAGGCGCCCCTGGAGCGTAAGCATCAGGCGCTGAGGTTCGAGCAGGCATTCGAGGCGATAGTCACGGCTGAAGTCCGTTTCGCGATCCGAGCCTTGGTAAGCCTCGACGATCAGGTCTTCATACGCTTGGGCCAGGTCCAGTTCCGGCACCAGCTTGCGCAGGTAGTTGGCGCTGAGCCCGGCGGTGAGTGCCTGGCCTTCCGTGGCGTCCTGGCTGCTGACCTCGACCTTCATGAACGTCAAGCGCTCGGCGATCGGCGTATCGATGTTGCTCAGCGCCAGCTCATCCAGGCTCATTTTGACCCGGGTGGCGCTGGGGACCTGCACCGTCTTGGTCGGAGTGCCCGGCGCGCCAGGGGCTCCGACGAAATGCTGTTGATGCGTGACCGATTCGGGAACGTCGAGCTGAACGCTGAACGGTTGTTTGAGCGAGAAGTCCCGGGACAGCCTTGCGTGCAGGCGTTTTGTGCAAAAACTGCTGATCAGCGGCAGCTTCAGGTTCAATACTTCATCGGCGCGTTGCAACGCCACGATGTAGCGCTCCAGCAGGGCCTTGAGTTCGGCCCTGTCGGCCGCTGAAACCTGGCCGAGCCAGACCGGCAGTTGCGCCGCCAGTGCGCCGCTCTGCTGCTGCTCCAGAAGCTGCGCATAGGCCAGTTCGCGCGCGGTGTTGGTCGATACGCCCAGTTCCTGGATCGCTTGCACGCGCATGGGTTGCAGCTCCCGGGCTTGGCGCTCGGTGTCGTCCGGGGCGCGGCGAAGCATCGCTTCGATCTGGGCGACCCAGTCGTCGAGTTGCACGGTGAGGCTGTACTCGAACGGGGTCTGATTGAGCAGGGCCAGTTCCAGCGACGACGCGTCCGAGGGCGTTACGCCGAGCCACTGTTCAAGCGCCTGGCGCGAAGCGAAGTGCTGCAGCCCGCCCTGGCTGCCCGGCCAGTACAACAACAGGTCCTGAGGCGTTGACGCATCGAGCAGCGCCGCTTCCAGGGTGATCAGCAGCGCGCCGTCCAGTTCTTTGCGCTGGGTGTTGATTGCGTCGTTGCTGCGCTCGCGGATCGACAGCGTCAAGGTCGCCACCGACACTTTGAGTTCGGGGTCTGGCGCGTTGAGCGGGTCAAGCGCGGCCAGGAGCATGGCGTACCCGGCCGGGCTGATCTGGTTGAGTTGGCGCTGCAGGCTGGCTTCGGCAAGCAGCCCGTTCAGCCGTGCCTGGAGCAAGCGGTGATAGTCGGGGTTGGCCTGTTGGGACAGCTCCAATAGCTGGTTCTGGGGTTGATTCCACAGCGCGCTGGCCGCTTCATGGGCTTGCTGTTGCGCCTCGTGCAAGCGGTTGAGTTGGCTGCGCAACGCAGCCTGTTGTTCATCGCTCGGCGGCGGCAATATGGCAGGCGCCTGCACCGTACCGAAGAGCGGCTGTTGTTGCCGCGACAGCGCGTGGCGGCGCTGGGCCAGGGGCAGGTCGGCGGTCAGTCCGGCGAAGACTATGGGCGCTCTGTCGAGGGGCGCGTCGTCCTCGGCGGGAGCGAGCGCGGATGCCGGCGGCAAGGCGAAAACCCCCTGGCTGCGCTGTTGCCGGTCCACCTGATCGGCTGCTTCCAGCGCTCTGTGTCCATGTTCGGCGAGGTCCCGGCCGTGGGGGTATTTCAAGCTGGCCTGCTTTTCTTTGAGGCGATGTTCCAACAGGTGCGTTACGCCGGCCTGCAAGGGCTCGTCGACCTCGCGGTAGTCGATCAGGTTGTCTCGCGTGATGGCCGTCACGCCGGGGAACAGCGTGGGGTGATCGAGCAACCACTGCTCCATGCCGACGCGGCTGTTGAACAGGTTCAGCGCCGGTTCTTCAGAGGGCAGGTACAACAGCTGGAGGACGACCTCGGCATCCAGGGTAATGACCAGCGCACCGGGTATCTCGGCATCGGCCAACCCGGTGCGTTTGAGCAGCAGTTGCTCGGCGTAGATCTTCTGACCGTCGAGCTGCAACGCGCCGCTTGGCGGGTCGAGGACCGTGAGCAACGGTTTCAATTGATCGGCCGTGATCGCCCCCGAGGCGCAGGCCAACTGCGCGGCGGCTTGGAGATGGCTGCTGTACTGCGCAACCGCGTGATCGCGACGCGAGACCGCTGTGCCAGGCGCGCGCGTGAACCACCAATAGCGGACCCACGCGGTTCGCAGGGCCTGTTCCACGTTGAGCTGGGTAAAGGGTTTAACCAGCTCGAACGGCTGCGCTGCGTACTGGGTTTTGCTTTCCGGCAGGCCGATCACCCGGCAATGCTGGTAAAGCGCGGCGTAGGCGGGAAATTGATGAACGAAGGCACTGGCCTGGGTCAGTGTGATGGAGCGCGCCGGTCTTTCATCGGACGCGGCAAAGTGCAACTGCACGCTGTCGCCGTCCAGGTCCAGTTGCTCGTTGATGAACGCGTAGAGCGAGGCGTGGACACTGGGCGCATCGGTGCTGAGTCGGAGCATCTGTTCGCGGCTGGCGTGCCAGCGGGCCGTGGCTTCCAGCAGCAGGCTTTCGTTCACGGGGCGAACCTGCGCGTGGGAAAACGGCGGAAAATCGCGCACGGCAAGGGGGGAGAGCGGGTTGGATGTATCGGTCATGTGACGGCACTCGAAAAATAGGGGCAGAACGGTGCTTTACCGGTCGGAGCCCTATTTAAAGGTGGAGAACGAGGCGCGCAGGGATAGATAGTTAGTGAGCCGACCGTTGAGCGACATTCATTAAACTGTCACGCAACTGTGGCAGCGCGCTTGAACAAACTTCATCAGACTCGCGCTCTACTGGGGTTCTGTGTTTCGGTGTTTTTCATGCGCGTGTTGCTGTTACTGGCCGCTCTACTGTTCGGCCTGCCGTCTTTTGCGGCGTCTCGATGTGATGTCAATGTCCCGACCCAAACGGTCGATCTGGCTCAGGTGAGCATCGCCTACCAGAGCATCGGCCGTGCGTCCGATCCGGCCTTGTTGCTGGTGATGGGCCTGGGCGGGCAACTGATCCACTGGCCTGACGAGGTTGTCGTCGCCCTGTGCCAGCAAGGTTTTCGGGTGATCCGCTACGACAATCGCGATGTCGGCCTGTCCACCTGGCGCCAGGCTCCGGCCAGCGCCAACCTGACGTTTGAAGTGTTGCGCTACAAGCTCGGCCTGCCCGTGGCGGCGCCATACACGCTGACCGACATGGCCGATGACGCCCTGGGTTTGATGGATGCGTTGCAGGTCCAGCAATTCCATGTCCTCGGGGCGAGCATGGGTGGCATGATTGCCCAGCACCTGGCCGCGATGGCGCCGCAGCGGGTGGAAAGCCTGACGCTGATCATGACCAGCTCCGGCGCCGAAGGCCTGCCGGCGCCGAATGCGGCGCTGGTGCAATTGTTGTCGCGGCGCAGCGCACCCAATCGCGCAGTGGCCCTGGAGCAACAGGCCGATTTGCTGGCCGCGCTGGGCAGCCCGTATGTCAAGGATGACCGCCAGGTGTTGCTGCATCAGGCCGCGCTGTCCTACGACCGTGCGTTCAACCCCGAGGGCGTGAAACGCCAGATCATGGCGATCCTCGCCGAACCGAGCCGCGTGCCGTTGCTCAACCAATTGCGCGTGCCGACCCTGGTGGTGCATGGCACCGCCGACCCGTTGTTGCCGGTAATGCACGGCGTACACCTGGCCGCGCATATCCAGGGGAGCCAGTTGAAGCTGATTCCGGGCCTGGCCCATCGTTTCCAGGAAGCGTTCAAGGCGCCGTTGCTGGCGGCGGTGCTGCCGTACCTGCAAGCCCATCGCGAAGACGCCACCCATTGGGCGCAGATCGAGCCGCCGGTCTCGGCGAAGGTGTTGTGACATTGGTGTATCGTGCAGCTTTTGCGGCGCATTAATGCCAGCGAGGTTGCCTACCATGAGTACTGCCCTGAAAATCGATTTCGTCAGCGATGTGTCCTGCCCCTGGTGCGTCATCGGCCTGCGCGGCCTGACCGAAGCCCTCGACCAGCTCGGCAGCGAGGTGCAGGCCGAGATCCACTTCCAGCCGTTCGAACTGAACCCTGGCATGCCCGCCGAGGGCCAGAACATCGTCGAGCACATCTCCGAGAAATACGGCTCCAGCGCCGAAGAGTCCCAGGCCACTCGTGCGCGCATCCGCGACATGGGCGCCGAGTTGGGCTTTGCGTTCCGCACCGATGGCCAGAGCCGCATCTACAACACCTTCGATGCCCATCGCCTGCTGCATTGGGCCGGGTTGGAGGGCTTGCAGTACAACCTCAAGGAAGCGCTGTTCAAAGCCTATTTCAGCGATGGCCAGGACCCGTCCGATCACGCGACGCTGGTGCGTATCGCCGAGAGCGTCGGCCTGGACCCGCAACGCGCCGCGGCGATTCTCGCCAGCGATGAATACGTCGCCGAGGTGCGCGAGCAGGAACAACTGTGGGTGTCCCGTGGTGTGACGTCGGTGCCGACCATCGTGTTCAACGGGCAGTACGCGGTCAGCGGTGGCCAGCCGGTCGAAACGTTTGTCGGGGCGATTCGCCAGATCATCCGCGAATCCCGATCCTGACGCTGGTCCCATGTGGGAGGGGCTCATTGTCCTCAAGAGAGTCCCTGGCCCGTCCCTTGCATTGACCCCCTAAAGCCCATCCGCAATCCGGTTGGGCGCTGCCATTGGGGGTGAAACATTACCTTGAATATTCTTGACCTCGACCACAGCCTTACGGGCCAGGCGCCGATTGCCCGGCGTTTGGCCAGTGGTCATGCCACCCGTCTCGACTTGCTGGACCTGGGCCCGAAACTGCGCCTGTGGTCCACCGAAAAAACCTGGAAGCGCTTCACCGAACGCCTGGCGGCACGGCCCCGGCCCACGGACGCGCGGCCGGAAATCCTGTTTGTCGGCTCCGGCGATTATCACCACCTGACGCCGGCATTTCTGGCCGACCTGAAAGAACCCATCAGCCTGATCCACTTCGACAACCACCCCGACTGGGTCCGCTTTGCACCCAAGCGCCACTGCGGCTCGTGGGTCAACCGCGCGCTGAAGATGCCGGCGATCAAGCGCATCGTCACCCTCGGCCCGTGCAGCGATGACCTGCATAACCCGCAGCTGCGCGGCGGCAACCTCGGCGCCCTCACGCGCGGGCAATTGCAGCTGTTTCCATGGCAGCACCCGCCGTCGAAAGTCTGGGGGCGGGTCGGTGATGGCGCCGGCCACCAGCAGCAGGAAAACTACCTGTACTGGCGCAACCTGGCGGAGCTGGACTGGGCCGCATTCCTTGAGCAAATGATCAGCAGCCTGCCCACCGAAGCCATCTGGATCACCATCGACAAAGACGTACTGGCCAGCGAAGACGCGGCCACCAACTGGGACCAGGGCGGCATGCGCCTGAGCCATCTGCTCCAGGCCCTGCGGGCCCTGGCGGCGCGCAAACGGATCATCGGCATCGATGTGTGCGGCGAGTTCGCCAAGCCCGTGTTCAGTAACGCCTTCAAGCGTTGGGAGGCCAAGTCCGACCAGCCGCCGGCCGAGCGCTGGAGCGCCGAGGACCTGCAGCGCAATGCCGCGACCAACGAAGCCCTGATCAACCTGTTTGAGGAGCTGTTCCCGTGACTTTGACCGTGGTGTTGCTGGTGGCCTTTTCCATCGTGCTCGATGTGGTCGGCCAGTTGTTTTTCAAGATGGGCCTGGACCGTTTGCCGGAGTTGGAGGGCGGCTTTCGCCTGAACGCGTTCTGGGGCCAAGTGTTCAATGCGCCGTTGTTGTGGGCGGGGCTCGGGGCCTACGCCATCGAGTTTTTCGTCTGGCTTGAAGCCTTGTCCCGCGCGCCGTTGAGCCTGTTGTTTCCGGCGGCGGCGCTGGCTTATTGCGGGGTGGTGCTGGCGGGCAAGCTGGTGCTGGGGGAAACCGTCAGCCGCCGGCGCTGGATGGGCACGCTGGTGATTACTTTCGGCGTGATGTTAGTCGCGATTGCAGGGGGTCAGGCATGAGTACGCAAAATATCGATCAGGGCTGGTTGCACGAACGCCTCGGCACCGTGGTGCTGTGGGCGTTGCTGATTTGCACCGAGAGCGCCGGGCAGCTGTTTACCAAGGTCGCCGGGGACCAACTGGGGCAGATGGATTTCAACTGGCAGTGGTTGTCCGAAGTGGCGCGCAACCCGGGAATTCTGGCGGCGATCGCCAGTTACATCGGCGCGTTTTTCGTGTGGATGCTGATCCTGCGGCGCAGCAGCCTGTCGCTGGCGTTTCCGCTGAGTTCGCTGGTGTTTGTGGTGGTGTTGCTCGGTTCGTGGCTGGGGCTGGGGGAACATATCAGCCTGCTGCACTGGGTGGGCGTTGGGGTGATTATCGTCGGGATCGGGTTGTTGGCCGAAGGCGAGGAAAACTGAAAGTATCGCGATGAAATACTGGCTCCATGTGGGAGGGGGCTTGCCCCCGATAGCGGTAGATCAGTCCCGTATGTATTGGCTGACCCTGCGCTATCGGGGGCAAGCCCCCTCCCACATTTTTATCGATGTGCATCAGTCGAACTTGTAGCTGATCGCCGTCTGCACCTGGCTCTGGTTCACTTCGCCGGCCTGCTTGACGATGCTGCTGTTCGCCGCCGAACCCACCAGGCGGACCCAGCTGGCACTGGTCAACAGCGACCATTTCGTCGCCAGGGGAAACTCGAAGCTCTGGGTGAACGTCACGTTCTGGAAGCCGCCGCTGGCGTTGTAGGGGCGGAAACCCGAGGCGGCGGCTTCGCTATCGCTTACGCCGAAAAACGTGTTGGTCTGGCGTCGGTCGGCAAAATGCGCCATCAGGTCGCTGCTGCCGATGATCCCGCCGACCAGCGGATAGCCCAACTCGCCGCCGACCTTGCCGAGCACGCCGCCCTGACCCTGGGCGCCGCCCACGGCGCGACCCAGTTGGGCGTAGACGCGCCAGAAGTCGGCCGGCGCGTATTCCACGAACCCACCGACTTCGGCCATGCTCGACACTTCGCGCAACCCCGACAACGCGCCGTTGGACGTGCGGCGCGACAGGTAGTTGATGTACGGGCCGGCGCTGAAACCGTTGGTTTTCAGGGCGCTCCAGGACAGGCCGTCATCGGTGCTCAGGCTGACGTCGCCCCAGTCCAGGTCGAGGTATGGAACGGCCGCGGTTTCATAGCGGGTGCCGGTGGGTTCCTTGGGCTGGTAGCTGATACCCGCGCCTGCTTCACCGGTGATGCCTTCGGCCTGCGCGGCTTGTGAAACGCTCCACAGCCCCAGTAACCCGGCGAATACAGCGGAGGTGATCCTGAACATGGTCACTGTTCCTTGATTGAATATGCGCGCATGAACGCGCAAAGCGCAGCCTTGGCGCAAGCACTCATCTTGTTTGTAGCAAGCTACAAAAATTGTAGCTCCTTCGACACAAAACCGTCTGACATCCGCGCAAACCCCCAGCGCCATTGGGTGCTGGCCAGTTGGCACAGTCCCTGCTCTACACCTTCTGCAAGCGCACAGAGCGCGCTCCTCCTCAAGGTAAACGCAGATGATCCACTGGCATATCGTGTGTGACTTCGACGGGACCATTACCCCCACCGATGTCATCGACAACGTCCTCCAACGCTTCGCCAGCCCCGAGTGGGAAACCATCGAGCAGGAATGGTTGGATGGGCATATCGGTTCACGCGAATGCCTGAGCCGCCAACTCGCGCTGATCAAGGCCACTCCAAGTGAGCTGCTGGCGTATTTCGACAGCGTCGAGATCGACCCGGACTTCCCCGATTTCGTCGATCACGTCATCGGCCTGGGTGCGTCCATCGAAGTGGTCAGCGACGGCATCGAGCAAGGCATCGCGCGGATTCTGTCGCGCAACTACGTGAGCTTGCTGCCGATCCTCGCCAACCGCCTGCGCCAGGTCGACCAGAACAGCTGGCGCATCGACTTCCCGTATGCCAGCGATGCCTGCCGTGCCGCTTCCGGCAACTGCAAGTGCAAATCCACCCCGCGCAACAAGCGCGTGCTGGTGATTGGTGACGGCAAGTCCGACATGTGCGTTGCCTCCACCGCCGACTTCGTTTTCGCCAAGGGCAGCCTTGCCCGGTACTGCGAGGCCAACAACATTCCCCATGCGCGCTTCGACACCTTCGCCGAAGTGAGCGCATTGCTGGCCAAGCTGCCACAGGGCATCGCCGCCAACGCCACGACCTTTGCCCCTACTGACCTCTCTATTGAAAATCAGGAACTCTTCCACCATGTCTGATATCCGCATCGCGAGCGCCGAAGACCAGATTCTTCTGGATAAAGAAGCCAAATACTGCTCTTACGGCGACACCGTTCACTACATCGAGCCACCGCGCATTTTCAGCCGTTGCGAAGGCTCCTACGTGTGGGACACCGAAGATCAGGCCTACCTCGACCTGCAAATGTGGTACTCGGCGGTCAACTTCGGCTATGCCAACCCGCGCTTGAACAATGCGCTGAAACAGCAGATCGACACCCTGCCGCAAATCGCCAGCCAGTACCTGCACAAAGGCAAGATCGAGCTGTCGGAAATGATCGCGGTCGACGCCAAGAAGAAG
Source organism: Pseudomonas sp. K8 (assembly GCF_014889455.1). Classification (NCBI taxonomy): domain Bacteria; kingdom Pseudomonadati; phylum Pseudomonadota; class Gammaproteobacteria; order Pseudomonadales; family Pseudomonadaceae; genus Pseudomonas; species Pseudomonas sp. K8. The sequence continues at coordinate 69,188 of NZ_VJWO01000020.1, forward strand.
TTCGGCCTCGACGGTCGCGTCCACTTCAACGTCGGCGGTTCGCAGTCCATCGAAGACTCCCTGAAAGTGGTGCGTAACGCTACCAACGGCAAGAGCCTGATGTTCGCCTTCGAAGGTGGCTACCACGGGCGCACCCTCGGCGCGTCGTCGATCACCTCCAGCTACCGCTACCGTCGTCGCTATGGCCACTTCGGCGAGCGTGCGCAGTTCATCCCGTTCCCGTACCACTTCCGCGGCCCTAAAGGCATGACCAAGGAAGAATACGGCAGCCACTGTGTGCAGCAATTCGCCCGCCTGTTCGAGACCGAATACAACGGCGTGTGGGACCCGAAAGTCGGCCAGAGTGAATACGCCGCGTTCTACGTCGAGCCGATCCAGGGCACCGGCGGCTACGTGATCCCGCCGATGAACTTCTACCGCGAGCTCAAGCAGGTGCTGGACCAGCACGGCATCCTGATGGTGTCCGACGAAATCCAGATGGGCTTCTACCGCACCGGCAAGCTGTGGTCGATCGAACACTTCGACGTACAACCCGACGTGATCGTGTTCGGCAAGGCGCTGACCAACGGCCTCAACCCGCTGGGCGGCATCTGGGCCCGTGAAGAACTGATCAACCCGAAGATCTTCCCGCCAGGTTCGACCCACTCCACCTTCGCCTCCAACCCGTTGGGCACGGCGGTAGGCCTGGAAATGTTCAAGATGACCAACGAAGTCGACTACGGCGCGATGGTCATGGCCAAGGGCAAGTTCTTCCTGGAAGGCTTGCAGGACCTGCAGAAACGCTTCCCGATCATCGGCGACGTCGACGGCCTGGGCCTGGCCCTGCGCTGCGAAATCTGCGGCCCGGATGGTTTCACGCCGGACAAGGCGACCCTGGACTACATGGTCGAAGAAGGCATGAAAGGCGACATGGTGGTGGACGGACGCAAACTCGGCCTGATCCTCGACGTGGGCGGCTACTACAAGAACGTGATCACCCTGGCACCGTCCCTGGAAATCAGCTACCCGGAAATCGAACTGGGCCTGAAGCTGCTCGAGCAACTGCTGGTGCGAGCGACTAAACGGTGAGCAACGTCGGGATCGACCTCGGTGAGGGTGATGCCGGCTTCGTTCTCGGTGAAGGGCCGGTCGGCATCCTGTTGATCCACGGCCTGACAGGCACGCCGACGGAACTGCGCCAGGTCGCCAAGGGCCTGGCCAAGGTGGGTAATTGCACGGTGTACGTGCCCACCCTGGCCGGGCACTGCGGCGACAACAGCGACCTGCAGGCCACCGGCTGGCTGGACTGGTACGAAGGGTTGCGCCGAACCTTCGCCCAGGTCCGCCAGCGCCATGAACAGGTGTTTGTCGGCGGTCTGTCGATGGGCGCGGTGATGTCGATGTACCTGGCCTCGGAGCATCCGGGCCAGGTCGCCGGGCTGCTGATGTATTCGACCACCTTGAAGTACGACGGCTGGAGCATCAACAAGCTGGCGTTCCTTACGCCGTTGCTGATGAAAATTCCGTTCGGCGTGCATATCTGTCGCTTTGAAGAGAAGCCGCCCTACGGCATCAAGAACGAACGCCTACGGGCGATCGTCGAGCGGCAGATGAAGGAAGGGGAGAGCAGCGAGGCTGGCCTGCTGACCATGGAGGGCATCACGGTGCGCGAGTTGCACCGGATGAACGCCGTGGTCAAGAAGCGCATGCCTCAGGTCAAGGTGCCGGCCCTGGTGCTGCATTCGATCGAGGATGACATCACCAGCCGCTGGAACGCCGATTACGTGGAACGTCACCTCGGCGGGCCGGTGACCAAGATCCTGCTGGACAACTGCTACCACATGATCACCGTCGACCTGCAATACCGCCGGGTGATCGAGTTGAGTGCGGAGTTTGTCGAGCTGCACACCGCTTCCGTGGACGCCGGTGCGTTGTGGCGAGGGCGCTTGCCCGCGTCAGGCAGCGAAGCGAGCCTGGAACCTGCCACCTCGTTCTAGTTGTAAGGAGCGCGTGTCATTGAGGGGGCTGCTGCGCAGTCCAGCGGGAGTACGCTCCCTCGCTACAAAGGATTCGATGTGATAACCACCCAAGCCTTCCCGACCATCCGGGCCATCCGGCGCAGTGCCTGGAACGACTGTTTTCCCGGCGCGCTGGAGGACTGGGACTACTATGTTGCCGTGGAAAACGCCGCGATCGACGATTTTCAATGGCGCTACCTGGCGGTATTTGAAGACGGCGCGCTGGTGGCCGTGGCGGCCGCGTTCATCACCCATTACCGCCTCGATACCACGGTGTCGGGCGTCGGCAAGCGCTTGACCTCGCGGCTGGAGCGGCTGTGGCCGGGTGTTTTGCAAGTGGGGCTGTACGCCATCGGTTCGCCGGTGGCCGAGCGTTGCGACGCCGGGTTTGCCAGTGGCGTGCCTGAGGTTCGGCGCGCGCTGTTACTCAAGCACCTGCTGCTGGCGGCGCGCCAGGACGCCGATGAGTTCGGCATCGGCCTGGTGGCGGTCAAGGATGCCCCGACGCAGGACCCGCACTGGGCCGACAGTTGCCGCGCGGCTGGCTTTCAAAGCATGCCGAGCTTGCCCACGGGCTTATTGCCGCTGCCTTACGGCTCGGTGGACGCTTACCTGGGCTCGCTGGGCAAATCCACGCGCAAGGACTTGCGGCGCAAACTGCGCGCGCCAGGCCCAAGGGTGGAGTGGCGGCGCAACATCGACGATGTGCTGCCCGAGGTCATGCGCCTGTACGAAGCCACGCTGACCCGTGCCGAGCTGCAGTTCGAACGCTTGCCCGCCAGTTATTTCACCGGCGTGCTCGAACGCCTTGAACAACGCGCGGTCTGTGTTCTTTACTGGGTCGACGAGCACTTGGTGGCGTTCAACCTGATGCTGGTGGACGAGCATCGGCTGGTCGACAAGTTCTTCGGGCACGACGTGGAGTTTACCCGTGACTACAACCTCTACTTCCGTAGTTGGTTGACCAATGTCGACTACTGTATCCAACACAATATTGCGTTGTATGAGTGTGGCCAGGCCGGATATGCCAGTAAGCTGCGGCTGGGGTGCGAGTTCCAGGGCAACAGCCTGTTCTTCCGCCACCGTAACCGGCTGGTCAACGGCCTGCTCAGACTCGTGAAAATGTTTCTTCGACCGGATCGTTCCGACCCTGCCATGGCTGCTGCGATAAGCGAAACCTGATGATCACCAAGACCCGCCAGAAAGCCCGCCCCTTTGCCATTTCGCGCTGGAGCGTCCAGCGCAAGTTGGTGCTGGCGTTCTGGCTGGTCAGTGTGATTCCGACCATGATCGCGGCCGAGCTGGCCGCCACCACGCTGTCGCAGATTTTCGACAGCAACGTGCGGATCTGGCTGCAGGAATCGACCAAGATCGTCAAGGACGAGATCGGCGACATCCTGCATGACAACGCGCGCATGGCGAAATTGTTCCTGCGCTACGCCAGCCCGCCCTCCAGCCGGGAGGCGGCCAAGCACGACAGGCTCGCCGCCGATATCGCCGAAGCCACGGACATCGACGTGGTGGCCCTGATTCGCAGCAGTGACCACCGGGTGGTGTTCAGCACCGCGCCCAATGACATCGTCAAGCAGATCAACCTGACCAGCAACGCCGCATTGCAGACCGTGCAAGTGGCGGGGGTGAATACCGGCATCGTGGTCTCGACTTTCGAGACCAGCCAGGACGGCGTTGACTACGTGCTGCTGGTGGCCACCTACCTGGACAGCAGTTTCCTCACCAGCGTAGCCGACGTACATTCCCTCGACCTGCGCCTGTACCTGGCCAACCCCGGCGGTTTCTCGGAAATTTTCTCGACCCAGCGCTTCATGGATCACCCCTCGCACATCCCGAAAGGCGTCGAAGCCGAGATGCGCAGCAGCAAGCAACCCAGCGAACAGTTCACCAACAAATACAGCGGTTTGTACTGGCCGATCTTCAACGATGCCGGCGAGCTGCAAGGCGTGATCTTCAGCGGCCTGCTGCGCCATACCAGCCTGGTCGGGCTGGTGAACCAGAGCAACCTGTTCGTGCTGATTTTCCTGCTCAGCTCGGCACTGTCCCTGGCGGCGGGGCTGCTGGTGTCGCGGCGCTTGACCCAACCGTTGCGCGATCTGTCCCAGGGCGTGAGCGCCGTGATCTCGGGCAATTATGCCCACCGTGTGGTGGTCAGCGGCGGCGATGAGCTGGCGCAATTGAGCAGCACCTTCAACCATATGACCGAACGGCTGGGGGAGTTGCATCACCTCGAAGCCCAACTGCGTCGGCGCGACCGCCTGCATGCCCTGGGCGAAGTCGCCATGGGCCTGGCCCACGAAATCCGTAACCCGCTGGGGATCATCAAGACCGCCACGCAACTGCTGCACCGTCGCACCGACTTGCCGGAAGCCGACAAGCGCCACCTGGAATATGTGATCAGCGAAGTCAGCCGGATCAACGACCTGATCACCGAGTTTCTCGATTTCGCCAAACCCAACGCGCCGCTGCGCGTATTGCAACCGGCGCGCGCGCTGGTGGAGGAGATCCTCGGCTTCTGCAGCCCGGAACTGGCCAGCCACAAAATCGACGCCCACATCGACGACCAGGCGCCCGGCGCGACCATCTATGCCGACGCCAAGCAGCTCAAACAGGCCTGCCTCAACCTGATTCTCAACGCTATCGATGCAATGCCCGAAGGTGGCCGCCTGACCCTGGGCATTCGTTCGATGGGCGACAACACGGTCATCAGCGTCGCCGACACCGGCCAGGGTATCCCGGCGGATATGATCGAGCGCATCTTCACCCCGTTCGTCACCACCAAGGCTTCCGGCACCGGCCTGGGCCTGGCCAAAGTCTATTCGATCATGGAAAGTCACGACGGCAGCATCGAATGCATCAGCGAGAATGATGCCGGCGCTACGTTCAGCCTGTACATTCCGGCAACCGGCGAAGACGACGAGGACAGTCATGACGCATAACATATTGGTGGTCGACGACGAGCCCAAGCTCTGTGACCTGTTGTCGTCGGCCCTCAGCCAGAATGGCATCCAGGTGTTCACGGCGGGTAACGGCCTGCACGCGCTCAAAGTGCTGGAGCAGGAAGACATCGACCTGGTGATCAGCGACTGGCGCATGCCAGGCATGGACGGTCCAGCGCTGCTGGCCGAGATCAAGGCGCGCTATTCCCAGGTGCCGGTGATCGTGATGACCGCCTACAGCACGGTGAAAAACGCCGTACAGTCGATGCGCAACGGTGCGTATGACTACATTGCCAAGCCGTTCGATATCGACGAGCTGGACATCACCGTGGCCAAGGCCCTGCAGTTTCGCGACATCATGCGCGACAACGCCCGCATGCGCGCCGAGCTGGACGAGCAGGCGCAGTTCGACAGCCTGGTGGGCGACAGCCCGGCGTTTCGCAAGGTGTTGCAGGCAGTGGATTCGGTGCGCGACAGCAGCGCAACGATCCTGCTGACCGGCGAAAGCGGCACCGGCAAGGAAATGGTCGCCCGCGCCATCCACAAGCACGGCAGCCGGGCCGACAAGCCGTTCGTCGCGGTCAATTGCGCGGCGATTCCCGAAGGGTTGCTGGAAAGCGAAATGTTCGGCCATCGCAAGGGCGCCTTCACCGGTGCCGTGGCCGACCGGGTCGGGCGTTTTATGCAGGCCGACAAGGGCACGCTGTTTCTCGACGAAGTGGGCGACATGCCGCTGGCGCTGCAGGCCAAGATTCTGCGCGCCTTGCAGGAGCGGGTGATCGAGCCGGTGGGCGACCCCCGCGAGCGCAAGGTGGACGTGCGCGTGATCGCCGCCACCAACAAGAACCTGTTGGTGGCGGTGGCCAACAAGGAGTTTCGCGAGGACTTGTATTACCGCCTCAACGTGTTCCCGATCCCGCTGCCGCCCTTGCGCGAGCGCGTGGAAGACATCGCGCCCCTGGCCCGGCACTTCGCCCAGACCTTGAGCGTCACCGCTGGTAAACGCATCACCGGTTTCAGCCCCGAGGCCTTGCAGGCCATGACGGCGTATCACTGGCCGGGCAATATCCGCGAGCTGCAGAACTGCGTGGAACGCGCGACGATCGTGGCGTCATCGCCGGTGATTGAAGATATCGACTTGCCGGGTTATCTGTTCGCGTCCAAGCCCAGCGAGGGCGGCGTGACGGCGATCCTCAGCGACGGACCGGGCATTCCCCAGGACCTGGATGCGGCGCTGGCGGAGGTGGAGAAAGCCTACATCCAGGCGGCATTGCACGAGAGCAATGGCGTACAGGCGGCCGCGGCGGCGAAGATCGGGATTTCCGAGCGCAGCTTCTGGTATCGCCTGAAGAAGCTGGGGATTCAGGTCGACAAAATAGTCCGCTGAGTTGCCTGGCACAGCACTGTTCTAAATGTGGGAGGGGGCTTGCCCCCGATAGCAGTGGGTCAGACAGCCTATGTGTATCTGATCCACCGCCATCGGGGGCAAGCCCCCTCCCACGTTTGGATTGTGGTGTGTCAGGTCTGCAGGCGTACCCAGACGCTGACCAGAACAGTCGCTGCCATCAACCACGCTAGCGCTGCTACGGCTAAAGAGGCTTCCAGGCGCAGGCGATCGACCAGCACGTAGAGCGTCGCCAAATACACAAAGTACGGAATGATCGACCACATCCCGAACAGGATGGTGGTCTTCAAATCGTCCACCGAACGGCCTTTGCCGACGATGTAATGGGCGATCAGCGCAAAGGTCGGGAACAGCGGCACCAACCCGGCGATGTAGTAATTCCGGGTCTTGGCCAACGCGGCCAGTATCAGCACCACCGCCGCGCCCAGGGCGGCCTTCAATATCAGATCCACGCGCGGTTCCTCAGTGGCTCAAACCGTATTTCTTGACCTTGTCGAACAGGGTGGTCTTGGCCATTCCCAGTTCCTGGCTGGCCTGGGTCAGGTTGCCGCCGCTGCGTTGCAGCGCGTCGTTGAGCAGGTTGCGTTCGAAGGCTTCCACCGCTTCGGTGAAGGCCAGGCCCTGGCTGCCGCTGCTGGCGCCGCTTTTCTTGAAGGCGGGCAGGCCCAGGGCGAAGCGCTCGGCGACGTTGCGCAGTTCACGCACGTTGCCCGGCCAGTCGTGGCTCATCAGGTTGGATAGGGTCTGGTTGTCGAGGTCCGGCACGCTGCGGTCGAAGCGCAGGGATGATTGCTGCAGGAAGTGTTCGAACAGTTGCAGGATGTCTTCGCGGCGTTCGCGCAAAGGCGGCAGTTCCAGGGTCACGACGTTGAGGCGGTAGTACAGGTCGCTACGGAACTGGCTGGCGCGGCTCAATTCGTCGAGGTCGGACTTGGTGGCGGCGATCACCCGGCAATCCACCGCCACGCTCTGGTTCGAACCCAGGCGTTCGAGGGTGCGTTCCTGCAACACGCGCAGCAGCTTGATCTGCAGGTTGATCGGCATGCTTTCCACTTCATCGAGAAACAGCGTGCCTTCGTGGGCGTGCTCGATCTTGCCGATCCGACGTTTGCCGGCGCCGGTAAAGGCGTTGGCTTCGTGGCCGAAAATCTCGCTTTCGAACAGGTTCTCCGGCAGGCCGCCGCAGTTCAGCGCGACGAACGGGTGAGCGTGGCGTCGGCTGAAATCATGCAGGCACCGCGCGACCAGTTCCTTGCCGGTGCCGGTCTCGCCTTCAATCAGCACGTTGGCCGAGGTATCCGCGACGTTGGCGATCAATTCGCGCAGGTTCTGCATTGCCGGCGAGCGGCCGATGATGCGTCCTTCCAGGGAGTCGCGCTCGGCCAACTGGCGGCGCAGGGCCCAGACTTCCCGCGCCAGCCCGCGCTGTTCCAGGGCGCGGCGCGCGACGTCGACCAGGCGTTCGGGAGAGAAGGGTTTTTCCATGAAGTCATAGGCGCCGTTGCGCATGGCGCCGACCGCCATGGAAATATCGCCGTGCCCGGTAATCAATACCACCGGCAGGCTTTTATCCAGAGCCTTGAGGCGGGTGAGCAGTTCCAGGCCGTCGATACCCGGCAGGCGGATATCGCTGATGACGATGCCGGCAAAGTTCTCGCCGATGCGCTTGAGCGCCTCTTCGGCACTGCCCACGCCGACGCTGGGGATGTCTTCCAGTGCCAGGGCTTGCTGGCAGCCGAGCAGCACGTGGGGGTCGTCTTCGACGATCAGGACGGTGAGGTCAGGGTTTTTTTCTACGTTCATGACGACTCGGCTGTTTGAGCGCCCACCAGCGGCAGGCTCAGGACAAAGGCAGTACCACCACCGACGGGATGCTCCACGGCGAGGTTGCCGCCGGTGGCCGCGGCCAGGCTGGCGGACAACGTAAGGCCAAGGCCCAGGCCTTGCTCGCCGGGTTTGGTGGTGAAGAACGGTTCGAACAGATGCTTGCGCGCCTCGGGGTCGATGCCATGGCCGTTGTCGCGCACCTGCAGGCGGTATTTGCCGTCGGCTTCATGGCCTTCCAGCCACAGTTCCGGTGCCGGTTGTGCTTGCATGGCATCGAGGGCGTTGCCGATCAGGTTGACCAGGATCTGCTCCAGGCGCGTCTGGTCGATCTGCAATTGGGCCGGGGCAAAGTCGCGGTGCAGCGTCAGCGGCAGGCTGTCGAGACGCGCGCCGAGCACTTGGAACGCGGCATCCACGGCCTTGCCCAGGTTGGCTTCGCCCTGGTCGTCGCCGCGCCGCGCGAAGGAGCGCAGGCTGGCGGTGATGCGGCCCATGCGGTCGATCAATTCGTTGATGGTCTTGAGGTTGGCGCTGGCGGTATCCAGCGCGCCGCGTTCGAGGAAGCGCACGGTATTGCCGGACAAGGTGCGCAACGCGGCGAGGGGTTGGTTCAATTCGTGGGCGATGCTGGTGGACATCTGGCCGATGGCCGCCAGTTTGCCCGCCTGCACCAGCTCATCCTGGGCGCGGCGCAGGGTTTCCTCGGCCTGGCGGCGCTCGCGAATCTGCCCCTTGAGGCGCTCGTTGCTCGCGCGCAGGTCGGCGGTGCGTTCGGCAATCCGGCGTTCCAGCTGGCTGTTGGCTTCCTGCAAGGCTTCCCGGGCGGCGAGGCGGGTGGCGATGACTTTGCGTCGTTCGTTCCAGGCAATCAGCAGGAGCGCCACCAGGCCAAAGGCGACGGCCACCAGGATGCCCTGGTTGATCGCCGCACGGCGCAGGTCGTTGAGCGGGGTGAGCAGGGTGAAATTCCACGGCGTGTCGCTCAGCGGCCGGGTCTGGGCCAGGTAGCTGACTTCGTGCTCATCGGCCACCACTTCACTGTTGGCCGGAAAGGTCAGTTTTTCTGTGCCTTCGTTGAGGCGCTCGCGGGCCAGGGGCTCCAGCTCGTTCAGCGTCGCCCAGTAATATTGCAGGCTGTGCGCCAGGCGGTCCTTGGTCTCATCGCTCAGGGGGCGCACGGCCTTGAGGCGGCGGGCCGGGTCGCTGGAAAGGATGATGATACCGTTCTCGTCGCTGACAAACGCTTCGAGACGCGCGCGTTTCCAGCGTTCCTCCAGCGCTTCGAGGCGGACCTTGACCACAGCGACGCCGATGATCTTGCCGTGCTCTTCCAGGCCGTGGGCCAGGTAGTAGCCGGGTTCGCCATTGGTGCTACCGATGCCATAGAAACGCCCGGGCTGGCCGCGCACGGCGTTCTGGAAATAGGCGCGGAAGGACAGGTCTTCACCCTGGTAGCTGTCGGCATCGCGCCAGTTGCTGGTGGCCAGTACGCGGCCGGTGGTGTCCATCACATAGATGGCCCGACTGCGGCTGCGCCGGTTCAGGCCTTCGAGGTAGTCGTTGACGGTCTTGCGGGTGTCCTGGTTCGGCTCGGCCAGCAGCGTGGACACGCTGGATTCCAGTTCCAGGAGGCTGGGCAGGTACGTGTATTTGCTCAGTTCGCTTTCGACGGTGCGGGCATGCAGCTCCAGCTGGCGTTCGCCGGTATCGCTGAGGGTGCGGATGCCATAGTACTCACTGATCCAGAAGCCGATATAACCCAGGCCGATCATCAGGGCGATGATCAACGGCGGCAGGAACAGTTGGCGGATCAGACGAGGCTTCACGGCAAGTGATGGCGGCGCGGCGCGATAGAGGTTGGGGTCGCATTTCATCACAGATGCCTTGGGTCAGCTACCGCTCACCCCTTCCTGTAGGAGCGAGCTTGCTCGCGAAAAAACCAAGGGCACCGCGTTCATCCAGGATGTGCGCGTCATCGTTGCCGTTTTTCGCGAGCAAGCTCGCTCCTACAGGAGGAGCAAGCTGTGGCTTTTTTAGTGCTGCAGGATTTTCTCGAGGAAGTGCTGCGCGCGTTCGGAGCGGGCGCTGATGTCGCCGAAGAACTCTTCTTTCGGGCAGTCTTCGATGATCTTGCCGGCGTCCATGAAGATCACGCGGTCGGCCACTTTGCGGGCGAAGCCCATTTCGTGGGTCACGCACATCATGGTCATGCCTTCCTGGGCCAGTTGCACCATCACGTCCAGCACTTCGTTGACCATTTCCGGGTCGAGGGCCGAGGTCGGTTCGTCGAACAGCATGACGATCGGGTCCATGGCGAGGGCGCGGGCAATCGCCACACGTTGCTGCTGGCCACCGGAAAGCTGGCCAGGGTGCTTGTGGGCGTGCGCCGACAGGCCGACGCGATCAAGCAGTTGCAGGCCCTTCTTGGTGGCTTCTTCCTTGCTGCGGCCGAGCACCTTGATCTGCGCGATGGTCAGGTTTTCGGTGATGGTCAGGTGCGGGAACAGCTCGAAGTGCTGGAACACCATGCCGACGCGCGAGCGCAGTTTCGGCAGGTTGGTCTTCGGGTCGGCGATGGACGTGCCGTCGACGATCACGTCGCCTTTCTGGAACGGTTCCAGCGCGTTGACGCACTTGATCAGGGTGGATTTACCCGAGCCGGACGGCCCGCACACCACGATCACTTCGCCTTTTTTAACCTCGGTGCTGCAATCGGTCAGCACCTGGAAGTCGCCATACCACTTGTTGACGTTTTTGATAGAGATCATACGGCAAACCTTTTTTGCAGACGCTTGACCAGCAGCGAGGCGGAAAAGCTGATGATGAAGTAGACGACACCGGCGAAGATCAGGAACTCATTGGAGCGGCCGATGATGTCGCCGTTGGAGCGGGCGGAGTTGAGGAAATCCACCAGGCCCACGGTGTAGACCAGCGAGGTGTCCTGGAACAGGATGATGCTCTGTTGCAGCAGCAACGGGGTCATCTTGCGGAACGCCTGGGGCAGGATGATCAGGCGCATGGTCTGACCGTAAGTCATGCCCATGGCCTGCGCGGCCGCCATCTGGCCCTTGGGAATCGATTGCACGCCGGCCCGCACGATTTCACAGAAGTACGCGGCCTCGAACATCATGAAGGCCACGACGCAGGAGGCGAATGCACCGATCGGCGTGTCTTCGCCGGTGATCCAGCGCAGCACGAAGGGCACCGCCAGGTAGAACCAGGTGATGACCAGCAGCAACGGGATCGAGCGGAAATAGTTCACGTAGGCGCCGGCCAGGCGTGACAGCAACTTGCTGGACGACAGGCGCATCAACGCCAGGATCGTGCCGAGGACAATACCGCCGACCACGCCCATGACCATCAACTGCAAGGTCATGACCATGCCGTTCCACAGGCCGGGGATGGCGGGGATGATGCCGCTGAAATCGAATTCCATTATTTACCCCCCACGGAGATCAGGCCGGGCACTGCGACTTTCTTCTCGACCAGGCGCATCAGCAACATCAGGCTCATGTTCAGGGTGAAGTAGATCAGCGTGGCCAGGGTGAAGGCTTCAAACAGGTTGGCCGAGAATTCGGCGGTCTGCTTGGTTTGCGCCAGCAATTCCATCAGGCCGATCAAGGACGCCACGGAGGAGTTCTTGAACACGTTGAGGAATTCCGAGGTGAGCGGCGGAATGATGATCCGGTAAGCCTGCGGCAGCAGCACGTTCCAGTAGATCTGCGGCAGCTTGAAACCCATGGCGCGGGCGGCGGCTTCCTGGCCACGCGGCAGCGCCTGGATGCCGGTGCGTACCTGCTCGCAGACACGGGCGGCGGTGAACAGACCCAGGCACACCACAACGCTCAGGTAGGCCGAGGTGGTCGGGTTCAGGTCTTGCTTGTACCAGTCCTGCAGGTTTTGCGGCAGCAGGTCGGGTATCAGGAAGTACCAGATGAACAGCTGCACCAGCAGCGGCACGTTGCGGAACAGTTCCACGTAGCAGGTGGCGATGCCCGATACGATACGGTTTGGCACGGTACGCATGACCCCCAGCATGGAGCCCAGCAGCAAGGCGATGATCCATGCCACGACGGCGATGGCAATGGTCCAGCCCAGGCCGGCGATGTACCAGTCGAGATAAGTCTCGCTGCCAACGCCAGTGGACTTGAAGAACACGCCCCAGTCCCAGTTGTAATTCATTAGGGTCTCCCCTCGAGATCGATCGATGTACAAGCACCCGCTTGGGGAAAATCCGTTCCCGCCTGACGGTGAACGCCAGGCACACACGATCGGCTCGAAAACCGCCCGGTCGAGTGTTCCAAAATATAGCCAGCAGGTAGTAACAGACGCCTGAGGGAGGAGTGGCTCCCTCAGGAGATAAGGTTAGCCAGAAATCAGATTTTTACGTCAGGCGCAGGCTTATCGCTCGGATTGGCGATCAGTTCCTTGACCTTGTCGCTCATCGGGAAGTTCAGGTTCAGGCCTTTTGGTGGGATCGGGCTTTCGAACCACTTGCTATAAATCTTGTTGATTTCACCGGATTTGTAGAGCGCGACGATGGCGTCATCCACGGCTTTCTTGAACGCAGGATCTTCTTTGCGAACCATGCAGGCGTAGGCTTCGAAGGACTGCGGAGTACCAGTGATAACCCAGTCATTCGGCTTCTTGGCCTTGGCTTCTTCACCGGCCAGCAGGGCGTCGTCCATCATGAAGGCAACGGCGCGGCCGCTTTCCAGCATCTGGAAGGACTCGCCGTGGTCTTTGGCGGAGATGACGTTCATGCCCATCTGCTTGTCGGCGTTCATCGCCTTGATGATGCGCTCGGACGTGGTGCCGGCGGTGGTCACGACGTTTTTGCCTTTGAGGTCGGCGAAGTCGCTATAGGACGGCTTGCCATCCTTGTCTTTCTTGACCAGCAGGCGGGTGCCGATTTCGAAGATATTGGTGGTGAACGCCACTTGCTGGGCGCGCTCGGCGTTGTTGGTGGTGGAACCGCACTCGATGTCCACGGTGCCGTTCTGCACCAGCGGGATACGGGTCTGGGAAGTGACCAGGTTGTACTTGGCCTGCAGTTGGGGCTTGTTCAGGTCTTTTTTCAGGGCTTCGACGATAGCCAGCTGAATGTCGTGGGAGTAGCCCACCGGTTTACCCGAACCATCCGCGATGTAGGAAAACGGAATGGAGCTGTCGCGGTGCCCAAGGGTGATGGTGCCCGAGTCGTTGATTTTTTTCAGCGTGCCGGTGAGTTCGGCGGCGAAAACTGGAGTGCTGATCAGAGCGGCAGCGATAGCTGCGCCCAAAATATGGGGAACGATGCGCATCAATACTTCCTCGACATTTGTTTTTTTTATGAAGCCGGTTAAGCGGCTCTCTTATACAGCGAATGCCCGTGACGGCTCCTGAGGCATCTCAGGCAATCGTCCTGAAGTGTAGAGCATGAGTCGTGCCAGTCCACGAGTAAAAGGTTAACTATATGATTTATATAGGAATTAACTTTTTATGAGCGAGGATTTATAACGGCCAGGTCCGGCAAACCGAATCGCGCAGGGGAATGGTGTTCGGAAAACCGAATGGCTGAACCGATATGAAAAAGCCCCTGGGCCTTACGGCGCAGGGGCTTTTGTACGAGCAGTCTGTCAGGCCGCCTGGATCTTGCTGCGGTTATGCTCAACCTTGGACAGATAACGCCGCACATTGGCCTGTTCTTCCGGGGTGGTGAACAGGCCAAGCTTGGTACGGCGCCACAGCACGTCCTCGGGTTGGGTCGCCCATTCTTCGGCGCACAGGTAGTCGACTTCGCGGGTATACAGGCCGCCACCGAGGTGGTCGCCGAGGTCGGCCAGCGATTGCACGCCTTCGAGCAGGCGCCAGGTGCGGCTGCCGTAGGTGGTGGACCAGCGCCGTGCGATCTCGCTTGGCACCCAGTTGAACTGGGTACGGATGGCCGCAGCGAGGGCTTCCGGCGTGCTCATGTCTTCGCCGCCCGGCAGGCTGGCGGTGGCGGTCCAGCTTGGGCGCATCTGTGTGAAATAGGGCGCCAGGTGAGCCATCGCCGACTCGGCGAGTTTGCGGTAGGTGGTCAGTTTGCCGCCGAACACCGACAGGATCGGCGCCTCGCCAGCGCCGCCGGAGAGCGACAAGGTGTAGTCGCGGGTGATGGCCGACGGGTTGTCCGACTCATCGTTGCACAGCGGGCGCACGCCGGAGTAGGTGTGGACGATGTCGTCGCGGCTCAGTTGTTTCTTGAAGTGAGCGTTGACCACCTTGAGCATGTAGTCGGTTTCACCTTCGGTGATCGCCACTTTCGCCGGATCGCCGGTGTATTCGCGGTCGGTGGTGCCGATGATAGTCAGGTGGTCCAGGTATGGAATCGTAAACACGATGCGCTGGTCTTCGTTCTGTAGGATGTGCGCGTGGGCGCCTTCGTACAGTTTCGGCACGATCAGGTGGCTGCCCTGGATCAGGCGGATGCCGTAGGGCGAATCCAGCTTCAAGTCTTCCTTGATGAATTTGGCGACCCACGGCCCGGCGGCATTCACCAGCGCCTTGGCGCGGATCGAGAACAGGCTGCCGTCGGTGCGTTCCATGTTCATTTCCCACAGGCCCTTGCTGCGGTACGCGCTGACGCAGCGGGTTTGGGTGTGGATGTGTGCGCCTTTTTCACGCGCGGCCATGGCGTTGAGCACCACCAGGCGGGCGTCATCGACCCAGCAGTCGGAATATTCGAAGCCTTTGGTGATTTCGCTTTTCAGCGGGCTGTCGGGACCGAACTTGAGGCTTTTCGAACCGGCGAGCTTTTCGCGCTTGCCCAGGTGGTCATACAGGAACAGGCCGGCGCGGATCATCCACGCCGGACGCAGGTGCGGGCGGTGCGGCAACACAAAGCGCATCTGCTTGACGATGTGCGGGGCCTTGGCCAGCAGGACTTCGCGTTCGGCCAGGGCTTCGCGCACCAGGCGGAATTCGTAATGTTCGAGGTAGCGCAGGCCGCCGTGGATCAGCTTGCTGCTGGCAGAGGACGTGTGGCTGGCCAGGTCGTCCTTTTCGCAAAGGAATACCGACAACCCGCGCCCGGCTGCGTCTGCTGCGATGCCGACGCCATTGATCCCGCCACCGATTACGGCAACGTCATAGACTTCGGCAAGCGGTGGAGCAGGCAAGGTGGAAGGGTTCATCGGCTGGCCTCGCGATCTTTTCGTATTGGAAATCGAACATTAATGTT
Source organism: Pseudomonas sp. K8 (assembly GCF_014889455.1). NCBI lineage: Bacteria > Pseudomonadati > Pseudomonadota > Gammaproteobacteria > Pseudomonadales > Pseudomonadaceae > Pseudomonas > Pseudomonas sp. K8. The sequence continues at coordinate 84,572 of NZ_VJWO01000020.1, forward strand.
CATTTACGAAAATGGTAGCTGATAAACGCGCCCACAGCCACCCGACTTCGATTGAAAAAACTCATCGAAGGGCGAGAAAAGGAAAATTTGTGAACATGTGCCTGGGGAAGGCTCAAGGAAATGGGGCTGGATCAATTGCTATCGGGGGCAAGCCCCCTCCCACATTTGAATGGGTTCACACATCAAAGTGTGGGAGGGGGCTTGCCCCCGATAGCGTCAGTGCAGACGCTAGACGACTTCCAGCCGAACCTTATGCTGGTTCAACAACTGCACCAGCGCTGGCACCGGCTGCTGGTCAGTCACCAGGCAGTCCACCAGGCTGATCGGGCCCAGGCGAATCATGGCATTGCGCCCGAATTTGCTCGAGTCAGCCGCCAGGATCACCTTGCGTGCATTGGCGATGATCGCCTGGGAAACCCGCACTTCCTGGTAGTCGAAGTCGAGCAGGCTGCCGTCTTCATCGATACCGCTGATGCCGACCAGGGCGAAATCGACCTTGAACTGGTTGATAAAGTCGACGCTGGCCTGGCCCACCACGCCGCCGTCACGTCGCACACTCCCGCCAGTCAGCAGTACGTCGAAGTCGTCCTTGGCGCTGAGCATGGTGGCGACGTTGAGGTTGTTGGTGATGATTTTCAGGTGATTGTGGTTGAGCAACGCACGGGCGATGGATTCGGTGGTGGTGCCGATGTTGATGAACAGCGAGGCATGGTCGGGGATTTGTGCGGCGATCGCTTCGCCGATGCGCTGTTTCTCGTCGCGCATCTGGTCGGCCCGCATGGCGTATGCGGTGTTTTCGACGCTGGAATCATAGGCTGCGCCGCCGTGGTAGCGGCGCAACAGGTTGGCGTCCGCGAGCTGGTTGATATCGCGGCGGATGGTTTGCGGGGTGACAACGAACAACTGCGCCATTTCCTCGATACTGACGTAGCCGCGTTCGCGGACCAGTTCGAGGATTTGTTGCTGGCGGGGAGGCAGATTCATTGGGCGTCCTTTGGGCTGCCATACAAAAGTGGCCCATGATGACGCAGGAATCTGCTCCCTGCCAGTTACAACCCTAAGTGGTTCCGGTGAAGGGCTTATTCAGCGCCTTCGTGAGGTTCCCAATCACGGGTGCGGCTCACCGCTTTTTGCCAGCCGGCGTAGAGTTTCTCCTTGGCCGCTTCTTCGAGCTGGGGTTCGAATTCGCGCTCGATCACCGCTTTGCCGCGCAATTCCTCCAGACTGCCCCAGAAGCCGCAGGCCAGGCCCGCCAGGTAGGCGGCGCCGAGTGCCGTGGTTTCGCGCATTTGCGGGCGTTCGACCTGGGTGCCGAGGATATCGGCCTGGAACTGCATCAGGAAGTTGTTGGCCACTGCGCCGCCGTCCACGCGCAGGGATTTAAGGCGTTCGCCGGAGTCCTGCTGCATCGCGTCCAATACGTCGCGGGTCTGGTAGGCAATCGACTCCAGAGCTGCACGAATAATGTGATCCACGCGCACACCACGGGTCAGGCCGAACAACGCGCCACGGGCATACGGGTCCCAATACGGCGCGCCCAGGCCGGTGAACGCGGGCACCAGGTACACGCCGTTGCTGTCCTTGACCTTGCCGGCGAAGTATTCGGTGTCGTGGGCGTCGTTGATGATTTTCAGCTCGTCGCGCAGCCACTGTACGGTGGAACCACCGTTGAACACGGCGCCTTCCAGGGCGTAGGCCACTTCGCCACGCGGGCCGCAGGCGATGGTGGTGAGCATGCCGTGCTTGGATTTCACCGCTTTGTCGCCAGTGTTCATCAGCAGGAAGCAACCGGTGCCATAGGTGTTCTTGGCCTGGCCCGGTTCCACGCACATCTGGCCGAACAGCGCGGCCTGCTGGTCACCGGCGATGCCGCCGATGGCAATGCCACTCTTGGTGCGGCCGTAGATTTCCGACGACGATTTCACTTCTGGCAGCATTTCCCGTGGCACATCGAGGATGTCCAGCATCTTCGCGTCCCACTCCAGGGTGTGGATGTTGAAGAGCATGGTGCGCGAGGCGTTGGTGTAGTCGGTGACGTGGGTCTTGCCGCCGGTGAATTTCCAGATCAGCCAGCTGTCGATGGTGCCGAACAGCAGCTCGCCGTTGCGCGCACGTTCGCGGCTGCCTTCGACGTTATCGAGAATCCACTTGAGCTTGGTGCCGGAGAAGTACGGGTCGGTGACCAGGCCGGTGGTATCGCTGATGTATTGCTCGTGGCCATCACGCTTGAGCTGCTGGCAGATCTCGGTGCTGCGGCGGCACTGCCAAACGATGGCGTTGTAGATCGGGCGGCCGGTGACTTTGTCCCAGACCACGGTGGTTTCGCGCTGGTTGGTGATGCCGATGGCGGCGACCTGGTCATGGTGCAGGCCGGCCTGGGCCAGGGCTTCGACCATCACCGCGCTCTGGGTCGCGAAGATTTCCATCGGGTCATGTTCGACCCAGCCCGCTTGCGGGTAATGCTGGGCGAACTCACGTTGGGCGGTGCAGACCACGTTGGCGTCACGATCGAAGATGATCGCCCGGGAACTGGTGGTGCCCTGATCGAGGGCAATGATGTAGTTCTTATTCTGAATGTCGGTCATGTCGATTGCCTTGGACGAGAAATAAGGAAGTGGGTAAACCGCCTGGGCCACGAAGGGGCAGGGTGGACCAGGCTGGCTATCAGGAAATGCGGGTGTTGCCGTTGACGGCGCTGTCTTCGGTTTCGGCGACAGCGGGTGCGGCGCTTGGCAGGTGACGGGCAATCAGCCCGCGATACGCTGCAGCCCCCAGGCATGCGCCGACAATCGGTGCGAAAATCGGCACCAGGAAGTAGGGAATATCACGCCCGCCAGTAAAGGCCATTTCACCCCAACCGGCGAAAAAGGTCATCAGCTTGGGCCCGAAATCCCGTGCCGGGTTCATCGCAAAGCCGGTCAGCGGGCCCATCGCGCTGCCAATCACCGCGATCAGCAAGCCGATCAGCAGCGGTGCCAACGGGCCGCGTGGCAGGCCGTTGTTATCGTCGGTCAGGGCCATGATCACGCCCATCAGGATCGCGGTGATGACCATTTCCACCAGGAAGGCCTGGGCCGTGCTCAGCAGTGCATGGGGATAAGTCGAGAATACCGAGGCCAGTTCCAGGCTGGCCTGGGTGCCGCGCACCAGATGGTGGGTTTGTTCGTAATCGAAAAACAGGTTGCTGTAGAGCGTGTACACCAGGGCCGCGGAGCAGAAGGCGCCGGCGACTTGGGCGAGGATATAGAAGGGCAGTTTGCGCTTGTCGAAATCGGCAAAGAGACACAGGGCGATGCTGACCGCCGGGTTCAGATGCGCCCCGGAGATGCCCGCGCTCAGGTAGATCGCCATGCTTACGCCGATCCCCCAGATGATACTGATTTCCCATAAGCCAAAGCTGGCACCCGCGACCTTGAGCGCAGCGACACAACCGGTACCGAAGAAGATCAGAAGCGCAGTCCCCAGGAATTCGGCCATGCATTGGCTCGAAAGTGAAGGCTGTTGAAGTGCAGTTGTCATGGAAAACCTCAATTTGTTGTTCTTGTCTGGCGTCTGGCCTCAACGGGCCTTGCGCGATTTTCACCGTGTCGAGGATCCCCATCCCGGGCACGGCTTACTGCTGGAATGCTGCGGATGTATTCCTACAGTATTCGGAAACGAAAAAATATAGACAAGAATGACTGCTGTCAAAGGTCGAAAGTGAACTATCAGTCATTTTCGAACTATAGGTTTGATGAATAATCACGCTCGCCACAGTAAGTATTGCCATGAGTGAGGGGCGTACTAGAGCGTTTTGTGTGGGCTTGGCCTAGAATTAGCCATCCGTTTGCCACGCCTGGAGCGTCCATGACCCCTGCATTGGATTTGTTGAAAAAAGTTCGCGCCGAACATCGCATTCACAGTTATGAACACGATCCCAAAGCTGCATCGTATGGCCTGGAGGCCGCGGAAAAGTTGGGTCTGGACCCGGCGCAGGTGTTCAAGACCTTGCTGGCGAGCAGCGAGAAGGGTGAATTATTGGTGGCGGTGGTGCCGGTCGTCGGAAGTCTGGACTTGAAAGCCCTGGCGCACGCCGCCGGGGTGAAAAAAGTCGAGATGGCCGACCCGGCGGCGGCGCAGCGTTCCACTGGCTATCTGCTGGGTGGGATCAGCCCGCTGGGACAGAAAAAGCGTTTGCGCACCTTTATTGATATTACCGCGCAGCTGTTCCCGACGATTTTTGTCAGCGCCGGGAGACGGGGGTTGGAAGTGGAGTTGTCCGCAGCGGTTCTGGCCGAGCATACCCAGGCCACGTTCGCGCCGATCGGCCGGGCCTGAGTTCGAAGGCTGGAGCGGGTTTCTTCAGTTGGCCGGGCTGTAGCGCCGCACACCCGAATCGGTGTGCGGAATCTGCGCCGCCGTGCTGCCGGAAGCCCGGAACAGCACCAGGTGTTCGACGGCGACGCGGATCCCCACGTCTGCACCGACCTGATGGTCGGCGTGGCTGGGGAAGATCGACTCCAGCTGGGCACCCGTCGGCAGTTGCAGGCGGTACAAGGTCGAGGCGCCGAGGAACGTCTTGCCGACGATCCGCGCTTTCAACGCGCTGTCTGGTGCGTAGACGATGTCGTCCGGGCGCAGCAATACATCCACGGCGCCACCTGACGGCCAGCTATACGCGCGGTTGCCGCGCAGGTCGCCGAGCTCGGTGCTGACCGATTCCGGCGTACACAATTGGCCACGGATGAAATAGCCCTGGCCGACAAAGCTTGCGACGTAGGGTGTGAGCGGTTCGTGATAGAGGTTGTAGGGCGTATCCCACTGCTCCAGGCGACCTTCCTTGAACACACCGACGTGGTCACTCACGGCAAACGCTTCTTCCTGGTCATGGGTCACCAGGATCGCACTGGTGCCACGTGCCTTGAGAATCTCGCGCACCTCATGGCTGAGCTTGCGTCGCAGCTCGCCATCGAGGTTGGAGAAGGGTTCGTCGAGCAGCAACAATTGCGGCTCCGGCGCCAAGGCGCGGGCGAGGGCCACGCGTTGTTGCTGACCACCGGACAGCTCGTGGGGGAAACGCTTGCCCAGGTTCTTCAGGTTGACCAGCTCCAGCAATTCGGCGACCACGCGGTCTTTCTGCGGGTGCTTGCGAATGCCAAAGGCGATGTTGTCGGCCACGCTCAGGTGGGGAAATAGCGCGTAGTCCTGGAACACCATGCCGATGCGACGTTTCTCCGGCGCCAGGGTGAACCCTGCACTGGAGATGACTTCGCCGGCCAGGCTGATTTCGCCTTCGTGTACCGGTTCGAACCCTGCGATCGCACGCAGGGTGGTGGTCTTGCCGCACCCCGAGGAGCCGAGCAGGCAACCGATGTCGCCGGCGTTGAGGTGCAGGTTGAGGTTCTGTACCACCCGCTGATCTTGATAGCCGCATGCCAGATTGCGCAGGTTCAGCAGTAATGGCTTGCTCATGCGTGGTGGTACGCCGGTTCGACCAGAAATTCGAGCAGGGCCTTTTGTGCATGCAGACGGTTTTCTGCCTGGTCCCAGGCGACCGAGCGCGGGTCGTCGAGCAGATCGAGGCTGATTTCTTCGCCACGGTGGGCAGGCAGGCAGTGCATGAACAGCACGTCCGGCGCGGCCAGGTCGAGCAGGGCGCGGGTGACCTGGAACGGTGCAAACAGCTTCAGGCGCTTGGCGGTTTCGTCTTCCTGGCCCATGGAGGTCCAGACATCGGTGCTTACCAGGTGCGCGCCGACCACCGCGTCTTTTGGATCACGCAGGATCTGCACGCGACCATCGGCTTTGGCCAGGAATTCGGCGGACGGCTCGAAGCCTTCCGGGCAGGCGATGCGCAGGTGGAAGTCGAACTGGATCGCCGCTTCTATATAACTGTTGCACATGTTGTTGCCGTCGCCGATCCAGGCCACGGTCTTGCCCTGGATCGAGCCACGGTGCTCGAGGAAGGTTTGCATGTCGGCCAGCAACTGGCACGGGTGCAGGTCATCGGACAGGCCGTTGATCACCGGTACCCGAGAGTTCGCGGAAAACTCGGTCAGGGTGCTGTGGGCAAAGGTCCGGATCATCACCGCATCGAGCATGCGCGACATGACAATCGCGCAATCGCTGATTGGCTCGCCACGGCCCAACTGGGTGTCACGCGGCGACAGGAAGATGGCCTGGCCACCCAACTGGATCATGCCGGCCTCGAAGGACAAGCGGGTGCGGGTCGACGATTTCTCGAAAATCATCCCGAGCACGCGGTTTTTCAAAGGCTCGAACAGTACGCCGCGGTTACGCAGGTCTTTAAGCTCAATGCCTCGACGGATCACGCTGACCAGCTCTTCGGGCGTGCAATCCATCAGGGAGAGAAAGTGCCTTGCGCTCATCATTAACTACCTTTTTGCAACAGACCGCAGATACTCAAAGCCTTGTTTATTGTGAAAACGGGCGAGACCTGCGGCGAAAGCCGCACGGGGCGACGAAATAGGGGAAGGCGCGATCTTATAATTAAATGTCGCGTCTTACCAATAGGGCTACGGTGTTTAGGGGTGTTCAGACAGGCGCGAGAGCGCTTTTGAAGACGATTTCCTGACAGCAGCAGGTCATTTGTACACTGGCCCTGCGACCTTTTGCAATCCGCGAGGGCGGGGCCAGGCCAGGCTGCGTCGGTTTCAGGGGCACTTCGGCAGGTTTTGAAACATTTTCTCACGCTTGCCCATGGCCTGGCCTGATGCCCTTCGATTCACGCGACGAACGTTGCTGGTGCCCGCCGCAGTCGCGGCCCATAGTCAGGCCAAAGCCCTAATAAAGAGACTGGCCATGACCAAGACTCTCCACCACCGTGCCTGCCATCTGTGCGAAGCCATCTGTGGCCTGACCCTGGAAACCACCCAAGCCGAAGACGGCAGCCTGGCGATCACGTCGATCAAGGGCGACCCACTGGACACCTTCAGTCGCGGGCATATCTGCCCCAAGGCAGTGGCGTTGCAGGATATCCAGAATGACCCGGACCGCCTGCACCAACCCATGTTGCGGGTGGGTAGCGAATGGCAACCGATTGCGTGGGAAGACGCCTTCGCGCTGGTGGCCGAAAAACTGGCGGGCATCCAGGCTCGCTACGGACAGAATTCAGTGGCGGTGTACCAGGGCAATCCCAGCGTGCATAACTACGGGCTGATGACCCACAGCAATTACTTCCTTGGCCTGCTCAAAACACGCAACCGGTTTTCCGCGACGTCGGTCGACCAGTTGCCTCATCACCTCAGCAGCCACCTGATGTACGGCCATGGCCTGTTGTTGCCGATTCCGGATATCGACCACACCGACTTCATGCTGATCCTCGGCGGCAACCCGCTGGCGTCCAACGGCAGCATCATGACCGTGCCCGACGTGGAGAAGCGCCTCAAGGCCATCCAGGCCCGGGGTGGCAAAGTGGTGGTGGTCGACCCGCGGCGCAGCGAGACGGCGGCGATTGCCGATCAGCACCTGTTTGTACGGCCCGGTGGCGACGCCGCGTTGCTGTTCGGACTGCTCAACACGTTGTTTGCCGAAAACCTGACCCGTGCCAGTCACTTGCCAGTCGACGGCCTGGACGACGTGCGCCGCGCAATCGCCGGGTTTACCGCTGAGGCCATGAGCCGCCAGTGCGCGCTGCCTGCCGAGCAGATCCGCCAGTTGGCGCGGGATTTTGCCGCGGCGGACAGGGCCGTGTGTTACGGGCGCATGGGCGTTTCGACCCAGGCATTCGGCACGCTGTGCCATTGGCTGGTGCAATTGATCAATCTGGTCACCGGTAACCTGGATCGTCCAGGCGGCGCCTTGTGTACCACGCCAGCGGTGGACCTGGTGGCCTCCACCTCCGGCGGGCATTTCAATCGTTGGCAGAGCCGTGTGTCGGGGCGTCCGGAGTACGGTGGCGAGTTGCCGGTGTCGGCGTTGGCGGAAGAAATGCTCACCGAAGGTGAAGGACAGATCCGCGCCCTGGTCACCGTGGCTGGCAATCCGGTGCTATCGACGCCGAATGGTCGCCAGTTGGAGCAGGCCCTGGATGGGCTGGAATTCATGGTCAGCGTCGATCTCTACATCAACGAGACGACGCGTTATGCCGACCTGATCCTGCCGTCCACCTCGGCGCTGGAAAACGATCACTACGACACCACCTTCAATATGTTCGCGGTGCGCAATGTCAGCCGTTTCAATCGTGCGATCCTGCCCAAGCCTGACGGCGCGCTGCACGACTGGGAAATCTTCGTCGGCCTGGCCAAGGCGTTTGCCGCGCACACCGGGGTTGCGCTCAAGCCGACCCTGCCACCGGCGCAGATGATCGACTTCGGCCTGCGCGCCGGCGTGTATGGCGATACTTCCAGCCACCAATTGTCGGTGGCAATGCTCGCCGAACACCCCCACGGCGTGGACCTGGGCCCCCTGACGCCCAACCTCGCCGCGCGCCTGAAAACTGCGAATGGCCGGGTACAGGCCGCGCCGGCCGTGATTCTGGCGGACCTCGCGCGCTTCGCGGCGCAACCGCTGCCACCGGCCGACGAATTGCTGTTGATCGGCCGCCGCCATGTGCGCAGCAACAATTCCTGGATGCATAACTATCACCGCCTGGTGAAGGGCAAGCCCCGGCACCAACTGCTCATGCATCCGGAGGATCTGGCCCGCCGCCAATTGAGCGACGGGCAGCGGGTGAAGGTCAGTTCGCGCATCGGCATGATCGAGGTCGAGGTCGCGGCCAGCCTGGACATGATGCCAGGCGTGGTCAGCCTGCCGCATGGTTGGGGCCACGGGCGTCCGGGCGTGCAGATGACGATCGCCAGCCGTCAGCCGGGTGCCAGCGCGAACGACCTGACCGACGAGCGGCAGTTGGATGAGTTATCGGGCAATGCCGCGCTGAACGGCGTTCCGGTCCACGTAGCTGCGGCATAAGGTCTCCGAGCACCACGCTGGGATTTTGCGTTACAATGCGCCACCGTGCCGACCTGTGAGTCGCAAAGTTCCAGCCGAGGTGTTCCATGGATATCATCGAAACGATCAAAGAGCAGATTGCCAACAACACCATTCTGCTTTACATGAAGGGCTCTCCGAATGCCCCGCAGTGCGGCTTCTCCGCGAAAGCGTCCCAAGCCATCATGAAATGTGGCGAGAAATTCGCTTATGTGGATATCCTGCAAAACCCGGAAATTCGCGCGAACCTGCCGAAGTACGCTAACTGGCCAACTTTCCCGCAACTGTGGGTAGCCGGTGAGCTGGTCGGCGGCAGCGACATCATCAGTGAAATGTTCGAGAACGGTGAGTTGCAGACGTTGGTCAAAGACGCAGCGGCAAAAGCGGCAGCCCAGACTGAAGCTTGATTGGCCTGCAACAAAAAGCCCCGCTTCTCATACGAGAGCGGGGCTTTTTTGTACTTCATCTGTAGGAGCGAGCTTGCTCGCGAAGAACGTCAACGATAACGCGGGCCCCCTGATGGAATGCGGGGCCCTTGAGTTTTTCGCGAGCAAACTCGCGCCTACCGTGAATAAGGGTTATTCACCCATCTGCGATTGCAGGTAGTTCTCCAGGCTGACCTTGTCGATCAGGCCCAGTTGGGTTTCCAGCCAGTCGATATGTTCTTCCTGGTCTTCCAGGATATCTTCCAGCAGTTCGCGGCTGCCGAAGTCCTTGGTCACTTCGCAGTGAGCGATGGCGGCCTTGAGCTCGCTGTGGCTCTTGCGTTCGAAGCCCAGGTCGCTGCTGATCATTTCGTGGGTGTGCTCGCCGATGTTCAGCTTGCCCAGGTCCTGTACGTTCGGCAGGCCTTCCAGGAACAGGATGCGCTTGATCAGGGCATCGGCGTCCTTCATGGCTTTGATCGATTCCTTGTACTCACGCTTGCCCAGCTTTTCCAGGCCCCAATCGTCATACATGCGCGCATGCAGAAAGTACTGATTGATCGCGACCAGTTCATTGCCAAGGATTTTGTTGAGTTGCTGGATGACTGAGATGTCGCCTTTCATGATTGGGGTCCTGCCCTTTATTCGCGGTATATAAGCAGGAGTCTGCGTGGCGCACCCCTGAGTGTCAAACCTAAGTTATTGAATAATAAATGAAAATTAATCTGAATAAGAATGTTTATGTTCCGCGTCTTGGCCCTAACTAATTGAATTGCGGGCATAAAAAAGCCGGACACTAAGTCCGGCTCTTTAAAATACGTTGATTCAGGCGTGTGTAAATTCTGCTGAATAGGGCAGCGCGACCTGAGCTGTTTGCAGCTGCGTCAGGGTTTCCCGTACCACTTGCTTGGCGAGGCAAGCACATTTGCCACATTGGCTGGCAACGCCGGTCGTTTCACGCACTTCCTTGTAGCTGCAGCAACCTTCGTAGATTGCTTCGCGGATTTGTCCGTCGGTGACGCCAGTGCAGAGGCAGACATACATAAGGGAGAACCATCGCGGGTTTAAGGCTTAAGTGCGATGGATCTTAATGTTAACGAGAATGATTGTCAAAGTAGTTTTGCCGTGCTGGGCCGCGACTTTGCCTGTGCGCTGACGAACGGTTTTTTCAGTGTATGATGGTCGGTCTTCACGAAGCGTGACTGCGTCACAGGCTTGTCGCTTATGCGCGGCAGACTCGAGGCCGGTCCTTTTACTTCAATCGTCACCCCTGCATCAGGAGATATCCAATGAGCGTACTCGTCGGCAAACAAGCCCCGGATTTCGACGTACCTGCCGTTCTCGGCACTGGCGAAATCGTTGACAGCTTCAAGCTGTCTGAAGCCATCAAAGGCAAATACGGCCTGGTGTTCTTCTACCCGCTGGACTTCACTTTCGTCTGCCCTTCGGAGCTGATCGCTCTGGACCACCGCATGGACGATTTCAAGGCGCGTAACGTTGAAGTGGTCGCGGTTTCCATCGACTCCCATTTCACCCACAACGCCTGGCGCAACACTGCCATCAACGATGGCGGCATCGGCAAAGTCAAATACACCATGGCTGCCGACATGAAGCACGACATCGCCAAGGCCTACGACGTTGAGTCCGAAGGCGGCGTGGCGTTCCGTGGCGCGTTCCTGATCGATGACAAGGGCGTTGTGCGCTCGCAGATCATCAACGACCTGCCGCTGGGCCGTAACATGGAAGAGCTGATCCGTCTGGTCGACGCGCTGCAATTCCACGAAGAGCACGGCGAAGTCTGCCCTGCCAACTGGAAAAAAGGCGACAAAGGCATGAACGCTTCGCCAGAAGGCGTTGCAGCCTACCTGACCGAGAACGCCGGCAAGCTGTAAGCCACGTTTGCGGTAAAAAAAACCGGCCTGAGAAGGCCGGTTAATGAGATGGTCACCCCCAACACCCTGTGAGGGCTACGCTTTCACGGGGTGTTTTGTTTTCGGAGGCCATCATCATGAGCGAATCAGCACTGATCGGTATCGATCTCGGCAAACATACTTTCCACCTGCACGGCCAGGATAAGTCGGGCTGCGAGGTGTTTCGCAGAAAATGCTCACGAGCGCAGATGATGCAGTTTTTCGGCAATGTGCCGAGCTGTGTCGTGGTGATGGAGGCCTGTGCAGGGTCGCATTTTGTCGCTCGCCAACTGATGGCGATGGGACACACGGCCAAGCTGATTTCCCCGC
>NZ_VJWO01000210.1:0-421 GCF_014889455.1 Pseudomonas sp. K8
GTTCGCAGATCAAAATGTGGGAGGGGGCTTGCCCCCGATAGCGATCTAACAAGCTACCGATTCAGCCCTGGCTGAACTGCGAGGCCAATTCGCGCAACAGCACCTCGGCATCCAGCACCTTGGCCACAACTTCTTCAGCCTTGTCACGGCTCAAGCCCAGGTGTTCAAGCAGCTCGTCGGGGATGGTTTCGTGCGGCCCGGAGCCGATGCCCCGGCTGCGCAGCAGGCGCACGGCCAGGCACACCAGGTTGGGGTACTCGGCGTATTGGCCGTCGTAGGTTGGGTGACAAAGACCTGGCGTTCATGACGGGGATTCAGGACAAGTCGATCCAGATCAAGGGCAACCCGGCGCTGGTGATCTGGTTCCAGGGCTTGACCAAGTATTTGAAGCCGAAGAAAAAGCAGTAGACCGAGGTGGATT
>NZ_VJWO01000211.1:0-402 GCF_014889455.1 Pseudomonas sp. K8
CTGGCGCGTCATTGACCGGGGTCACGGTGATAGTGCCGTTAGCCGGAGCTGAGGTCAGCGGGCTGCCGCCGTCAGCGATACCGCCGTCGGTAGCGGTGTAGGTGAAGTTCGCGGTGCCGTTGAAGTTCGCGTTTGGTTTGAAGTAAACGGTGGCTTCGCCGTTGACCGCATCAATAGCGCCGGTCACCGGCTTGGTCATGGCGGCATCGGTGTAGAACGTGCCGTTGGTTGGCGTGCCGACGGTGAAAGATTTCACGTCTGCCACGCCATCTACGTCGGTCGCGCTCAGTTTGACTTCGATGCCTTGAACCGGATCTTCGGAACCCGTTGCGGTGGTCGGTGCTGCGACCGGCGCGTCGTTCACCGCAGTCACGGTGATGGTGCCGTTGGCAGGCGCCGAAG
>NZ_VJWO01000212.1:0-387 GCF_014889455.1 Pseudomonas sp. K8
CTGGCGTTCATGACGGGGATTCAGGACAAGTCGATCCAGATCAAGGGCAACCCGGCGCTGGTGATCTGGTTCCAGGGCTTGACCAAGTATTTGAAGCCGAAGAAAAAGCAGTAGACCGAGGTGGATTCATCGGGGGCAAGCCCCCTCCCACACTTGACCGTGTTCGCAGATCAAAATGTGGGAGGGGGCTTGCCCCCGATAGCGATCTAACAAGCTACCGATTCAGCCCTGGCTGAACTGCGAGGCCAATTCGCGCAACAGCACCTCGGCATCCAGCACCTTGGCCACGACTTCTTCAGCCTTGTCACGGCTCAAGCCCAAACGTTCAAGCAGCTCGTCGGGGATGGTTTCGTGCGGCCCGGAGCCGATGCCCCGGCTGCGCAGCAG
>NZ_VJWO01000213.1:0-340 GCF_014889455.1 Pseudomonas sp. K8
AATATCTCAATGTGGGAGGGGGCTTGCCCCCGATAGCAGTGGGTCAGTTGGCAAATTCTGCGACTGACACTGCGCTATCGGGGGCAAGCCCCCTCCCACAGGGTTTTGCAGGGTTCTGAAGTTACAGCGGCATCGTGTAGTGCAAAGAGTAGTTTTCGATGCCACCGAACGCGAAGGGATTCGCGACCGCTTACCGCTGATCTCAGACCGACAAATATCTCAATGTGGGAGGGGGCTTGCCCCCGATAGCAGTGGGTCAGTTGGCAAATTCTGCGACTGACACTGCGCTATCGGGGGCAAGCCCCCTCCCACAGGGTTTTGCAGGGTTCTGAAGTTACAG
>NZ_VJWO01000214.1:0-339 GCF_014889455.1 Pseudomonas sp. K8
AGGTGGGAGGGGGCTTGCCCCCGAAAGCGGAGTGTCAGGTACCAGATTCTTGGTTGATCCACCGCAATCGGGGGCAAGCCCCCTCCCACAGTTGATCGGCGGTGTTCATACCTGATCGGGAATAGAAAGATGTATTCACTTGAAGACCTGCTGCACCTGATGAATCGCCTGCGCGACCCGCAATACGGGTGCCCGTGGGACATCAAGCAAACAGGAGGACAACACCGCGTTGATGTCCCTGACCATCGAGATTCCGGGGCTGGACGCGTTGGGGCGGTTGCTGGGGCGGATTTCCCAGTTGCCGAACATCATCGAGACGCGGCGCAACCGTACCCCATG
>NZ_VJWO01000215.1:0-312 GCF_014889455.1 Pseudomonas sp. K8
TTCTGAATCCGGGCGACTAAACCCGATCACTGATTTGGCAGTGACGGACCGCAGACTAGCCATCGATTCCAACAGGCACAAGGCGGCGCAGATTGTCTAGGAAACGTCCTGCAATTTAAAGCGACCCAGCTTGCTGGCCCTTTAAAAACCATGACCAAATGCCACTAACTCCAATGAAATGCGGTCCATGTGGGAGGGGGCTTGCCCCCGATGACGGAGTGGCAGTCACTGCATGAGTGCCTGAACCACCGCTATCGGGAGCAAGCTCCCTCCCACATTTTTTGTGCGTGGTCAGGCAGTGGTCTTCGTGGG
>NZ_VJWO01000216.1:0-309 GCF_014889455.1 Pseudomonas sp. K8
TCCCGAACTCAGCAGTGAAACGATGCATCGCCGATGGTAGTGTGGGGTTTCCCCATGTGAGAGTAGGTCATCGTCAAGATTAAATTCCAGAACCCCTGTTTGCTCGCGCAGACAGGGGTTTTGTTTTAGTAGAAGTCCACGAATTTCACTGGAGCGTTGCCAAGGCAACGGTCTGGTACACAGAATTTCTTGACGACCATAGAGCATTGGAACCACCTGATCCCATCCCGAACTCAGCAGTGAAACGATGCATCGCCGATGGTAGTGTGGGGTTTCCCCATGTGAGAGTAGGTCATCGTCAAGATTAAA
>NZ_VJWO01000217.1:0-303 GCF_014889455.1 Pseudomonas sp. K8
TTGCTCACGCGCCTGCTGCAGGGCGCAAGCCTCGGCACTCTGGCAAGCGGCCGAAACCATGCTCGGGCGCCAGCTGGATCCCCTCGACCCGCAACTACTCGATCACTTGGAATGCCCCTTGTAGGAGGTAACATATGAGTATTGCCCTCAACGTCATCACCGGCTTCCTCGGCAGCGGCAAGACCAGCTTGCTCACGCGCCTGCTGCAGGGCGCAAGCCTCGGCGACACGGCGCTGCTGATCAATGAGTTCGGCGACGTCGGCATCGACCACTTGCTGGTGGAAGAGGTGGCGCCGGACACGG
>NZ_VJWO01000218.1:0-294 GCF_014889455.1 Pseudomonas sp. K8
AGCAGGTCGCGTGGCACCAGATGGGCGATTTGCGGGTAACGCAGGATGACCTGGCTCATCATGTCCTGACCCAGGTACTGGCTCTCGGTAGTGTGGGAGGGGGCTTGCCCCCGATAGCGGTGGATCAATCATGCATGTATTGGCTGACACACCGCCATCGGGGGCAAGCCCCCTCCCACATTGAATGATCAGTGCTTACTCTGGTCCTGCGGCATCGCCAGCAGCTGTTTTTCCTGGTTCCAGTCGAACGGTTCGTCGTTCTGTTCGGCTTCAAAGCGACGCTCTTCCAGGGCC
>NZ_VJWO01000219.1:0-294 GCF_014889455.1 Pseudomonas sp. K8
AGCAGGTCGCGTGGCACCAGATGGGCAATTTGCGGGTAACGCAGGATGACCTGGCTCATCATGTCCTGGCCCAGGTACTGGCTCTCGGTAGTGTGGGAGGGGGCTTGCCCCCGATAGTGGTGGATCAGTCATGCATGTATTGGCTGACACACCGCCATCGGGGGCAAGCCCCCTCCCACATTGAATGATCAGTGCTTGCTCTGGTCCTGCGGCATCGCCAGCAGCTGTTTTTCCTGGTTCCAGTCGAACGGTTCGTCGTTCTGTTCGGCTTCAAAGCGACGCTCTTCCAGGGCC